>JBKPFJ010000222.1:0-4582 GCA_046728795.1 Actinomycetota bacterium | reverse complement strand
GTCGGGCTCGACATCGAGCGCCGCGGAGACGTGATCGTGGCGCGTGTGACCGGCGAGCTCGACCTCGCGGGCGCCCCGCGCACCGGCGAGTCGATCACCGACGCGGTGGCCACGTCGGCGCGCGGGCTCGTGGTGGACTTCTCGGCCCTCGAGTTCATCGACTCGAGCGGGGTGGCGATGCTGTTCACGCTCGCTCGCCGCCTGGGCGGGCGCCGTCAGGAGCTCCGGGTGGTAGCGCCGAACGGCTCCCCGGTTGCCCGGGTGCTGGGCATCGTCGAGTTCTCGCGCGCCGCGCCGGTCCACGAGGACGTGGAGAGCGCCGTGGAGGCGATGAGCGGCAACGGCAACTCGTCGGGTTAGACGGCCGCGGCGGCGCGCTCGGCGATGAAGTCGAGCACGGCGCGGTTGAACTCCTCTGCGCGCTCCACCTGCAGGCCGTGGGCGGCGCCGGGTACGACCGTGAGCCGTGCTCCGGGGATGAGCTCGGCCACCTCGCGCGACTTCCAGACCGGCACGAGGAGGTCGCGCTCCGCCCCGATCACGTGCACCGGCATCGAGAGCGACCCGAGCCGCTCGCGAGCGTCGTGCCGGCTGCTCGCCTCGAGCTGGCGGGCGAAGGCCTCCGGCGACTGGGGATGGGGGTTCGAGAGCATCATGTTCCGCAACCAGGTCACGGCCTCGCGGTTCTCGTAGAAGGCCTCCGAGAGCGTGAGCAGCATCAGCTCGTCGACCATCTCCTCGCGGCTCAGGCGCTGGACCCGGCCGCCCCAGGACCTACTCAGGGCCCGCGCCCACTGACCGCTGCCCGCCCAGGTCACGGCCAGCGTCAGCGTGTCGACGCGCTCCGGCGCGTCGAGCGCCATCTCCTGGGCGATCGCGCCCCCCATCGATACCCCGAGCAGGTGGAAGCGCTCGAGTCCCAGGGAGTCGGCGAGGGCGAGCGCGTCCTGGGCCATGTCCGCGACCACGTAGGCGCCGTCGGCAAGCGAGGACTGGCCGACGTCTCGGTTGTCGAAGATGACGGTGCGGTGGCGTTGCGAGAACGCCGGGACCTGGAGGGCCCAGGACAGCGTGTCCGCCGCCAGCCCCATCACGCACAGGAGCGGGTACCCGTCCCCGCGGACCTCGTAGTAGATGGTCTGCCCGTTCACCTCGGCGGTCGGCACGGCGCGGCACATTAGCGGCTGTAGATTTCCGGCCGCATGGCTCGCACTGCGGTGGTCACGGGCGCCGGGCGGGGGTTTGGGCGGGAGATCGCCCGGCGGCTGTCCGCGCGCGGCTATGCCGTGCTCGCGACCGACATCGACGACGCGGCCGCGCGCTCGACCGCCGATGAGATCGGCGGTGCCGCGTGGGCGATGCGCCAGGACGTGCGCGAGCCCGAGGGTCATCGTGCCGCCGCCGTGGAGGCGGCCGCCCGCGGGCAGCTCGCGGCGTGGGTGAACAACGCCGGCGTGCTGCGCGCGGGCAAGGTCTGGGAGCACACCGACGATGACGTGCGGCTTCAGGTGGAGGCCAACGTGCTCGGCGTGATGTGGGGCTCGCGCGCCGCGGTGGAGGCGATGCGCGAAGCGGGGGGGCACATAGTGAACCTCGGGTCGATGGCCGCGTTCGGACCGGTCGCCGGGCTGGCCGTCTACGGGGCGACGAAGCACGCCGTGCTCGGCTTCACGAGCTCCCTGCAAGGCGACCTCGACGAGGCGAGGATCCCCGTACGGGTGCACGCGCTGTGCCCCGACGCGGCGGACACCGACCTCGTGCGAGGGGTGCGCCACGAGCGGGACTCGGCGTTGCTCTTCAGCGCCGGGCGGCTGCTGACTGCCGAGGAGGTCGCCGAGCGGGCGGTGGGCCTGCTCGACTCGAAGCGGATCGTGCTCGCCGTCCCGCGCACGCGGGGTGCGATCGCGCGCTTTAGCGGCATGGCCCCGCGGGTCGGCCTGGCGCTCGAGCGCCCTGTGAAGCGGAAGGGCGACCGGCGGCGACGACACGGATAGGGTTCCGAGTAGGGAGCGGAAGGAGGAGCGGTGGCGGAGACGACGACAGAGGGGACCACGACCGAGGCGACGACCGCCGTGAGGTCGGCGGCGGACCGGTCGCCCGGAGAGCGCACGATCGAGGTCCGAAATCCGGCCACCGGCGAGGTGATCGCAAGCGTGCCGGCCCTCACCCCCGACGATGTCGCGGACCTCGTCCAGCGGGCGCGCACCGCGCAGCCCGGCTGGGAGGCGCTCGGCTTCGAGGGCCGCGCGCGCATCCTGCGCCGTGCCCAGAAGTGGGTCGCGGACAACTCGGATCGCATCGTTCGCACCATCTCCGAGGAGACCGGCAAGTCCTACGAGGACGCCCAGTTCGCCGAGGTCTCGTACGCGGCTTCGGCGTTCGGCTTCTGGGCGAGGCACGCCGCCAAGTACCTGGCCGACGAGCGGGTGCGCTCCAGCTCGCCGTCAGTGCTCGGCCGCAAGCTGGTCGTCCGCTACGCGCCCGTCGGCGTGGTGGGCGTGATCGGCCCCTGGAACTACCCGCTCACGAACTCCTTCGGCGACTGCATCCCGGCGCTGGCAGCGGGCAACTCGGTGATCCTGAAACCGGCCAGCCTGACCCCGCTCACCTCGCTGCTGATGCTGGAGATGCTGCGCGAGTGCGGCATGCCCGAGGACGTGTTCCAGGTCGCGGTGGGCGGCGGCGACGTCGGCTCCGAGCTGATCGACCACGTGGGCTTCGTCATGTTCACGGGCTCCACCGAGGTCGGGAAGAAGGTCATGGAGCGCGCCGCGAGAACGCTCACGCCGGTCGGCCTCGAGCTCGGCGGCAAGGACCCGATGATCGTCCTGGCCGACGCGGATCTCGAGCGCGCCGCAAACGGGGCCGTCTACTACTCGATGCAGAACGGCGGCCAGACCTGCATCTCGGTGGAGCGGGTGTACGTCGAGGAGCCCGTCTACGACGACTTCGTCGGCCGTGTGGAGAAGAAGATGCGCGCGCTGCGCCAGGGCGTACCCGGCGACATGGGCTCCGTCGACGTGGGCGCGGTGACCTCGCCCGCGCAGGTCGGGGTCATCGACGAGCACGTCAAGGATGCCGTGGCCAAGGGCGCCCGCGTCGTGACCGGCGGTCGCCGCGGGGAGGGCCCCGGCGACTTCTACGAGCCCACCCTGCTCGTGGACGTGGACCACTCGATGGAGGCGATGACCGAGGAGACCTTCGGGCCCACGCTCCCGGTGATGAAGGTGCGCGACGCGGAGGAGGCGGTGCGGTTGGCCAACGACTCCGTGTACGGGCTCCAGGCCTCGGTCTGGACGAAGGACGTGGCCAGGGGTCAGCGCCTCGCCCGCCGGCTCGAGTCCGGGGTGGTGACGGTGAACGACGCGCAGGTCAACTACCTGGCGCTCGAGCTGCCGATGGGCGGCTGGAAGGCGTCGGGGCTCGGCTCGCGCCACGGCGCTGACGGGATCCGCAAGTACACCAAGCAGCAGACCATCCTGGTCACGCGGCTGGCGCCCAAGCGGGAGGTGCACATGTTCCCGTATCGGGCGCGGACCACGAGGCTGCTCCAGCGCCTGATCAAGCTGCTCTACGGTCGCGGGAAGCGGGACTAGGCGTGGCGCGCCTGTCGGAGGGCGACGCGTTTCCAGAGCTGACGGTCGAGTCGGTCGACGGCCCCGTGGAGCTCAGGGAGCGCTGGAAGCAGGGACCGCTCGTCGTGGCCTTCATGCGCCACTTCGGCTGACCGTTCTGCCGCGAGCACCTGATCCAGTTGGATCGGGCCCACGAGGACATCCGCTCGCTGGGCGGTGAGGTCGTCTGCGTGTTCATGTACCGGGCCGCCCCCACGCGCAACTTCTGCCGCCAGCGCAAGGTCGGGCTCGAGTGCCTCGGGGACCCCGAGCGGGAGGGCTACCACGCCGTGGGCCTCGAGCGCGGCGGCGCGGCCCAGATGCTTTCTCCGAGGGTGGGGATCGCGGCGCTGCGCGCGGCGCGGCACGGGGCCGTGGCCGGCAACCCGCAGGGCGGCGACCCGAGGCAGATGCCGGGGACCTTCGTCGTGGCCACGGACGGCCACCTGCTGTTCGCCCACTACAACCGCGACCAGAGCGACAACCCCAAGATGGACGAGGTTCTGGAGGCGGTCAGGCTCGGCTCAAGCGGCTGACGGGAGGCACCGACAAGGGGTCCGTGCGCACCGTTCGGATCCTCTTCGCGTGCCTCGCCCTGTTCGTCTGCGCGGTTCCCTCGGCGCACGCCTTCCCGCACGGGAACCCGGCCACCTGGCTGCTGGCCATGCCCGTGGACCCTGAGCGCTACGACTTCGCCAGGCATTGCAGCAGGCGCCCGACGAGGGGCGCACTCGCGCTGGAGGCCTGGCTCGAGCGCAAGGTGCGCGACTCGTGGTTCTCCGGCGCCGAGGGCATGGGTCCCTACTCGGTCTGCGAGCGGAAGCATGTGTGTCTGACACGCTCGCCCACCGGGACCACGTTCACCTGGATCTCAACTTGCGAGGGGCGCGCATGCAGACGAGCTTCTGGCGGCGCCGGGTAGCCTCAGGGCTCTGAACGAGGTCTCTCAGAAGAACAGGATCAGGGTC
>JBKPFJ010000213.1:0-15418 GCA_046728795.1 Actinomycetota bacterium | reverse complement strand
GTGGGGCCTTCCACTACCGGCGGTCGTGCGGGGAGTCGAGCGCCGGTCCCGAGTACCGCTCAGCGCGACTCAGGAGTCAGTCCTCGGGCGCCGCCCAGTGGACTCGAGCGGGGCATAGGTCGTTCCGGCGGTTGCCTCGGCGCCGCCCCGCTCGGCACGTATCCGCTGCCGCTCCAGCTGCCCGCGCCTGTACGCGTCCTCGAGCACGCGCGAGGCCACGTCGCGGCCGCCGAGGCCGAATGCGAGCGCCATCCCGAGCGCCAGGGCGCCCATGAGGGCCGCGTAGGTAATCGTGACGATCTCCGTGGCGATCCGCAGCTGGTTCAGGATCATGAACACCCCGACGGCCAGCACGAGCACGGGGACCGCGGTTGCGACGAGCTTGCCGGTCGGCGTGTCTCCCATCACCCGACCCACCGCGCTCGCCAGGAAGCCCGCGAGGGCGGCGGCCACGACGAAGATCAGAATCGCCGCGACCACGTTCGGCAGGTAGGAGAACACGTCCGCGAGGAAGTCGTTGAGGGCCGTGATCCCAAGGGACGAGATCGCGATCGAGAGCGCGCCCAGGAAGATGAACCAGAACACGACCCGGCCGGTTAGCTCGGACGGCGAGACGTCCGGCGTTACGCGTTGCACGTACTCGCCGGCCGTGCTCGTGCGCAGCGCTCGGTCGGCCCCAGCCTTCTCGAGCGCAAGCTTCACGACCTTGGCGAGCGCCTTCGCCACCAGGTAGCCGATGAGCAAGATGACCAGGAAGCCAACGAGCCTCGGGAGAAAGCCGACCAGGTCGTCGATTCCTCCCTGAATGCTCTTCGATATCTCGACTGCTGCCACCCGCATGGGCTCCTCCGTGAGGTCGTGGGTCACTGAGGGGTGACCGCGGACGGGCGAAAAAAGTTACGGCGGGCGGCTCGCTGTAACCCGGACCCGCTCCACACAGTCCTAGGTGGCGACATGCCTGCGTCCGACCGCGGGTAAGCGCTGCCGCATGGAAGAGCCCGACCACGCTCTCGTCGAGCGGACCCTGGGCGGTGATCTGAGGGCCTTCGAAACGCTTGTCGAGCGACACGAACGCGTCGCGTACAGGATCGCCGCACGGATCGCGGGGCCGGGCGACGCCGAGGACGTCACGCAGGACGCATTCCTGCGGGCATTCCACCGCTTGTCGCGCTTCCGCGCCGAGGGTTCGTTTCGTGCCTGGCTGCTCCAGATTGTCCACAACACGGCGCTCAACGCCCGCGCCGGGCGCCGCCTCGAGCCGCACGAGGAGGTGGCGTCGCTCGTGGAGGCCACGCCCCACGAGCTCGAGCGCACGCCTGCCGAGCGGCTCGAGGAGCGCGAGCGCCGGGAGCGACTCGAGTCAAAGGTCCGCCTGCTCACGCCTGCTCACCGCGCCGTGCTCGTCCTGCGGGACGTCGAGGGCATGAGCTACGAGGAGATCGCCACAGTGATGGAGACCCCCTTGGGCAGCGTGAAGGGGCGCCTGCACCGCGCCCGGCGGGAACTGATCCACATCCTGCGTGAGAACACCTACGACTGGGGACTGCCGGAGTGAGCCCAGGGGCCGAAGACGACGCGCGTTCGCCCGCCGAGGAGCGCCTGCTGCGTCACCTGGCGGGCCTGCGCAGCCAGGCGCCGGAGCCAAGTCGCGAGCTTTCCGCGTCTGTAATCCGAACGGTCCGCTGGCAGGGCTCGGTGCGCCCGTACCTAGTGGCCACGGGAAGCCTCGCCACCGGGCTCGCGGTAGCTGCGACGGCGGTTCTCGGAGGGGAGACAACCCGATGACCGCTCTGACCGCAAGCGTGCTCGACCGGGCGGGGGACCGCCTCGGCGACTTCCTTCCCCAGCTCGCGGGCGCGCTCGCGGTGCTCGTATTCGGCCTGCTCGCGGCCGCGTTGGTCGGGCGCCTGGTCCGGCGCGCGCTGGTCGCCATCGGCGTCGACGAGCTGGCCGCGCGCTGGCGGGTCACCGAAACGCTCGCCCGGGCTCGGCTCCAGCCCTCGCTCGCGGGGCTCGTCGGCGCGGCGGTGCGGATCACGCTCAGCGTGGTCGCGGCCTTCGCCGCCTTGACCCTGCTGGGCTTCGAGCTCCTGAGCCAGTCGCTGAACGAGGCGGTGCTGTTTCTGCCGAACCTCTTGGCAGCGCTCGCGCTCGTCTTGACGGGAGTCGTGCTCGCCGGGCTGGCTCGTGAGCGCGTCGATCGCCTGACCTATCAGATGGACTTCGCCGTGCCGCTCGGGCAGCTCGCGCAGGTCTCAACCCTCGCCATCTTCGTGCTGATGGCGGCCGCCCAGATCGGGGTTTCGGCGGACATTCTGTTCACGGTCATCGCAATACTGCTCGCCGCCGCCGCCGCCACGTTCGCGCTCGCGTTTGGCCTGGGTGGACGCGAGGTGGCTCGCGCGCTGAACGCGGGCCGGTTCGTGCGCGGCGCCTTCGAGGTCGGACAGACGATCAGCTTGAGGGAGATCCGGGGCAGGATCGTCGCGATTGAGCCCGAGGCGACGGTCCTCGGCACGGCCGACGGCTTGGTGCGGGTGCCGAATAACCTGCTGCTCGAGTCAACGGTCACGATCCACGCGGCCGGCGACCAGCCGGACCGCCTCTCATAAGCGCGCACTGAACCGGCTCGTATCCTCGGTAGGCGAGCCATGGCCGCAACCGCGGAGACGATCACCGAGCAGCGGCGGGCGCTCCCGGACGCGCCCGGCGTTTACCTGTTCAGGGACGGGCGCCGACGCGTGATCTACGTGGGGAAGGCGCGCTCGATCCGCAAGCGGGTGGCCTCGCACTTCTCGAAGCCGGCCGTGCGCGGGGCCGTGGACATGGTCTCCCAGATCGCCTCGATCGACTTCATCGCCACAGAGACCGAGGCCGAGGCCCTGCTCGCCGAGCAGGAGTTCATCAAGCGGCACCGGCCGATCTTCAACGTGCGCCTCAGGGACGACAAGTCCTATCCCTACATCGCCATCTCGCTCGACGAGGACTTCCCTCGCGTGTACTTCACGCGCGAGCGCCACCGCCGTGGGCGGGCCTATTTCGGGCCCTTCAGCAATGCCAAGCGGGTGCGCGAGACGCTCGACCTGCTGGGCAAGGTCTTCCAGTACCGCACCTGCGACGGGCCCGAGCCGGGTCGGGCCTCCGGCAGCCCCTGCCTCGACTACTTCATCAAGCGCTGCCAGGCGCCCTGCGTCGGCTACATCTCGAAGGACGAGTACCGCGGCAACATCGAGACGATCATCGACTTCCTCTCAGGGCGCTACCGCCAGATCGAGCGGGTCTTGGAGCAGGGGATGCGGGCGGCGGCCGACGAGCAGCAGTTCGAGCAGGCGGCCGTCTACCGCAACCGGCTGAAGGCGGTCCGCAGCCTGCTCGAGCGCCAGCGGATCTCGAACGAGGCGGTCGGCACGCTCGACGCGATCGCGGTCGCGACCGAGGGCACCGATGCCAACGCCCAGGTGTTCCAGGTGCGAGACGGCGTGCTCGCCGACCGCCAGAGCTTCTACCTCGAGAACGCCGCCCTCCGCGACGAGTGCGAGGTCGCCGAGGAGTTCGTGCTCCAGTACTACGCGAGCGCGATCGGGATTCCCCCGCAGGTGTTCGTCTCGCGCGAGGTCCGCGAGATGGGGACGCTCGCCGACGCCCTCAGCGAGCGCCGCGGAGGCCCTGTGGAGGTTCGCCACGCGGAGCGCGGCGACAAGCGCCGCATCTTCGAGCTCGCGGAGCGCAACGCCCACCTGGCGCTCGACCAGGACCGGCTTCGCTCCGAGCGCCGGCGCTCGCAGCGGATCGAGGCGCTAGACGGGCTCCAGCGGGCGCTCGGGATGGAGACGATCCCGATGCGCATCGAGTGCTTCGACATCTCCAACCTGATGGAGACGCACACCGTGGCGAGCATGGCCGTGTTCGAGGGCGGCGCGCCGAAGAAGTCCGACTACCGGCGCTTCGGCGTCCGGGAGGCCGTGCAAGATGACTTCGCCGCCATGGCCGAGGTGCTCTCCAGACGCATGGCGCGGTACGTCTCCCAGCGCGAGCGCTCCCCGCACGACAGGGAGTACGACGAGAGCTTCGCGAGCGTGCCCGCGCTGATCGTGCTCGACGGGGGGAAGGGGCAGCTCTCCGCCGGCCTCGCGGAGTTGGGCGCCTTCCGCGACCTCGGGGTATGCGTCATCAGCCTGGCGAAGCGGATCGAGGAGGTCTTCCTCCCCGGCCGGAAGACGCCGCTCGTCCTGCCCCACGACACGCCCGAGCTCCAGCTCCTCCAGCGCGTACGCGACGAGGCCCACCGCTTCGCCATCGAGTTCCATCGGGGTCGCCGGGACCGCGCCATGACACGCTCGATCCTCGACGATCTCCCCGGCGTCGGTCCGGCGCGCAAGCGGCTCTTGCTGAATTACTTCGGCTCGCCCGATCGCTTCCTCGAGGCGAGCCGCGAGGAGCTCGAGTCGGTGCCTGGACTGCCGGGGAAAGTCGCGCGCGAGGTCTATGCGCACCTACACCGGACCTCCGGCCCGACGGAGGTGGGCCGCTAGCTGCGCGGGTGATGGAGGACTTCGTCGTCATCACAGGCTTCTCCGGCGCCGGCAAGTCGCAGGCGATGGCCTGCTTTGAGGACGCGGGCTACTTCTGCGTCGACAACCTGCCGCCCGAGATGATCGCCTCGCTCGCGGACCTGTTCGAGCACGAGGGCTCGAAGGTGGAGCGCGCCGCGGTGGCGTCGGACGTACGCGGAGGGGAGTACTTCGCAAGCCTCGTGCGGACCCTCGAGGGGCTCGACTCGCGGGGCGTCCCGCATCGGATGCTCTACCTGGAGGCCTCCGAGGCGGTGCTCGTCAACCGCTTCAAGGAGACGCGCCGGCGTCACCCGCTCGCGGACGGAGGGGCCATAACGGAGGCCATCGCCCGGGAGCGCGGGCTGCTGGCGCCGCTCAAGGACCGGGCCGACGTCTCCATCGACACGAGCGATTTGTCGGCCAGCCGGCTGCGCAAGGTGGTGTCCGACAAGATGCTGCCGCGCGGCACGCCCGGCAAGCTGGCGGTGACCTTCCTCACCTTCGGCTTCAAGCACGGCACCCCCCGCGATGCTGACCTCACCTTCGACGTGCGCTTCCTCCCCAATCCGCACTACGAGGAGGAGCTGCGCGATCTAACCGGGCAGGACGAGCCGGTGATCGACTACGTCGAGACCTCGGATGGGATCGCGGACTTCTACGAGCGGCTGATCCCGCTGCTCGACTATCTGCTGCCCGCCTACGTGAGGGAGGGCAAGGCGCACCTCACCGTGGGCATCGGCTGCACGGGCGGGCGGCATCGCTCCGTCGTCATCGCCGAGCACCTCGCGCGCACCTACGCCGGCCGCGGGGATCTCCTCGTGGACGTCGTGCACCGCGACGTCGACAAGCCCCCGCGCCGCCCCTGACGGCGGCGCCCGCCCCCCGTGAACGGCGACCTCTGCCCCTGACGGGGCGATAGATTCTCGTTTCCCTCCGAGATCCGATGGAAAGGACGTCAGCATGGCCATGAAGGCCGGGATCAACGGCTTCGGCCGTATCGGCCGCAACGTCTTCCGGGCCGCTCACGCCCGTGGCGCGGACATCGAGTGGGTCGCCGTCAACGACATCACGGACACGAAGACGCTCGCCCACCTGCTGCGCTACGACTCGATCCTGGGGCCGTTCCCCGGCGAGGTCGAGGCCACCGAGACGGGGCTGGTCGTGGATGGCAAGGAGCTCCGCGTGCTGGCGGAGCGCGACCCGGCGGCCCTCCCGTGGGGAGACCTCGGCGCCGAGGTAGTGATCGAATCCACGGGCCTGTTCACGGAGCGCGACGACGCCGCCAAGCACCTGGAGGCTGGCGCGAGGAAGGTGATCATTTCGGCGCCGGCGAAGGGGCCGGACGTGACGATCGCGCTCGGTGTGAACGACGACGCCTACGACCCGGACAGCCACCACGTCATCTCGAACGCGTCATGCACCACCAACTGCCTGGCGCCGGTGGCGAAGGTCCTCCACGACGCGGTGGGTATCGAGCACGGGATCATGACCACCGTCCACGCCTACACGGCCGACCAGCGGCTGCAGGACGCTCCGCACAAGGACCTGCGCCGGGCCCGGGCCGCGGCCGTGAACCTGGTCCCGACATCGACCGGGGCGGCGAAGGCCATCGGCCTCGTGATCCCCGAGCTCGACGGGAAGCTCAACGGAATCGCGGTGCGCGCCCCCGTGATCAACGGCTCGGTGATCGACCTCGTGTGCACGGCCTCGCGGCCGACGACGGCCGAGGAGGTGAACGAGGCCTTCCGGTCGAGGGCCGACTCCGGGCCGCTCGAGGGCATCCTCCGGTACAGCGAGGACCCGATCGTCTCGACCGACATCGTGCAGTCGCCGTACTCCTCGATCTTCGACGCACCGCTGACGATGGTCATCGACGAGCGCCTCGTGAAGGTCATCGCCTGGTACGACAACGAGTGGGGCTACTCGAACCGGGTGGTGGAGCTCGCCGAGCGCGTGCTCGCCGGGGCCCCCGTTGCCTGAGACGGCGACGATCGCGTTCGGCAAGCGCACGGTACGCGACCTCGAGGTCGCGCAGGGCGATCGCGTGCTGGTACGCGTGGACTTCAACGTCCCGCTGGAGGGGGGCCGCGTCGCGGACGACGCCCGCATCCGCGCCGCCCTGCCCACCATCGAGCTGCTCTTGGAGCGCGGCGCGAGGCTCGTGCTCTGCTCGCACCTGGGCCGCCCCCAGGGTCGCGATCCGGAGACCTCGCTGCGCCCGGCCTCCGAGCGGCTGGGCGAGCTGATCGACACGCCGATCCTCCAGGCGCCCGACGTCATCGGCCCCGAGGTGCGGCGGGGGGTCGAGCGGCTCTCGCCCGGCGGTGTGCTGGTGCTCGAGAACACACGCTGGGAGCGCGGCGAGACCAGGAACGACCCCGCGTTGGCGACGGAGCTCGCCTCGCTCGGCGACGCCTACGTGAACGACGCTTTCGGGGCGGCGCACCGAGCCCACGCCTCCACGGCGGGCGTGCCCGAGCGGCTGCACCCGGCCGTGGCGGGACTCCTTCTGGAGCGCGAGGTCACGGTCCTTCGCGGGATCATCGAGCGGCCGGAGCGCCCGCTCGTCGTGGTGCTCGGCGGTGCGAAGGTCACCGACAAGATCGCCCTGATCGACCGCTTCCTCGACGCGGCCGACAGCCTCCTGATCGGCGGCGCGATGTGCTTCGCGTTCTTCCGCGCCCAGGGCCGGAGCACGGGTGACTCGCTCGTGGACCAGGAGGGCGTCGAGCTGGCACGGCGCGCGCTCGACAAGGCGGAGCATGCCCGCTGCAGGTTGCTGCTGCCGGTCGATCTCGTGCTCGGCGACCGCTTCGACGCGGACGCCGAGCGCCGGGCGCTCGACGGCATCGAGGTTCCCGACGGCTGGATGGGGCTCGACGTCGGCCCCCGTACGACGGCAGCGTTCTCATCCGAGGTCGCGGCCGGGGGCACTGTGTTCTGGAACGGCCCAATGGGCACCTTCGAGCTCGCCCCGTTCGCCGAGGGCACGCGCGCTCTGGCCGAGGCGGTGGCGCGCGCCCCTGGCACCACGGTCGTGGGCGGCGGCGACTCTGCGGCGGCCCTGGCGGCCTTCGGCCACGCCGACCGCGTGGACCACCTCTCGACGGGCGGGGGCGCCTCGCTCGAGTTGCTCGAGGGCAGGGAGCTGCCCGGGGTTGAGGCGCTCGATGACGCTTGAGCGCAGGCCCTACGTGGCCGGCAACTGGAAGATGTGGGGCACCCGCGAGCAGGTCCGCGACTACTGCGAGCGCCTGCCCGATTCCCTCTCCGACTCGGTCCCGTCGGACGTGGGGGTGTGCGCGCCGTTCACGGCGCTCGTGACCGCGGTGGAGACGCTGCGCGGCTCGAGCGTGCGCGTGGCCGCCCAGAACATGCACCAAGAGGAGGAGGGCCCGTTCACCGGAGAGGTGTCCGCCCCGATGCTCGTGGAGCTCGGCGTGGACGGGGTGGTCCTCGGCCACTCGGAGCGCCGCGAGCTGTTCGGGGAGACCGACCGGGCGCTCCAGGACAAGGTCCCGGCCGCGCTCTCCGCCGGGCTCGAGCCGATCCTGTGCGTGGGCGAGAGCGAGGACGAGCGCGAGGCGGGGGAGACCCAGCGCAAGCTGCGCCACCAGGTGCAGGAGGCCCTCGACAAGGTGCCCGAGGAGCGGCTCGCCGACGTCGTGATCGCCTACGAGCCGATCTGGGCGATCGGCACCGGGCGCACGGCCACCCCCGACCAGGCCCAGGAGGCCATCGCCTTCGTGCGGGCGCTGGTGGGCGACCGCTCGCGGGAGGCCGCGGAGCGCGTGAGGGTCCTATATGGCGGGAGCGTCAAGCCCGACAACGCCGCGGAGATCCTGGTCCAGCCCGACGTGGACGGCGCCCTGGTGGGCGGCGCCTCGCTCGACCCGGAGGGCTTCGCCCGGATCGTGGCCGCGGCGGGCGGCGCGTGAGCCTTCCCGAGGGGCCCGGCCCGCCCCCGGTCTCCAAGGTCTGCCTGATCATCCTCGACGGATGGGGGCTCGCCCAGCCCGGGCCCGGCAACGCCGTGGAGCGGGCGGACACCCCGGTGTTCGACGAGCTTTGGGAGTCCTATCCGCGCTCGACGCTGACAGCCTGGGGCCGGGCGGTGGGGCTCCCCGAGGGCCAGATGGGCAACTCGGAGGTCGGTCACCTCAACCTGGGGGCGGGCGCGGTCGTCAAGCAGGACCTGACCCGCATCGACGACGCGATCGACGACCGCTCGTTCTTCGGCAACGAGGTGCTTCGGCAGGCGTGCCACGCCGGCCCGCGGCTGCACCTGCTGGGGCTCGTCTCGGCCGGCGGAGTGCACGCCAGCATGAAGCACCTGCACGCGCTCCTAGAGCTGGCCGAGCGAGAGGGCGTGGGGGACGTGGTCGTGCACGCCTTCACGGACGGCCGCGATACGAGCCCCGACTCGGGCGCCGGCTACATCGCAGAGGTGGAGGGCTGGGGCGCGCGCATCCCGACGGTCAGCGGCCGCTACTACGCGATGGACCGCGACCGCCGCTGGGAGCGGACGAAGCTCGCCTACGACGCGATCGTGGCCGGCGAGTCAGAGGTGCCGCACGTTGACAGCGGCGAGGCCGCCGTTCGCGCCGCGTACGACCGCGGCGAGACCGACGAGTTCATAAAGCCGACGGTGGTGGGGGAGGAGGGGCGGATCCGCGACGGCGACTCGGTTGTGTTCTTCAACTTCCGGCCCGACCGGGCCCGCCAGCTGACCATGGCGCTGCACGAGCCCGACGCCCCGAGCATCGCCTTCGCCACGCTCACCGAGTACAACGAGGACTGGACCTACCCTGTCGCGTTCCCGCCCTCCCGTCCGGCCACCACGCTGCCCGACGTGCTCGCCGACGCCGGCGTCGAGCAGCTGCACGTGGCGGAGACCGAGAAGTACGCCCACGTGACCTACTTCTTCGGGGGCGGCGAGGAGGACCCTCACAGCGGCGAGGAACGGTGCCTCGTCGACTCGCCCCGGGACGTGCCGACGTACGACCAGAAGCCCGAGATGTCCGCCCGGGCGGCCGCCGACGCGTTCGTGGAGCGGTGGGAGGGCGGCGACCACGGCTTCGCGATCATCAACTTCGCCAACCCGGACATGGTCGGTCACACCGGGGTCATCCCCGCCGCGGTCAAGGCGGTTGAGACCGTGGACGCCTGCCTCGGCGACGTGGTGGCCGCCGTGCACGGCTCCGGCGGCGCCTGCGTGGTCACCGCCGACCACGGCAACGCCGACAACATGCTCGAGCCGGACGGCAGCCCGAACACCGCTCATTCCATGAACCCCGTCCCGATCGTGGTCACCGCCGCGGTCGCGGGGCTGCGCGACGGCGGCACCCTGGCGGACGTCGCGCCGACGGTGCTGGCGCTGTTGGGACGCGATCCGCCTCCTGAGATGACAGGAGAAAACTTGATAAAACACGACTGAGGTTTTATAGTTGCGCCCGTAAGGTAATCCGAGCCTACGGGAGGTTGAGAAATGGCACTTCTGATGCGGCCTGAGCCGTTTTCCAACGAGGTGAACCGTCTCTTCAACACCCTCTTCGACGTCGGTGATCGCGGCCAGCGCTGGGTCCCTCCAATGGACCTGGTCGAGGGCGACGACCACTTCCTCCTCAAGGCCGATCTTCCCGGCCTCGGCGAGGACGACGTGAACATCGAGATCCAGGACAACACGCTGACCGTGTCCGGCGAGCGCCGGGCGGAGCACGAGACCCGCGAGCGCGGTTGGTACCGCGTCGAGCGCTCGTTCGGCCGCTTCAGCCGCTCGCTGACCCTGCCGGAGGGCGTCGACGGCGACGCCGTCACGGCGGAGTTCGACAAGGGCGTTCTGAGCGTCCGGATCCCGAAGCCCGAGGAGCGCAAGCCGCGCCGTGTGGCCATCAAGGCCACGAGCGGAAACGGCCAGCCGGCCGTGGAGGGCTCCGCGGAGGAGAAGTAGACGTAGAGAGACGGGCCGGCCACTAGGCTCGCGCCCAGTGGCCGGCGCCTTTCGCATCGACGCCCGCGACGGGTCCTCCCGCGCGGGCGTCCTGCATACGGGGCACGGGGACGTGCGCACGCCCGCCTTCATCCCGCTCGCCTCGACCGCGACGGTCAAGACATTGCACGCCTCCGAGGTGGCCGAGCTCGGCTACGAGATGGTGCTGGGCAATACCTTCCACCTCTTCATACAGCCGGGCCCGGACTACGTAGAGGAGATGGGAGGGCTGCACGAGTTCATGGGCTGGCGCCGCCCGATCGTCACGGACTCCGGCGGGTTCCAGATCTTCTCGATGGGCCACGGCGGGGTGGCCGAGGAGATCAAGCGGCGGCGCGGGGACGAGCGGGAGTCCCGCATCCTCGCCATCGACGAGGAGGGGGTCCGGTTCCGGTCCTACCTCGACGGCCGCGAGCGCTTCATGGGGCCGGAGACCTCCATGGAGGTGCAGTCGCGGCTCGGCTCGGACGTGGCGCTGGCCTTCGACGAGTGCACCCCGTTCCACGTCGAGCGCGACTACACGCGCCGATCGATGGAGCGAACCCACCGCTGGCTCGACCGCTGCGTGCGCTGGCACGCGGAGCACGCCCCCGGGGGTCAGCTGCTCTACGGCATCGTCCAGGGCGGGGTCTACGAGGACCTGCGCGCCGAGTCGGCCGCGCGCGTGGCCGAGGCTCCGGTGGCCGGGATCGCCGTCGGCGGCTCGCTAGGGCGGGAGAAGGACGAGATGCGCGAGGTCCTGCGCTGGTCTTTGCGCGACCTCGACGCGGAGCGTCCTCGCCACCTGCTCGGGATCGGCGACGTGGACGACATCGTGCACGCGGTGAGAGCGGGGATCGACAGCTTCGACTGCGCTACGCCCACCAGGCTGGCCCGCCACGGCACGGCGCTAGTGCCGGACCCAGACGCGCGCTGGCGCCTCGACCTGACGAAGAACGAGGCACGCGGTAGCCGCGCGCCGATCGCCGAGGGCTGTCCCTGTCCCGCCTGCCGCGAGCACACGCGCGGCTACCTCCACTATCTGGCCCGCGCCCGGGAGCTAACGGCGGCACGGCTGATCACACTCCACAACCTCACCTTCATGGCCGTGGTCATGCGTGGACTGCGGGCTGCGATCGAGGCCGGCCACTTCGCGGCGCACGCCGAGGAACTCCTCGGCGGCGCCTCGCCTTACCTGGCTCAGGCCATCGGGGATGGCCGTGCCGATCAGCGCGAGTGATCCTCGAGGAACTGGCGGACGCCGTCGATCTGCTGCTGGATGTCGCCGCGGTCGACTGGTGAGGTCGAGTTGCCCCCGTTCGCGCTCAGGATCGCGAGAGCCACCAGGACCACGGCCGTCAGCACGGCGAGCAGGGCCAGGAACGTGCCGAGCGGCCCGACGCGACGCCGGGTGGGCGCCCGCTCCGGCCGCCGCGCGGCGGTGGGCGGGGGGGCGGGCGGTGTGGGACGGGCGCGGGTCCGGAGCGCCTGGGTCGCCGCGGTCACGTCGGCGAGGGCGCGCGTAGCGTCCGGGTCGGTGAGCCCGCCGCCGAGGCGCCTCGTGGCCTCGGTGACATGTCCTTGCAGACCCGCCTCCAGCGCGCGGGACATGTCGAGCGCCGACGCGTAGCGCGCGCTCGAGTCGCGCTGGAGGCAGAGCAGGATGGCCTCGTCGAGCTCCGGCGGCACCTCCGGGCGGTACTCGCTGATCGGCTCCACGACCTCCTCCTGCTGCTTCAGCGCGAGCTCGGTGAGCGAGCCGTACTCGTGGGGCAGGCGGCCCGCCAGGAACTGGTAGGCACAGACACCGAGCGAGTAGATGTCGGAGGCGGGCCCAGCCTCGTCGCCGCGCGCCTGCTCGGGCGACAGGTAGGCGGCGGTCCCGAGCACCGCGCCCACCTGCGTGATTCGGGTCTGCTCCGCCGCCTTCGCGATCCCGAAGTCCGCCAGCTTCGTGGTGCCCGTCTCCCGCGCCAGCAGGAGGTTGCCCGGCTTCACGTCCCGGTGCACCACCCCGGAGCGGTGGGCGTAGTCGAGCCCGTGACAGGCATCGCGCACGATGCCCACGGTCTCCTCGACGCCGAGCCGCTTGCGCTCGCGGAGCATGTCCGCACAGGACGGGCCGTCCACATACTCCATGACGATGTAGTGGCGGTCGGTCGAGGGGTCGCGGCCGGAGTCGAACACCTGCACGACGTTCGGGTGCATAAGCCGCGCCGCCGCCAGAGCCTCGCGCCGGAAGCGGGCCACGAACGCCTCGTCCTCGGCCAGGTGCTCCGCCAGCAGCTTCACGGCCACCGGGCGCTCGAGCACGGTGTCTGTGGCCTTGAGGACCGTCGACATGCCACCGGCCCCGAGCCGGCGCTCCAGGCGGTAGCGGCCCGCCACGTCCGCCGGGGTGGTCATTGGCCTCCGGGCGCGGCGGCCCCGCCGCCGGTGTCGCCGTCCCCATTCCCGCCCTCGTCCTTCTTCTCTTGCCCGGGTGGCTCGGTCGGCTGTGTTTGCGTCTCGGTCGTCTGGGTCTCGGTCGGCTGTGTCTGCGTCTCTGTCGTCTGGGTCTCGGTCTGAGTTTGCTGCTTCGGCTGGCATTGCTTGGAGACCAGGTCGAAGAGGTTCTGGAAGCTGTCGCGCAGCGCCTTACGGACGTCCGCGTCGACGGAGCTCGGAACCTGATCGAGCTGGTTCTGCACCGCCGCCAGGTTGGTGTCGTCTCCCTCGGTGATGTCCCTGCATGCGCCCGCGTCGACACGGCGTTGAATCGAGCCGAGCTGGTTCTCGAGCCCGCTCACCTGAGCGGAGGGAATGGGCTTGCCCTCCTCGTCGGAGCCGCATCCGGCTACCAGGGCCGTCGCCGCCAGCAGGGCTGCGTATGTGCCTCGTCTCGTCACTGTCCGCTGTAGAGCCGTTGCGCCAGGACCCCGGGAAGCCCCGCCTCCCGAATCGCGTGCGCGGCCTCGTCGATGGGGTAGTCGACGCGCCGCCAGGTCGCGGTCCACCCCCCTGTGTCTAGCAGGAGCCAGGCCGCGCGGGGGTCGCCGTCCCGCGGCTGGCCCACGGCGCCGGGGTTCAAGAGCCAACGTCCGGCGGAGACGTCGAGCTCCGTGCCGGCGGGCGCCTGGGCGCCGACCACCTCGGCCGGGCCGTCGCGGTGGAAGAAGAGGGCCACGTGCGAATGCCCCACCGCGCCCACCCGGGCCTCCATCAGCTCGAAGCAGTCCTCGGCCTGCACCGTCGACAGCACGTACTCCCACACCGGATCGCGTGGGCTCGCGTGGTACAGGCCGACCTCCCGGGTCGGGTCGGTGGGCTCGAGCTCGGCGAGGAACCTGAGCGCCTCCTGGCCGATCTTTTCCTTGGTCCAGCGCGCGGCGGCCGCGGCGGACGACGAGAAGTCGGCCACGTCGATGTCCCCCGTGACCACCAGGTCGTGGTTCCCGGCCAGGCACAGGTCACACGTCTCGCGAGCCAGTGCCACGCACTCGTCCGGCTGGGCGCCATATCCCACGAGGTCGCCGAGGCACCAGATCTCGTCCGGCTTCTGCGCCCGCACGTCGTCCATCGCCGCCTCGAAGGCGGGCAGATTCCCGTGCACGTCGGAGATCAGGGCGATCCTCACGGCGTCTCTAGAGTGTCGCCGGAATGTACGGTCCTCGCTCGCGGCTGCCGCTTGCGATCCTGGTGGCGGTGGTCGCCGCCGGGGCGGCAACGGTCATCCTGCGGCCCCGAAACGGTGTCATCGAGCCCGTGGCGGTCGACGAGGGAGCGTACTTCAGCCCCGCCGAGCTGGACCGCGCGCGGGACTTCCGCGACACCCAACGCCTGCTCGGAGTGGGCGGGCTCGCCCTCGCCGGCCTCACGCTCACCGTGCTCGTGGTCCGTCCGCCCCGGCGGGTGTTCACGCGGGCCGGGCGTAGGCCGATCCTCGGCGCGGCCGCGGCGGGGGCGGGCATCTCCGTCCTTCTGGTGGTCGTCGGGCTGCCGCTGTCGGCGGTTGCCCACCAGCGCTCCGTGGACGTGGGCCTGTCGACCCAGGACTGGGGTCCCTGGCTCGCCGACGTCGGGAAGTCGACGGCCGTCCAGGCGGTCTTCGCGGGGGTGGGCGGGGCCGTCGCGCTCGCGCTCGTGCGCCGCGTTCGCCGCGACTGGTGGGCGCCGACGGCCGCCGTGATCGTGCTCTTCGGGGCGCTCTCCGTCTACCTCTTCCCGGTGGTCGTCGATCCGCTCTTCAACAAGTTCAAGCCGTTGCCGCACGGTGAGCTGCGCTCGGAGGTCCTGGCGCTCGCCAAGCGGGCCGGGGTCGACGTGGGGCAGGTCTACCGGGTGGACGCGAGCCGGCGCACCACGGGCGCGAACGCGTACGTGAACGGCCTCGGCCACACCAAACGGGTCGTGCTCTACGACACGCTGATCGAGAACTTCCCCGACGACCAGGTGCGGTCGGTCGTGGCGCACGAGCTGGGGCACCAGGCACACGACGACCTGATGCGCGGGCTCGCCTGGCTCGCCATCGTGGCGCCGGCGGGCACCTATCTGGTCCAGCAACTCGCGGAGCGACTCGGCCGGCGCGACGGCCTGGCCGACCACCGCGTCCGGCCGGGCCCGGCCGTGCTGCCCGCCCTGGCGCTCTCCGTGGCGCTCGTCTCCTTCGTCCTCGGATCGGCCTCGAACGTGCTCTCCCGCCGCGTCGAGGCGAGCGCAGACTCGTTCTCGCTACGGCTGACGCACGACCCGGCGGCCTTCGTCGCGCTGGAGCGCCGGCTCGCGCTCACGAACGTCGCCGATCCGAGCCCCCCGGGGCTCCTCCAGGTGCTGTTCGGCACGCACCCCACCACAGTCCAGCGGATCGGGATCGGCGAGGCCTACGCGCGCTCGCGCTAGTCGCGGTCGCGCTCGCCGC
>JBKPFJ010000017.1:0-9328 GCA_046728795.1 Actinomycetota bacterium | reverse complement strand
GGTGAAGCGCTCCGGGTTCTTCTGCAGCGCGCGGGCGTTCTTGCAGTCCTCGTGGTGGATCGTGATGCCCTTGCCCAGCGAGATGTAGCCCACGATCGGGTCTCCCGGCACGGGGCGGCAGCACTTGGCGATGCGCAGCATCACGTCGTCGATCCCCTTGACCTTGATGCCGTAGCTCGACGAGGCGGCGGTCTTCTTCGGCGCCTCGCGCCGCTCCAGCAGCTCGGCGGCGGCGCCCTGCGGCTCGACGGCGGACTCGCCCTGCTTGAGCCGCTGCATGATCTTGTTGACGACGACCTTGGCCGAGACCTTGGCCTGGCCGAGGGCGATGTAGAAGTCGTCCGCCTTCTTGAAGCCCATCTCGCGGATCACGTCGGCGAGCAACGGCGAGCCCGCGATCTTCTGGGGCGGCAGGCCCTGGCGCTTCAGGTTCTCCTGGAGGATCTCGCGGCCGGTGCGCTCCGAGTCCTCGCGGCGCTCCCGCTTGAACCAGGCCCGGATCTTCGACTGGGCGCGCGTGGTCTTGACCAGCGAGAGCCAGTCGCGCGAGGGACCGCGCTCCTTCTTCGAGGTCAGCACCTCGCAGATGTCGCCCGACTGGAGCTCGTAGTGGAGCGGCACGATCTTGCCGTTCACCTTCGCCCCCACGCAGCGGTGGCCCACGTCGGTGTGGATCTCGTAGGCGAAGTCGAGGGGCGTGGCGCCGGCGGCGAGCGACTTGACCTCGCCCTTCGGGGTGAAGACGAACACCTCGTCCTCGAACAGGTCGGCCTTGAGGGTCTCCGCGAACTCCTGCGGGTCGTTCATCTCCTGCTGCCAGTCGAGCAGGTGCTTCAGCCATTCGACCTTGTCCTCGACCTTGCTCTTGCCGTCGTCCTTGTAGATCCAGTGGGCGGCCACGCCGTACTCGGCGGTCTCGTGCATCTCCTGGGTGCGGATCTGGATCTCGAGCGGCCGGCCCTCGGGCCCGATCACCGTGGTGTGGAGGGCCTGGTACATGTTGAACTTGGGCATCGCGACCCAGTCCTTGAAGCGTCCCGGGAGCGGCTTCCAGAGCGAGTGGATGACGCCGATCGCGCCGTAGCAGTCCTTCACCGAGCCCACGAGCACGCGCATGGCCGTGAGGTCGTAGATCTCGTTGAACTCGCGCCCCTTCTTCGTCATCTTCGAGTAGATCGAGTAGAAGTGCTTGGCGCGGCCTGAGATCTCGGCCTGGATCCCGACGGCGTCGAGCTCCTTCTTCAGGTACTCGCCGGCGCGAGCCACGTACTCCTCGCGCTCCGGGCGCTGCTGGCTGACCAGGGCCTTGATCTCGTTGTACTTGCGCGGATGGAGCGTGGCGAAGGCCAGGTCCTCGAGCTCCCACTTGATCGCGTGGATGCCGAGCCGGTGGGCCAGCGGCGCGAAGATGTCGAGCGTCTCCTTGGCCTTCTCCTGCTGCTTCTGCTTCGGCATGGCGCCGAGCGTGCGCATGTTGTGGAGGCGGTCGGCGAGCTTGATGAGGATGACCCGGATGTCCGCGGCCATCGCCACCATCATCTTGCGGTAGTTCTCGGCCTGGCGGTCGTCGCGGCTCTGGAAGGTGATGCCGGTGAGCTTCGTGACCCCGTCGACCAGCGTGCCGATCTCCTCGCCGAAGGCCTCGCGCACCTCGTCGAGCGACGCGCTCGTGTCCTCCACCGTGTCGTGCAGCAGAGCGGCGCACAGCGTGGCCGTGTCGAGGCGCATCCCGGCGCAGATCTTGGCCACGCCGATCGGATGCACGATGAATTCCTCGCCCGTTCTGCGGCGCTGGTCCGCGTGACGGTCGCAGGCGAACACGAAGGCCTTCTGCACGAGCCGCTTGTCGATCTGCTCGGCGGCGGCGTCCGCGTGCTCCTCGACCACCGCGAACAGGTCGCCCAGCAGGGTGCGCTGGTCGTCGGTGAGGCGGGTCTTCGGCCCCGCCGGGGCGTGGCGGGTCGCCTTGTCGACGGGGTGGTGCTCGAAGCCCCGCTCCTTGGTGGCCGTGCGGGAGCGGGCGCGGCTCGCCGACTTCGGCTTCGGCTTGGTCTTGGTGGCCGCGCGCGTGGACGCGCGGGCGGTCTTCGAGTTGCCGTTCGCCTTGGGGACCTTCGGCATGCCTTCGAGTTTAGGCGGGTGCGGCGGCGACGGCGCCCTCCGTGCGTCCGAGAAGCCGCTCGAGGGTCGCTCGGTACGCGCGATAGGAGGGCGAGCGCTCGAGGTCCGTGCGTGGCGCCTCGCGGAGGGTGCACGCCGGGCCCCCCGAGGCGCAGTCCCTGTACTCGATCAGCTCGAGCTCGCCGAGGACGCGCAGGAGGCGGCCGCAGACCTCGGCCGAGCGCGCGAAGCGTCCCGTTCCCGCTAGCGCTTGCCGGAGCGCCTCGCCCCGGGGCGCCCGGGCCTCGCGCAGGGCGTGGTAGGCGTCCGTGAGCGCCGGCCGCAAGTCGAGCTCGGAGCGCCAGACGGACTGGGCGAAGTCGAGCTCTGCCGGGCCCCAGGCCATGTGGAGCGTCGCCGGGCCGAGCGCTGGAGGTGCCGCCGGCGGGTCGAAGGCCACGACGTGCCGGAAGCGGTGCGCGAGGGCGGGGTCGGCGGCGAGCGCGGTCCAGGAGGCCACGGCGAGGCCCTCGGCCTCCGCCAGGCCCCCCAGGAGGCGCTCGAGCGACTCGCGACGCCGCGGAACGTCGGCCACCGCGATCAGCACCGGCTCGCCGCTCGAGAGCAGGTCGCCGACCACTCCCGCGGTCCCCTCGCCGCGGTGATCGACCACCTCGGCGCACCGCTGGGGCGCTGGGGCCTCGCTCCACGGGTCCCGCTCGAACTCCCGCTCCGCGCGGACCCAGAATGGCTCGTCCCCGCCCAGGACACGCAGGCGGCCGGGGCGAGTCGGGCACAGGGCACGCAGGATCACACGCGGCTCGACCGTGCCGTTCCAGCGATGCCTCTCGAGGCGGACGGCCAGGTCGTGGGGCTCCCCGTTCGCCGCGGCCAGGGCGCGCGGGCCGACTCCGAACAGCACGCCGCGGGAGCGCGCCCCACCTGTGACGAGCGTGAAACGCGAGTGCTTTCGCTGCTCCCCCATGCCGGCCACCGAATCCACCCGGGCCGCAGGCACGAGCAGAGTGGGCGACGGGTTGCCGGCGCCGAACGGGCGCAGTCGCTCGAGCTCTTCGGCGAGCTCGAGGCCGAGCGCGGTGCCTGGCACCAACGCGTCCACGCGCTCGACCGGGATCAGGTCGGCCGGCGCCAGCGCGCCCGCGGCGTGGGCGGCGAAGGCGCGGCGGAAGGCATCGAGCCGATCCGCCTCGATCTCGAGGCCCGCCGCCATCCGATGACCGCCGAAGCGGCGCAGGTGGGGGGCGCAGGCCGCGAGCCCGGCGTGCAGGTCGTACGCCCCGATGCTGCGGCCCGAGCCCCGGCCCGACTCGCCGTCGAGGGCCACCACCACGCAGGGCCGGGACCAGCGCTCCACGAGCCGCGAGGCGACGATTCCCACGACACCGGGATGCCAGCCCTCCCCGGTCGCCACCAGCACCGCCGAGCTCGCCTGGGCGGAACAGGCGGCGTCGGCCGCGAAGAGGATGCGCGTCTCGGCCTCCTGGCGGTCGCGGTTCAGGAGGTCGAGCTCGCGTGCGATCTCCTCGGCGCGCTCCCACTCGTCGGCCGTCAGGAGCTCGAGCGCAGCGTCCGCTCGCTGCATGCGCCCGGCCGCGTTCAGCCGGGGTCCGAGCCTGAAGCCGAGCGCCTGTTCGGTGACCTCGCCGGGCTCGAGGGCCGCCACTGCCATGAGGGCGCGCAGGCCCGGCTTTTGCGTGCGGGACATCGCCTCGAGCCCCTGGCGCACAATGCGCCTGTTCTCGCCCCTCAGCGGAACCAGGTCGCAAACTGTCCCCAGAGCCGCGAGGTCGAGGTCCTCGTCGGCCTCGCGCGGATCGGCACCGTCGAGCGTCGCCAGGGCCTCCGAGAGTTTCAGTGCGACTCCGGCCGCGCAGAGGTCGGGACATGGTTGGTCGCCCAGCGCCGGGTGGACCAGCGGGCAGTCGGGGAGCGCCTCCCCGGGCCGGTGGTGATCGGTCACGACCACGTCCAGGCCGGCGGCGCCGGCGGCGGCCACCTCCTCCACCGCGGTGATCCCGCAGTCGACGGTGATCAGCAGCCCGGCACCGCGCGCCGCGAGCCGCTCCACCGCGGCCGTGGAGAGCCCGTATCCCTCGCCGAATCGGCTCGGGAGCTCCCAGGACGGCGCCGCGCCGCGCCGGCGCAGCGCGCGCAGGAGAATTGCCGTGGAGCAGACGCCGTCGACGTCGTAGTCCCCGTACACGACGATTGGCGAGCCGCGCCGCACGTGCTCGAGCACCAGCTCGCAGGCCTCGCGCACGCCGGAGATCTCGAACGGGTCGCGGCGCTCCTCCGCGGCGAGGAAGCGGCGCGCCTCCTCGAGCTCCCGGAAGCCCCGCCGGGCGAGCACCGTGGCCACGACCGGCGAGACGCCGAGCCCCTTGGCGAGCCGGGCGGCCACCGCGGTGTCGTAAGGCTCACAGGTCCAGCGCGACGGTCGCGACTCCATCCGAGGCATCCTCGGAAGGGGAGCGGACGGAATGGGCGGGTTCGCCCCGGCGACTTCCCGGAGTCGGAGTCCGCGCCGCCTTGCCAGGCGGTCCGGCTACCGCTCCAACCGTCTGAGGAAGATGCTCGACGGGCCGCCGCCGTCGGTGCTGCCGAACAGCGAGAGCACCTGGCCGTCGGGGTCGGAGTCCAGTCCCAGCCCCGTTTGGGGCAGGTTGGACTCCGACGGGATTACCGCCGAAAGCGCATTCAGGGCGGCGGCCCAAGCGCCGCCGTGAGGCGCTCCCGCAGCATGCCGAGCCGCTCCACCGGCTCGTTCGAGAAGACGATCCGCAGGTGGCGGGCCGCGACCTCGCCGCCCCAGCCGTGCATCGGCGTGGCGGCGACCTTCTGGCTCAGCAGGCGCTCCGAGGCTTCGGCGGGGTCGAGACCGAGGGCCGAGGTGTCCACGAGTAGCGACCAGCCGCCGTCCGGCCGGACGGCCGGGTAGCCGTCGAGCTCGGCGAGCACGGCGTCGCGGCGGCGCTGCCACTCCTCGACGCACGCGCGCAACTCCTCCTCGGACTCCTGGAGCGCAGCCAGCGCGCCGGCCTGGGCGATCCCGCCCGGGGTCAGGCCGTTGTAGATGTGGACCAGGGCGAGCTCCGAGGCGATGGTCGGCGGACCCGCCAGCCAGCCGATCCGCCAGCCGATCATCCGCCACTCGGCGGAGACCGAGCCGATCGTGATCGTCCGCTCTGCCATCCCCTCGAGCGCCGTCGGGCGGGCGACCGGATGGCCGTCGAACACGATCCCCTCCATCAGCGACCAGTAGAGAAGCCAGAGGTCGTGGTCGCGACACAGCTCCGCCACGGCCTCCCACTCCGCGTCCGAGAGCAGCGAGCCGGTCGGGAAGGCTGGGCTCATGATGAAGACGGCGCGCGTGCGGGGCCCGGCGGCCGCCTTCAGTGCGTCCAGGTCGAGGCGCCAGGCACCGCTCTCCACGCGCAGCGGCACCAGCCTCGGCGCCGCGCCGGCCAGCCGCGCCCGGTTCAGCATCCCGGCGTAGACGGGGTCGGTGAGGATCACCTCGTTGCCCGGGTCGGCCACGGCTAGCAGCGCGTCGAGCATGTTGTCGCCCTCGCCGCAGGTGATCGTCACCTGCCCCGGCTCGTGGCGGACGCCGCTGCGGCGCCCGATGTGGTCGGCGACCGCGGCCTTCAGGTCCTCGCGGCCCGTGAACGGGAGGTAGGAGTTCGCCTCGTCGCGGCCCACCGCCGCGCGCGTCGCCTCCACCGCCGCGGCTGGCGGCGGCAGGTCCGTGTCGAGGTTCTCCAGGCGGAGGAAGTCGGGGTCGGCACCGGCGGCCGCGGCCACCGTGTCGATCCCGAAGCCGGGCACCTCGTCCAGCCGTCGGGCGCGCCGCGGGGCCACGGGCGGAGTCTCGCCGCCCGCGAGCCCCGGGCGCAAGCTCGAATCTAGGCGTCCGGGTCGCCGCCCGACGCCACCGTCGCGAGCCGGGCGAGCAGGCTCTCCCAGCCGCCCTCGTGATCGCCGACCAGGCGCTCCGGCAGGTCCCGATGGACCAGCCGCAGCCGGGTGCCGTCACCCTCCGGCTCGAGCGTAACCTCGACCGTGCTGGCTCCCGGCGGGAGCCCGATGTCCTCGTTCTCGAACCCCCAGGTGAAGACCACTCGCCTGGGCGGCGAGACCTCCACGAACTCGCCGCGCATGTAGTACCTCCCGGAGTACCGCTCGCCCTCCGCCAGATGCGTCTGCTGGTTGACGCCGCCCGGCCGTGGGTCCAGCGTCGCCTCGGCGGCGAGCCAGCGGGTCAGCTTGCCTGGCTCGGTGAAGAACGCGAACACGGTCTCCGGGCTCGCGTCGATCCGGATCTCCTTGACGATGTCAGTTCCGACTGCCTCGGTCATGGCGTCTTCTCTTCTCCTCTCTCTCGGCCTCGTCTCGCAGGGTGTCGAGCCGCTCGTCCCAGAACTGCCCGAGGAACCCGCGCAGGTCCTCGAGGCCCTCGGGCCGCGCCCTGTACAGCCGGCGCGTGCCCTCGCGCCGCTCGGCCAGGAGGCCGGCCTCCCGCAGCACGCGGAGGTGCTGCGAGATCGCCGGCCGCGTGACGTCGCCGAACTCGGCTGCGATTGCGCCCGCCGGGAGCTCGGCGTCACGAACCAGCCGGAGGATCTCCCGGCGTCGGGGCTCGGCGATGGCCTCGATGGCGTCCTGCATCCGGTTGGTTTAAGTTAGCAGATACTTACGTAAGTGCTTATTAACGCAGGTAGCACCCGGCGTAACCCGCCCGACCGGACTGTGCTGCTTTGGTGGGCCACTGGCCCCCCTAGGCAGCAAAGCGGCTCGGGAGGTGGGGCGGCTGGGGCGGCGGGACGGCCCGCGGGGGTTCAGGCGCCCGCGGGCAGCGGCTTGTCGTAGACGTGGTAGAGGATCCGGCCGCGGCCTCCGAAGGCCTCCGCGAAGCGTCGGGAGGCCAGGTTGGTGTCGTTCACCGGGTAGTAGAGGGCGCCGGACAGCCCGAGCTCCTCGTATCGCCGGTAGAGCGTGGCGGCGAGCGTCTGGCCGATGTGCTTCCCCCGGTGGGCCTCGCGCACCCCGATCGCGATCAGCCCCGCGCGGTCGTAGCGATTCGCGCGCAGCATTAGGCGCAGGATCTGGAGCGGACCCATCTTGCCCTTCAGCGAGCGGAAGAGGGGCGTCCAGTCCGGCAGGCCGAAGCAGAACCCGGCCGGCTCGCCGTCGACCTCCGCGAGCAGGAACTGGTGCGGGTCGAGCACCGGCTTGAACTGGTCGAAGAGCTCGTGGAACTCCTCGCTCGTCATCGCGTGGAACTCCCATTCGTCGACGAACGTCTCGTTGAAGAGCGAGCGGAGCGCCTCGACCTCGAGCCTCCAGCGCTTCTTGTCGAGCGGGCGGACGGAGCAGAGCGGCTCCTCGAGGGCCCGCCGCGAGACCGTGCGGTAGCGCTCGGAGGAGAAGTCGATGTCGAAGAGCCATAACGGGTAGGCGGGCCGGTAGCCCGTTCCCTCGAACAGGCTCGGGTAGTGGGGCGGCCGCCAGGGGAACGGGAACATGGGCTCCTCGTCGAACGCGTCGGTGAGGGTGGCCAGGCCATGGAAGGCTGCGCCGTTGTAGGGAGCGATCACCCGGTCCACGCCGCGCTCCGCGAGCCAGCCCTCGGCCGTCCGGAGCATCTCCCCCACCTCGACGGCCCTGCCAGGCGCGGCCGCGAAGTAGCCGACGAACCCGGCGCGGTCGCCCTTGTCTCGCTGCCAGCGGTGGTTCACGAGCGCCGCGCAGCGCGCCAGGTCGCGCCCGTTCGAGGCCACGAAGAAGGCCCTCTCCATCTCCTGGTAGAACGGCGAGCGCCCCCGGAGCCGCTTGTGCAAGTCGCTGTCGAACTCGCGCACGAACAGGGGCTCGCGGCCGAGGAGCTCGTGTTCGAGATCCACGAAGCGCTTCCGCTGTGCCCGGTCCTCCGGATCGATCGCCCTTACGGGCATCAGGGGTAGATCTTCTCTCCCCTGCCGAGCATTTGCACGTACTTCTCGATTCGGCGGGCGCGGGTCTCCGGCCTCTTCGCGTCCTGGATCCGGTAGAGGATCGCGTACCGGTTGCGGCTGTCGAGTCTGACGAAGAGGTCACGCGCCGCCTCGTTCTCGTCGAGAGCCCCCTGGAGGTCGTCGGGGACGGTGGCCGTGCCTTGCGCGTCGTACGCCGCATCCCAGCGCCCGTCCGCCTTGGCCCGCTCGACCTCGCGCAGGCCGGCCGGCTTCATCCGGCCCTCCTCGATCAGCCGCGTCGCGCTCTCACGATTGATCTTCGACCATCTGCTCCTCGGGCCGCGCGGGGTGAAGCGCTGGCGGAACCAGTCGTCGTCGAAGCCGACCCTCTTGCTGTCGATCCAGCCATAGGCGAGGGCGACCTCGAGCGCCTCGGCGTGCGAGACGCTCTGAATACCCGAGGCCTTCTTTGCGATCTTGAGCCAGAGCTCGCTGGAGCTCTCGTGGTTCTGCGCAAGCCAGGCCTCCCAGTCCCCGGCGGAAGCGAACGCGAGCCCGTCGTCGGCGGTCATGCGGCCGCCCACACTACTTCGCAAACCCGGCCCCGGCGGTGGTAAATGTCGTCTTCTGCCCACACGACGCGCGGTTCCTCGCGATTTCCCGCGGCGGGCGTGCTGGTGAAGGGTTGTAACCGTTCGGGGCGGGGCCCAGTGCGAGTCAGGCCTGGTGCGCGCCGGCCCGGGTCTGGCCGTGGTCGATTCCGTGCTCGGCGTCCACGCGGGCGCCCCAGAAGTAGGACGCGGCCAGGCCGAGCATGGAGCCGGGGATGGCGAGCAACGCCTGGCCGATGTGGGTGTCGCTCTCGCCGGGTACCGACCCGGCGTTCACGAGCAGTCCGAAGATCACGGCGCCCACGACGCCGGCCAGGAACGCGCCCACGATTCCGCCCCAGAAGCGGTCGGGCACGAAGACGGTGAAGTGCCAGACCGCGATTCCCATCATCACCCAGACGAGCATGCTCATGCGGCCGCTACCTCCTCCCGTGCTTCTTCCGCTGGCGGTTGCGGCGCTTCGGCTTCGGCTTGCGCGCTCCGGCCGTGCTGGTGACGCGCGACGGTCGCTCCGGGGGGCGGGCCCCGTCGCCATCGCCGTCGCCCGCACGGGCGGGCTTGCGGTCCGCCGCACGCGCGCCGTCGCCCGGCGGGGGCGTAGGGGCTGTCTCTTATACACATCTCCGAGCCCACGAGACACTC
>JBKPFJ010000180.1:0-27941 GCA_046728795.1 Actinomycetota bacterium | reverse complement strand
GCTCGAGCGCGCGCCGCAGCGACCGCCGCGCCCGGCGCGTGAGCCTCCCCTTGAGGCGCACGCGCGTCCCGGCCTCGGCCGCCTTCCGCGTGTAGCGCAGCCGATAGGAGCGCTTGCCGATACGGAGTCGTGAGGCGAGCGCGACCGTCCCGCGCTCGCTCGAGCGCGCGTAGGCGACGACGCCCCGGTTGCGGAGCACTCGCTGGCGCCGCTTGACGCGCATAACGAGACGCGGGGGCGTCCGGTCGAAGGGCGGGACCGTCGTGGCCGTCGACGGATCCGCGAGCCGATAGACGCCGCCCTCCAGCGAGGCGAGGTAGACGTGGCCCACGCCGTCCTCGGTGATCCCGGCGACGCCCGGAAGGGTGAGCCCGAACGAGCGGTCGTCGGTCCCGTCCCGCATCGCGGAGCGGAGGTAGCCGTTGTAGGTGTCGCCGTAGAGGTAACGGCCATACAACGAGGGGAGGCCGGGGTCGCGCACCACGACCCCGCCGTTGATGGTCCTCCAGTCGGGCTGGAACTGATCGATGATCGGCTGGACCGCGTCGGCCATCGGGCAGGGCTGCGTCGTGCTGCCCCTCGCGTAGCTGCCTTCGCACGCCGGCCAGCCGTAGTTCCAGCCGCGCCCCCGCGACGATGACGCCGGCGCCCGATCGATCTCCTCGGTCGTGCCCTGTCCCACGTCACCCAGGAAGAGATCCCCGGTCGCGCGGTCGAACGAGAAGCGGAAGGGATTGCGCAGCCCGATGGACCAGACCGCGTTGCCGAACGGGTTGCCCGCGGGAACGTCGTAGCCGGTCTGACCGGGACGGGGCGCTATCCGCAGCACCTTGCCGAGGAGCGAGGAGGCGTTTTGGGCGTTGCCGAACTGGTCGTTGCTGCCGCCGCCGTCGCCGGTGGCGAGCCACAGATAGCCGTGCGGCCCGAAGCGGACGGTGCCGCCGTTGTGGTTCGCGGCGCCGGGGTGGGGGATCTCGATCGTCGTTCGCCGGTAGGCCGGGTCGGCGAGGTCCGCACTCGCCGCCCGGAGCTGGTAAACGCGGATGTTGCCCTGGTTGTCGGTGAAGTAGGCGTAGAGGAGCCGGCTTGCCGTGAAGTCGGGCGCGAAGGCGATCGACAGGAGGCCCTGCTCGCCCGCGTCGCTCACGTCCGCGCTCAGATCGGCGAACGGAGTGGGGAGCTTCACGCCATTGCGAAGGACCCGGATCGAGCCGGCCTTCTCGACCACGTACAGGCGAGTCGAGTCGCCCGGCGCCGCCGCAACGTAGAGCGGCTGGTCGAAGTCGCCCAGCTTCTGGAGCTGCGGCGCGGCCTTGGCCGCTGGAGCCGCGATCAGCGAGGCGGCCAGGAGCAGTAGGAGGCGGCGCATCGGCGCACCTGAAACCGGCTCTACTCGCGGAGTTGCGAGATCAGGCACTCCTGCGGAGGTTTGTCCTCCCTCCAGCGCAGGAACTTCGCGCCATGGCGGATGCGGCTGCCGGTGATGTGGTCGAAGGCCACCTCGCAGACGAGCTCCGGGCGCAGGCCCTCCCAGACGAGCTCCTCCTCGGACTTCCAGCGGCTCGGCTCGCCGGAGCCCCGCTCGTAGGTGCGGTGGGGCTCGAGCAGCTCGAGCAACTCGCGCTTCTCCCGCGCCCGGAAGCCGGAGGTGTGGCCCACGATGTGGAGCTCGCCGTAGTCGTCGTACATGCCGAGGATGAGCGAGCCCACGGTGCCCGGCTCCTTGCCGAAGCGGAAGGCGGCCACCACAGCGTCGGCGGTGCGCACGCGCTTCACCTTGACCATCCCGGTGCGCTCGCCGGGACGGTAGGGCGCCGCCCCCTGCTTCGCGATCACTCCCTCGGAGCGCGGGCCGAACCAGGCCTGCGCTGCGTCCCGATCGTCGGTGCACGGGGTGAGCTCCACGGGCGCCGCCACCACGGCGGCCAGGCGCTCCCGGCGCTCGTCGTAGGGGAGCTCGAGGAGGGTTTCGTCACCCGCCGCCAGGAGATCGAAGGCCACGTAGGAAGCGGGCGTCTCCTCGCGCAGCCGCTCCACGCGCGAGGCGGCTGGATGGATCCGCTGCGAGAGCAGGTCGAACTCCTGCACCCCGTCCACGACGACGATCACCTCCCCGTCCAGCACGAGCCGCTCCTCCGGCAGCTCGAGCACCTGCTCGACGACCTCCGGGAAGTAGCGGTTCATGGGCCGCCCGTTGCGGGATTGGAGCTGCACGTCGCCGCCGTCGCGGAACACGATCGTGCGAAAGCCGTCCCACTTCGGCTCGAAGCGCCAGCCGTCACCCTCTGGCAATTCCTTCGCCGAGCGCGCGAGCTGGGGCTGGACGGGCGGGGCGAGGGGCAGCATCCGGCGGCACAAAGCATCCCAGGTAGACTCGACCGCCGTGTCCCAGGAGCAGGCCACCGTCGCCGAGGAGGAGTACCTCCAGATCATCTACTGGCTCCAGGAGGCGGGGCTTCCGATCACGGGCGCCAACATCGCCCGCGCCATGCAGGTCTCGGCGCCCACCGTGCACGAGATGATCGGGAGGCTCGAGAGCGACGGCTACGTCACCCGCGCCGACGACAAGTCGCTCGTCTTCACCGACTCGGGCAAGCAGCACGCCGCCGGGATCGTCCGCCGGCACCGCCTGATCGAGCGCTTCCTGACCGACGTGTTCGACATTCCCTGGGACCAGGTGCACGAGGAGGCGGAGCGTCTCGAGCACTGGATGTCGCCGGTGGTCGAGGAGCGGATGCTGAATGCGATCGGGGACGCCAAGACATGTCCGCACGGCCACCCCATCTTCGAGGGCCAGCGCGAGCTTGGCGTGCCCCTCGCGGACGTCGAGGAGGGGGCCAGCGTGCGCGTGCTGCGCTTCGAGAACGAGGCCGAAGACCTGCTCCACTACCTCAAGGACGCGGGGCTCCATCCGGGCCTCGAGGGCACGCTCGCCGTTGCGAACGGCGGCGAGGTGGCGATCGACAGCTCCGAGGGCCGCCTCTCGCTCACGCGCAGCGTGGCGGAGACGGTGTCTGTGGTGGCCGAGCCATCCCCGCCGCCGCGGACTGCGCTCCCGGACCAGCTGGTGCTGGGCCGGGAGCGCTACGGTCGCTAGGCCGCTGGCGTAGGCGCCGCCGGAGCGGCGGGCGCCGGCCGGTCGGCCGGGCCGGCCTCGCGCCGGTAGAGCAGGATGCTCACCACCAGGAGCCAGATGAGGCCGACGAGCAGGGCGAAGAAGCCGACCGGCGTCACGCACAGGACGCCGAGCACGATCGCGGACCAGCCGAGCCAGATCGGAAGCACGGCGGTGCGCACCGCCAGGATCCCCGCCGGCAGCAGGAAGAGGGCGTACCCGACGGCGATCGGGAAGAAGAAATCGCTCTGCAACACAGAGAGTGTCTGGGTCACGCTTGCCGGCACGTCGTCAACTGTGTCCGCCGCCGCGAAGGTGATCGAGAGGCTTGCCAGCAGTCCGCCGGCAGCAATGATCGCGCCCGCGAAGCTCAGCGCTGAGAGTCTCGAGGAACCGTCCTCCCTCTCCCTCAGGGCGTTGCGCAGGCTTCCCGCGAACCACACGAAGAAGAGGGTCGCCCAAGCTCCGATCAACGTGCTCCAGATCTGCGCGTTGTCGTTGTCTCTCCAGAAGTCAAGGACAGCGCGCTGCGAATCGTCGGTATCGGGCGTCTCGCCGCCGATGATCACGGCGACGATCAGAAGAACGAAGAACGCGACGCCCGCGAGTGGCGCGTAGCGCGCCAGACCACGGTCTTTCATAGAGGTGCTCCCTTCGGGCCAGTGGGACCTTCCGATGGTCTCACGGCCCCGTGCGCCGCGCCAGCAGGTCGAACCACAGGAGAGTCGAGATCAGCGCCACGAAAGGGGTCGTGAGCGACTGGGCCAGACCGGTGCCCACGAGCGCCCACAGCTCCCGGTCGGCGGAGCGCGCTATGGCGTCGAAGGGAACCAGGATCAGCAGCGCCGGGATCGTGGCCGCGAGATTGGCGAGCAGAACGATTCCCAGCGTCCGCCACCAGAACCCCCGCACCGTCTCGCCGCTGCGCCGTAGCGCGTCCACGCCGCGTGCGCCCTGGAGGAAGACCGATTGCGGCACGAAGTACCAGCGGATGGCCAGGTACACGCCGGGCACGATCAGCGCCACGAGGCCCAGCGCAATCCCCCCCGCGGCGAGGAGAACGGCGGCGAACACCGGCGCGAACACCTCGAAGCCCGCGTTCAGCGCGCCCCCCAGGCTGGGCGCCCTGCCCATCGCCGCCTCGCGCAGGGCGTGGATGCAGGTTGCGGTCACGAGGGGGGCGACCACGAGGAAGCTCACGAGCGACGGGATCACGGCCTGGGCGGCGGACGACTGGTCGTCGTAGCGCGCCCCGAGCTGGTCGAGACCGATGCCGGAGACGATCAGGTTTGCCGGAAGGACGATCGCGGCGCCGAGGACGAAGAACGCGGTGAAGTGGCGCCCGTACAGGGTCAGGGCGTCTCCGAACATGGCGGAGATGTCGCGAGCGCGGTCGAGCCGGATCACGCAGCCGCGGCGGGCAGCTCGCGATAGACGTCGGCGAGCCGAGTCACGGCCTCGTCGATCAGGTCGACCGGCACGCCGGAGTAGGCGATGCGCAGCGAGCTCTCACCGCCCTCGAGCAGGAAGTCCGTGCCCTTCACGAACACGACCCCGCGCTCGCGCGCCCCGCCCTCGAGCAGCGCGACGTCGGTGCCCTCGGGCAGATCGACCCAGAGGAAGTAGCCACCCTCGGGAACCACGAAGCGGGCCTCCGGCAGGTCGCGACTGAGCGCCGCGCACACCGCATCCCGTCGCGGGCGCCGGGCGGCCTTGAGGGTGGCGACCGCGCGCTCGATCGCGCCCGACTCGCAGAACTCGGCCACGATCGCCTGGGAGACCATGCTCGGCGAGATGTAGGTGCCGGTGGCGAGCTTGCGGATCCGGGCGATCAGCTCCGGCGAGCCCACGAGGTAGCCCACGCGGATGCCGGGGCAGACGGTTTTCGAGAACGACGAGGCGTATACCACGGTGCCGCCGTCGTCCATCGACAGCATCGTCGGGTGGGAGTCGCCCTCGAACCGGAGCTCCACGTAGGGATCGTCCTCGAAGATCACGAAGCCGTGCCGGCGGGCCAGCTCGAGCAGCCGGCGCCGCTTGTCGAGCGACAGCGTGCAGCCGGCGGGGTTCTGGAAGTTCGGGATGACGTGCGCGAGCTTCGGCCGCGCGCCCGCGTCGAGCGCCACGGCGAGCGCCTCGACATCGAGCCCGTCGGCCTCGAGCGGGATCGGCAGCACCTCGGCGCCAAGGGCCCGCAGGGCAAGCAGCGTGCGGTCGTAGGTGGGCGCCTCGACCACGACGAGGTCGCCGGGTGCCACGAGCGCCTGGAACAGGAAGGCGTCCGCCTGCATCGAGCCGTTCGTGGCGATCACTCGCTCCGGGTCGACGTCCTGCTTGCGGGCGATCCAGTCGACGAGCCGCGGATAGCCGGCGCTTGTCCCGTATGAGAACGCGCCCGCGGGGTCGCGCTCGAAGGCGCGGTCGGCGGCCGCCCGCAGCTCGTCGACGGCCACGATGTCGAGCGAGGGCGCGCCGCGCGCCAGCGAGATGTTCGTCAGCTCGGGCACGAGCCGCCACGATAACGCAACCCTCGTACCGCTCCGGGCGGAGTTCTCTCGGGCTCATGCGGGGTGGGCCGGGAACCGGCTCAACCCGGCGCGAAGAGGCTCGCCGCCTTCGGTAGCCTGGCGCCGCCGTGATCGCCGTCCGACTGGCCGACCTCCGTGACGCCCTGGGCCGCCTCGACGACGGGAGCCGCAGCGCACTCGAGCTCGCCTTCCGTCGCGGGCAGCCAGAGGGGGGCGCCGACGAGGCCTTCGAGCGCCTTGCAAGCGAGCTCCGGCTCGAGGGCCGCGAGGCGCGCGACGAGCTGTTCGCGACCCTGCACGACATCCCTCCCGAATACTGGGGATCGTGAGAACCGCTGCGGGCCGCGTTCCGCCGGCGCGGCGCCGAGGAACGCCTTCGTGCGCCACCTGGTGCCGTTCCTGAGGCGGATCGGCCGCTAGACCTTCGCCCCACTCGGTGTAGCCCCTGGGTGGCGGGTCTCGGAATCGGCTACAGGGACGAATGGGTGTCGTGAGACGACCAAAAGGCGCCCCTGTACCGTCCTCCGGTCTGCTTTGGACTCGGTCTGGCGGCCGGGTGCGCGCGTGCGGTGCGCGCCTGCCTAGACCTTCGCCCCCAGGACCTCCGCCGCGATGTCGGCGACCTGCGTCGGGTTGCGCCCCACGCGGACGCCCTTCGCCTCGAGCGCCTCGGCCTTCGCCGCGGCGGTGCCGCTCGAGCCGCTGACGATGGCGCCGGCGTGGCCCATGGTCTTGCCCGGCGGCGCCGTGAAGCCGGCGATGTAGCCCACGACCGGCTTCGAGACGTGCTCCGCGATGTAGTCGGCGGTGCGCTCCTCCTCGTCGCCGCCGATCTCACCGCACATCACGATCAACTCGGTCTGGTCGTCCCGCTCGAACAGCGCGATCACGTCGACGAAGCCGGAGCCGACGACCGGGTCGCCGCCGATGCCGACGATCGTCGAGTTGCCGAAGCCGCGTTGGGCCAGCTCGTTGCCGATCTGGTAGGTGAGCGTCCCGCTGCGGGACACGAGCCCAACGTTGCCCTCGGAGAAGAAGTGGGCGGGGACGATGCCGATGTTCGCCTTGCCGGGGGAGAGGATCCCCGGGCAGTTGGGCCCCACGAGCCGGGTGCGGTCCGTGCGCTTCAGGTGTGTGTAGACGCGCAGCATGTCGTGGGCGGGGATGCCCTCGGTGATGCAGACCACGAGCTCGACGCCCGCGTCGGCGGCCTCGAGGATCGCGTCGGCCGCGAAGCGCGGCGGCACAAAGATCATGCTCGCATTGGCGCCGGTCTCGGCCACGGCGTCGTGCACCGTGTCGAATACGGGGATCCCCTCCACGTCCTGTCCGGCCTTGCCCGGTGTCACGCCGGCCACGACCTTCGTGCCGTAGCGCCGGTTGTTCAGCCCGTGGAAGGAGCCCTCCCGGCCGGTGAGGCCGGAGACGGCGAGCTTCGTGTCGGGGCCCACCAGGATGCTCATCGCGCGAGCTCCACGACCCTGGAGGCGGCGCCGAGCATGGTCTTCTCCACCTCGACGTTCGGCAGGCCGGCCTCGGCCAGCAGGCGGCGTCCCTCCTCGTCGTTCGTGCCGTCGAGTCGGACGACGAACGGCACGCTCACCTCGATCTGCGAGAACGCCTCGATCAGCCCGCGCGCCACCTCGTCGCAGCGGGTGATGCCCCCGAAGATGTTGAACAGGACAGCGGTGACGTTCGGGTTCGAGAGGATCACCTCCACCGCGTTCGTGATCTCCTCGGCCCTCGCGCCGCCGCCGGCGTCGAGGAAGTTCGCCGGCCGGCCGCCGGCCTGGGCCACCACGTCGAGCGTGGACATCACGAGCCCCGCGCCGTTGCCGAGGATGCCCACGTTGCCGTCGAGCTTCACGTAGGTGAGGCCCCGCTCGCGAGCCATCTCCTCCTGAGGGTCCTCCGCACTCGGGTTGCGGAAGGTGGCGGTGTCCGGGTGGCGGTACAGCGCGTTGCCGTCGACCGTCACCTTGGCGTCCAGCGCCAGTACGTCGCGCGAGGTGGTCACGAGCAGCGGGTTGACCTCGACCAGCATGGCGTCCTCGCGAACGAAGGTCTCGTACAGGCCCGAGAGCAGCGCTCCCACCGGACGCACGACATCCGAGGCGATGCCGGCGTCGAAGGCAAGCCGCCGAGCGATGTAGCCGGTGAAGCCGAGCAGCGGGTCCACGTGTGCCCGCGCCATCGCCGCGGGGTCGCGCTCGGCGATCTCCTCCACCTCCATGCCGCCCATCCGCGAGAGCATCGCCAGCGGCTTCTTGGCGCCGCGGTCGAAGACGATCGCCGCGTAGTACTCCTCGGCGATGTCGGAGGCCTTCTCCACGTACAGCTCGCGCACCGTGAGGCCGCGGATGTCCATTCCGAGGATCGCGGTGGCGTGCTCCTCGGCCTCCGTCCGGTCGTTCGCCAGCTTGATCCCACCCGCCTTGCCCCGTCCCCCGATTTGGACCTGTGCCTTGATCACCACCGGGAAGCCGAGCTCCTCGGCGGCCTCGACTGCCTCCGCGACGGTGGCGGCGTGCCTGCCGTCCGGCACCGGCACGTCGTGCTTCCGGAGCAACTGCTTGCCCTGGTATTCGAGGAGATCCATCGGCCGGTAGGATCCGCCGCCGTCGCGACGGGCGCGGGACCCTATCGAAACTACCCATGCCGCTTCCCAAGGACATTCAGTTCGTCACATTCGACTGCTACGGCACGCTGATCGACTGGGAGACGGGGGTCTACGACGCCTTCCAGAAGGAGGCCGACCGGGACGGATTCACGATCGACAGGGAGGAGCTGATCCCCCGGTTCATCGACACCCAGCGTGAGATCCAGCGGGGCTCCTACGAGCTCTCCGCTGAGGTCCTGCGCCGGACCGCCGTGCGGGTGGCGGGCGAGCTCGGCTGGCGCCTCGAGCCCTCGCGCTCCAACTTCCTCCCCAACAGCGTCCCCGCCTGGCCGCCGTTCCGGGAGACCAACGCGAACCTCGAGCGCATCGCCAAGAAGTACGAGGTGGGGATCCTGTCGAACGTCGATGACAAGCTGCTCGGCGCCACCCGGCGTCACTTCCGCACCGATTTCGACCTCGTGGTGACCGCGCAGCAGGTGCGCTCGTACAAGCCCGATCCGGCGCACTTCAAGGAGTGCGCGCGCCGCATCGAGGGCAAGCGAAGGCACTGGGTCCACCTCGCCGCGGGCTACCCCACCGACGTGGAGCCGTGCCTGAGGCAGAAGGTTCCGGTGATGTGGGTCAATCGCCACGGCGAACCGCTCGAGTCGGGCCAGAAGAGGCCGACCGAGGAGGTCAGGACCCTGCGCGACGCGGCCAAGCTGCTCAAGGCCGCCTGACGGCGGGATCTTGCGCGCGGTCTCCGTCCACCGCGACGCCCTCGTCCTGACGAGCCGCATGTGGCAGACCACGGCCACCGCGTTGCGTGCGGGCGGGGAGAGCATGCTGATCGACTCGCCGTACTTCCCGGACGAGCTCGAGCTGCTGCCGGGCGTGCTGGCGCAGGCGGGCTTCGAGGTGGACGCTCTCGTCGCGACCCACGGCGACTTCGACCACCTGCTGGGGCGCCTCGCCTTTCCCCGGCTCGCTCTGGGGGTGGGCGACTCGACCCTGGAGCGCTTCCATCGCTCTCCCGGCGAGCCGCAGCGGGAGCTCCGCGAGACCGATGCCCGTTTCTACGTCCAGCGCCCCGGCGCCCTCGGGCTGGGACAGGTCCAGGCGCTGCCTGTGCCCGGCCGGCTCGAGCTCGGCGACGTCGAGCTCGAGCTGCACCCCGCGGACGGCCATACCGCTGACGGGCTCGCCGTGCTGGCGCGCTTCTGCGGGGTGCTCGTGGTGGGCGACTACCTCTCCGGCGTCGAGATCCCGATGATCTCCGCGACCGGGTCGCTCGACGCCTACCGCGCGACGCTGGCGCGCCTCGCGCCCCTCGTCGAGCAGGCCGCCACGGTCGTGCCGGGGCACGGCTCGCCCCACGATCGCGAGACGGCGCTGCGGCTCCTCGACGAGGACCTGAGCTACCTCGACGCGCTCGAGCGCTGGGATGAGCGCGCGGCGCTTCCCCCTGGGCGCGACAGCGCCGAGCAGCGCCGCATCCACGCCGGCAACCTGACGCGCGCGGCGCGGTCCGTTTAGGCTCCCCGCCCGCGGGCGTGATCACCTTCGCGATCATCGGGCAGAACCAGGAGCGGCGGCTCGCCGTCGCGCTGGGCCAGGCCCTGGCGGCGGCGGGCGTCGAGGATCGGGTGTGGTTCGTGGACAGCGCCTCCAGCGACGGCTCGGTGGCCGTCGCCTCCTGCCTGGGCGTCGAGGTGGTGAACGCGCCGGCCGGCAAGGGCAGGGCCGTAGCGGCCGCGCTCGAGCTCTGCGATGACGGCTACCTGTGCACGATCGACGCCGACATCGAGTCCTCGGAGCGCAACATTCCGCGCACTCTCACGGGGGCGATCGCCGAGCAGGAGGCGGACATGGTCGTGGGGACCTTCCAATTGCCAGAGAGACGCCTGTTGATCACGACCCGGGCCGTCTACCGACGGCTCGTGGGCGCGCTGTTCCCCGAGGTGCTCGATCTGTACCCGGCCCCGCTGAGCGGCTTCCGCATATTCGATGTCTCGCTTCCCGTGCCGCCGCTTCCCGGCGGCTTCGGCGTCGAGGCGCACTTGAACCTCGCGATCCCCCTGGTCGGCGGCAAGGTGGGGACCGCCGACCTCGGCACCTACCATGGCCCGGCGCGGGGCAGGCCCACGCTGGGGCTCCAGGTGGGTGCGGCGGTGCTGGATCTCGCAGTACGGCACGGGCGCCTCGACCGGGCCCTTCGCCCGGCCTGGGACGCGTGGCTGAATCAGGTGACTGACGCGCTCGCCGCGGGCTTCGTGGAAGGCGAGTCCACCGCGGTCGACGCCGAACTGATCGCGGCGGCGGACGACGTGCCGCTCCCGGCGCTGCAGGCGTCGGTTGCCGGATAAGGCCTTCGCCGTTCTCCTGCCTCTCCACCTCTTCCCAGATCTCGTGCCACCATTCGCCGCCGTGCGCCGCTCCCGACTCGCTCCCCGGCTGACGCTCGTCGCCGGCCTCCTCCTCCTGCTGCTGCCGCAGAGCGCGCTCGCCGGCGTCCTCAGCGTGCAGGACGTCGTGCCCGCGCCGGGGGACGGCCCGGCCGTTCAGGTCGTGGTCTTCCAGGCCGAGCCCGGGGAGCGGAACGCGATCAGCCTCACCTTCGGTCCGGACTCGGCGGCGTTCACGGACCACGCCGGCGTGATCGCTGCGGCCCCCTGCACGCAGGTGGAGGAGAAATCGGCAACCTGCCCGCTGACCCGGCCCGACCGCAGCTTCCGGCTGTCCCTCGGCGGCCTCAGCGACATCGCGTCGATCCTCGGCGCCGACGGCCGCGGCCGCCCGATCGGCGGCACCGTGCTGGCGGGGGGCGGCGGCGACGTGATCCACGGCCCGGAGGGCGCGACCTTCTACGAAGGCGGCCCAAGCGTGGATCGCCTCGAGGGCGGGGCCGCGGACGACGCATTCGACGAGGGGAGCCGCGCCAACGGGAGCGACACGATCATCGGCGGCGGCGGCCGCGACCTCGTCACCTACGCCGGGCGCCGCCGGGCCGTGGTCGCCAGCCTGGACGGGCGGCGCAACGACGGCCAGAAGGGGGAGCGTGATCGCCTGGTCGACATCGAGGACCTCGAGGGCGGCCGCGGCAGCGATCGGCTCAGCGGCAACCGGCGGCCGAACACGATCGTCGGGCACGGAGGCTCCGATCGGATCATCGGCGGCAAGTCGAACGACCGGCTCTCCGCCGCGAGCGCCCAGCTGACCGACGGGAGCGCCCGGAGCCGCGATCGCCTCGGGGGCGGCACGGGCGACGACCTCATCTACGGGAGCGCCGGGCCGAATGTCATCGACGCGGGAACCGGGCGCGACACCGTGCTCGCGGGCCCGGGCTCGGACCGCATCCGGGCGCGCGACCGCTCGCTCGACAACCTCCAGTGCGGCGGCGGCTTCGACCGGCTATCGCTCGACGGGCTCGACTTCTTCGCGAGCGACGCCGTCTCCGGCCGCTGCGAGCGCGTGGACCGGAGCGCTCCTCCCGGCCCGGGTCTGCTCGAGCGCGAGCTGGCCATCTCGGGCGCGTCCGCCTTGGCCCGCCTCGACTGCCCAGCGGACTTCCGCGCGGGGTGCACCGGCACGGTGAGCCTGAGGCGCGAGGGCAGCGTGCTAGGCGCTGGAGGCTTCAGCCTGCCGGCGGGTGCGACGGGCTCCTTCGCGGTGCCGATCTCGCCCGGAGACGCCCACGCCGTGCGCGACGCGGGCGGCTCGCTCGGCGCGACCGCGGTGATCGCGTTCACCCGTCGCGGCAGCCACCTGGAGCGCCGCTTCGGCGCTCTCCTCGTGGCGCGCTAGCACAGCCGCGCGAGCCGTAACAGAGAAACCCGCACCGTCCTACATAGCGGGGCTCCTGGCCCCACCGGATAGGACGGTGCCCGAAATCGACCGTCAGTGACGCAGACCCGCCCGCGACGAAGGGCGCGCGGGCCCTCCTACCTGATGACGGCGATCGTGTCGCCGGTGGCGATCGAGCCGCCCTCGGAGACGCCGAGCTCCTCGATGGTGCCCCCGCTCGGGGCGGTGATCTCGTTCTCCATCTTCATCGCCTCGATCACGCAGATCAGGGCGCCCTCGTCGACCTGCGCGCCCTTCTCCACGACCACCTTGAGCACGGTGCCCTGAATCGGTGAGACGAGCTCGCCGGGCGCGCCGCCGGCCTGAACGCCCCCCCGCTCGCGGCGCTGGGGCGCCTTGCGGATCGCGGGCCCCGCGCCGTTCGGGGTCCCGATCACGGGCTCGCCGATGACCTTGACGTCGAACCTGCGGCCCGAGACCTCGACGGCATACTCGCGCTCGACCTTCTCGGCCTCGTCCTCGCCCCGCTCCTGCTTCGGAAAGGCGAGCGCGCCCAGCCACTCCTGATCCTCGACCAGGTCGCGGCAGGTCTCGCCACGCTGCCACTGCGGTGTGGCGAGGAGCGCCTTGTGGAACGGGACCAGCGTCTTCACCCCGCCGATCTCGTACTCACCCAAGGCGCGGAGCATGCGCCGGGTCGACGCCTCGCGATCGACGTCCCAGACGATGAGCTTGGCGATCATCGGGTCGTAGAGCGGGAGGACCTCGTAGCCCGCCTCCACGCCGGAGTCGACGCGCACGAAGGGACCGGCGGGCTCGCGGTCGGACTCGATCCGCCCGGGCGCGGGCGCGAAGTTCTTCGAGGCGTCCTCGGCGTTGACGCGGCACTCGATGGCGTGGCCGCGGATGACCACGTCGTCCTGGCCGAAGGCGAGCGGCTCCCCGGCGGCGATCTTGAGCTGCTCGCGCACGATGTCGATGCCGGTGACGAGCTCGGTCACGCAGTGCTCCACCTGGACGCGGGTGTTCATCTCGAGGAAGAAGTACTCGCCGTCCTGGAGCAGGCCCTCGACGGTCCCCGCGGAGCGGTATCCCACCGCGCGCGCCGCCTCCGTGCCGATCTCGCCGATCCGGGCGCGCAGCTCGGGATCCACGGCGGGCGCCGGCGACTCCTCGATCAGCTTCTGATGCCGGCGCTGGACCGAGCAGTCACGCTCGAACAGGTGGATGACGTGACCGTGTGAGTCGGCGAGCACCTGCACCTCCACGTGCCGCGGATCGGGGAGGTAGCGCTCCAGGTAGACGGTGGCGTCCGAGAAGAACTTCTCGCCCTCGCGCGCGGCTCCCTCGAAGGCCTTCTCGAGCTCGTCCTCGGACTCGGCCACGCGGAACCCCTTGCCGCCGCCGCCGCCCGCAGCCTTGATGGCAACCGGGAAGCCGACCTCCTCGGCGATCACCCTGCGCGCCTCCTCGACGTCGTCGACGGGATCGGTGGTGCCCGGCACGATCGGCACGCCGGCATCGCGCATGATCTCACGCGCACGCGTCTTCGAGCCCATGGCCTCGATCGCCTCAGCGGGGGGCCCGACGAACACCACTCCCGCCTCCTCGCAGGCGCGCGCGAAGGCCGCGTTCTCGGCGAGGAAGCCATAGCCGGGATGGATCGCGTCCGCGCCCGAGCGCCTCGCCACTTCGAGGATCTTCTCCACCACGAGATAGCTCTCCGTGGAGGGCCCGGGGCCGATCAGATAGGCCTCGTCCGCGCGCCGCACGTGCGGGGCGTCGCGGTCCGGCTCGGAGTAGACCGCCACACTTGCGATGCCGAGCTCTTCGAGCGTGCGCATCACCCTGACGGCGATTTCGCCCCGGTTGGCGATCAAAACCTTGTCGAACACTGGGCGGGAAGGCTAATGGCTGGCGCGTCGCGTCTTCGCCCGCATACTTGCCCGGTGAAGCGAATGGCCGCAGGGATGCTGGCCGTCGCTGGACTCGTAGGGGCGGAGCCGGCGCATGCCGCGCTCAGCTTCGAGCGCTGTGGGGACTACGGACTCTCGTGCGCGCGCCTTTCCGTTTCCCTCGATCGCTGGGGGCACACGCCCGGCCAGGTATCGCTTCTCGTCTCGCGCTTGAAGGCGGGGCAGGGGCCCGCCCGGGGGGCGACGTTCCTGCTCGCCGGCGGACCCGGGCAGTCCGCGACAGACGCCTTCAAGGGCGACGCGCTCGGTCTCTTCGGCGCCGCCGGCCGCACCCGCGACCTGATCGTTTACGACCAGCGCGGCACCGGTCGCTCCGGAGTGCTCGGCTGCGCCCGCCTCGAACGCGCCAGCCTGCTCGACGCCGGCGCCGCCGCGGCGGAGTGCGCCGCCGAGCTCGGCCCCAGGCGCGCCTTTTACACCACCCGCGACTCGGTGGAGGACATGGAGGCGATCCGCAAGGAGCTCGGCTACGACAAGATCGCGATCTACGGCGCCTCCTACGGGACCAAGGTCGCGCTGGGGTACGCGCTGGCGCATCCCCGCCACGTCGAGCGTCTGGTGCTCGACTCGGTCGTGGAGCCCGGGGGCGCCGACCCGCTTTACCGCGACACGTTCGCCGCGGTGCCGCGCGAACTCCGCTCGCTTTGCCGGGTCGGCTGCCGCCGCATCACCCGGGACCCGGTGGGCGACCTCGAGCGGCTGGTCGCGCGACTGGCGACCGGGTTGCTGCGTGGCCCGGTCGTCACCCCTGCGGGCCGGCTCCGCCGAGGCTCCGTGAGCCGCTCCGAGCTGTTCCTCATCCTCATCGCCGGCGACTTCGACCCGGGCCTGCGGGCCGCCTTCCCGGCCGCCGTGCACGCTGCCCTGACCGGGGATCCGGCACTGCTCCTGCGGCTCAAGCGCCGGGCGATCGAGATCGACGGCGAGCCGCCGCCGGCGCGCGTGCTGAGCGCGGGGCTATATGCCGCCACCACGTGCGAGGAGAGCGCGCTGCCCTGGGCGCGCTCGGCGCCGTTCGGCGACCGGATGACCATCGCCCGGGCCGCGGTCGCGGCGGCCCCGGCGCTCAGCTTCCGCCCCTTTGACAGGCTCACCGCGCTCGACAGCGACGTGCTGGCCCTCTGCGAGCGCTGGCCCGCCGCGAGCGCGGCGCCCGCACTCGGCCCCGGTCCCCTCCCCGACGTGCCGGTGCTTCTGCTCGAGGGCGAGGACGACCTGCGCACCCCGGTTGAGGGCGCGCGCCGGCTCGCCGCGCGCTTCCCACAGGCCCGGCTCCTTGTGGCCTCAGAGACAGGCCACTCGGTGCTCGGGAACGACCTCACCGGCTGTGCCGACCGGGCCTTCGGGCACTTCTTCGAGGGTGGCGTCATGCCCTCGCGCTGCCCGCGTGGACGGCGCATCGTGCCGCCCCTACCGCTGCCGCCTCGCTCACTCGGCTCGCTCGATCCGCTGCGCCCGGTCCACGGCAGGCGCGGACGGGCCCTGCGCGCCCTCGCCCTGACCATGGCCGACGTGGCGAACGACACGCTGAGCATGCTCGTCATCGGCCTCCCGGACGCAGATCTCGCCCACGGGGGTGGCCTGCGCGGTGGCGCCTACCGCCTGACCGGCGGCGGCTCCCTGTTGCTGCGGGGCGTCTCGTTCGTCCCGGGCGTGCGCGTGAGCGGCCGCATCCGCGACTTCCTCGGCGGCCGCCAACGCGGGACCCTCCGGCTCACGGGTCGGGCCACGCCGCACGGGCGCCTGCGCCTGCGCGGCAACCTCATGGGCGGCAGGCTGGGAGGCCGCCGCGTGCGGGCCCGGCTGCCGCTCGACCCGTTCGTGGCGAGCGCGAAGGCGGCCCGGACGAGCAGTGCCCCGCCCGTGGCGCTGCCCTAGTGAGCTAGGTCTTCGCCTGCGCCCGCTTCGGTCGCGCCCGCGCCCTCCCGCCCTTGAGCCTGCGGCGCAGCTCCACCTCGGTCCCTCGGATGCCGCCGTCCACGGCCACCTCGTCCATCATCGCGCGCATCAGGCCTATGCCCCGGCCGCGGTCGGTGCCCCCGGGCTCGCGCCAGCCCCCGGTGTCCCGGACGACCAGGGCCACCTGGCCGTCCTCCAGGGACGCCTCGATGTGGAAGAAGGCGTCGCCGAAGCGGTAGGCGTGCTCGATCGCGTTGGCACAGGCCTCGTGGCAGGCCAGCTCGATCTCGTGGCGCTCGTCCGGGGTCGCGCCTGCGTGGGTAAGCCAGCGCGACAGCGCACGGCGGGCGGACGCCAGAGCCTTGGGATCGGCCGGCAGGTCGAGACGCAGCCGGTCGCCGAGCGGAAGAGTGCGGAGCGCGAGTATCGCGACGTCGTCGGAGGTGCCCCCGCGCAGCATCGTCTCGGTCAGGTGGTCGCAGAGCTCCTCCGGGTCGGTGGGCCCCGCGAGCACCGCCTCGCGCAGGCGCGCCAATCCGTCGTCCAGCGACTGCCCACGGACCTCCACCAGGCCGTCCGTGTACAGCAGGAGGGTGGAGCCGTCGTCGATGACGATCTCGAGCTCGTTGTAGTTATCGCTGTCCACGACGCCGATCGGGGTGGAGCGCCCGCCCCACAGGAACTCGGCCTCGCCGTCGGGCCGGAGCACGAGCGGAGGCGGATGACCGGCGCTCGCCACCCGCAGCCTGCCGAGGTCGGGATCGAGGATTCCGAACAGGAGCGTGGCCATGTGGCGCTCGCCCTCCAGCTCGTGCAGGAACCGGTCGAGCCTCGCCAGGACCTCGGCCGGGGAATGGCCCTCCATCGCATATGCGCGCAGGGCGTTTCGGAGCTGCCCCATCAGCGCCGCGGCCGGGAGCCCGTGGCCGACCACGTCCCCCATCGCGATGCCCATGCTCCCGTTGCCCAGGATGACGGCGTCGTACCAGTCGCCTCCCACGTCGGCGCCCGCCGCGCCGGGCAGGTAGCGCGCCGCGATGGCGGTTCCCGGGACGCGCGGCAGGCGCGCCGGCAGCAGCGAGCGTTGAAGCGTCTCGACGATGCGGTGCTCGCGCTCGTAGAGGCTGGCGTTGGCGATCGCGAGGGCCGCGCGGTCCGCGACCAGCGAGAGCAGCCGGGCGTCGTCGTCGCTGAAGCGGCCCGGCGTGCGGGAGCCGGCGCGCATCACCCCGGTGACCTCGCCCTCGCTTACGATCGGCACTCCCACCAGCGAACGCACCCCGGTGCCTCGAAGGCCCGGCGCCGAGAGCTCCGAGCGCTCGAGGTCCTCGACCACCATCGCCTGCCCGGTTTGCGCGACACGCCCCGCGAAGGTGCCGGGCTGCACGGGCTGCTGGAGGCCGGCCTCGCTCAGCCCGCGCGTGGCCCGGAGTGAGAGCGAGGACCTCTCCTCGTCGAGCAGGAGGATCGAGGCGGTGTCGGCCTGGAACACCTCGATCACTCGGTCGAGAAGCTCGGGCAGGAGATCGTCGAGGGCGAGGTGCCTGAGGGCGGTATCGGAGACCAGCTGCAGGCTGCGCACCATGTCCGCCACCGCCTCAGCCTCCGCGCGGGCGGTCCGCTCCTCCTCCGCCTGCCTGCGCGTGGTGACGTCCTCGGCCTGGACGATGAGCTGGATCGGTCGCGAGTCGCGGTCGCGGGCCGGCGAGACGTTCACGGAGACGAGGAGCGACCGGCCGTCGGGCCGGATCCAGCGGCGCTCGGCCCGATGCAGGGCCCGGCGGCCGGCCAGGAGCTCGCGGGCGGCCCGCTGCTCGCGGGCGCGCTCGTCGGGATGGACGATCGCCTCCCAATGGGTGCCCAGCAGCTCGGCCTGGGAGAGGCCGATCATCTGGGAGAGGGCCCGGTTGACCTGCGCCCAGCGACCGTCCGGGGCCACGAGCCCCATCCCGATGGGGGCGTTGGCGAATGCGGTCCGGAAGCGCCGCTCGCTGTCCTCGAGCGCGACCGTCTTCTCGTGAAGGTCGATGAAGGTCGCGACCTTCGAGCGGAGCACGGCCGGGTCGTAGGGCTTCAGCACGTAGTCGACGGCGCCCTCCGCGTAGCCGCGGTAGATGTTCTCCGTGTCCTTGCTGATCGCGGTGACGAAGATGATCGGGATCTGCCGCGTGCTCTCGCGCCTCTTGATAAGGGCGGCTGTCTCGAAGCCGTCCAGCCCCGGCATCTGGACGTCCAGCAGGATCACGGCGAAGCGCCGCTTCAGCAGCAGCTTCAGCGCCTCGTCCCCGGAGTGGGCGTGGACCAGATCCTGACCGAGCGGCTCGAGCGTCGCCGACAGCGCCACCAGGTTCTCGGGGCGGTCGTCGACGAGCAACACGCCGCCGGTGGCCTCGCCGGTCATCCCTCACCCCCGCAGACGCTGGCGACGAACGGGGCGATCTCGCCCAGCCCCAGCGTGCGGTCGGCCGCGCCGGCGGCGATCGCAGCGGCGGGCATCTGGCCGCGCTCCGCTGTTCTGGGGTCCTCGGCGACGGTCAGGCCGCCCCGGCGCTTGATGTGCCCCATGCCGGCCGCCCCGTCGTCGCCGGTACCGGTCAAGAGGACCCCGAGCAGCCGTTCCCCGTAGGTCTGGGCGGCGGACTCGAACAGCACGTCGATCGACGGTCGGCTGTAGCGCACCTTGCCCTCCGTGGACAGAGCGAAATGTCCGTCCTCGACGAGCGCGTGGTAATCGGATGGCGCCAGGTAGACCACACCCGGCTCGATCGGGTCCTTGTCGTGCACCTCCCTGACGCGACGGCGGCCGCGCTCGCCGACGATGCGTGGGAGCTCCTCGCCGCCGCCAGGGCGGCGGTGAAGGACCGCAGCGATCGGCGGCCGGAAATCCGTCGGCAGCCCGTCGAGCAGGGTCCCAAGGGCCTCGAGACCGCCCCAGGACCCCCCGACCACGACCAGCTCGAAGCCGCTCATCCCGGCACCTTGCGGTACAGCTTCTCAACTCTGTCGATCTCCTCGTAGCGGTCGGCGTGGGGGCTGTGCCGGATCGACTCCTTCTGGCCCAGCGCGAGGACGCCGAATGGCTCGAGGCTGTCGTAGAAGAGCCCGTGCACCCGCGACTGGAGCTCCTCTCCGAAGTAGATCATCACGTTGCGGCACACGATCACATGGAAGTCGTTGAAGGCGCCGTCCGAGACGAGGTTGTGCTGGGCGAACACGATCTGCTTGGCGAGCGAGTCCCGGAAGCGGGCCCTGTGGCCGTTCGCCACGTAGTAGCCGGAGAATTCGCCACGGCCACCGGCCCGGATGTAGTTCTCGGTGTAGGAGCGCATGCTCTCGAGGGGGAAGGCGGCCTCCTTCGCCCGCTCCAGCACCGCCTCGTTGATGTCCGTGGCATAGATGCGCGAGCGCGAGTAGAGGCCCTCTTCCTCCAGCAGGATGGCGAGCGAGTAGGTCTCCTCCCCCGTCGAGCAGCCCGCGTTCCATATGCGGATGAACGGATAGGTCCTGAGCAGCGGCACGATGCGCGTCCGGAACGCCGCGAAGAAGCCGGGGTCCCGGAACATGGACGTGACGCTGATGGAGAGGTCGAGCAGCAGCCGCTCCATGGCGTGGGCGTCGTGCAGGACTCGCTCGAGCAGCCCCGACAGCGTTTCGACGCCCTCCGCGTGGGTGCGCCCCCGCAGTCTCCGCCGGAGCGAGCTGCGTGCGTAGCCCCGGAAGTCGAAGCCGTAGTAGCGGTAAATCCCCTCGAGCAGGAGCTCGAGCTCGACGTCGTCGAGGTCGTCCCGCGCACGGGCGAGCCCGGCTTCTCCCACCGCGACCGCCCTACTCGTACAGCCAGACCCGCATGAGCGAGAGCAGCCTGTCCGTGTCGACCGGCTTGGCGATGTAGTCGGAGGCCCCGGAGGCGATGCTCTTCTCGCGGTCGCCCTTCATGGCCTTGGCCGTAAGCGCGACGATCGGCAGGTTCTCGAACTGAGGCATCCCGCGCACCTGGCGCGTGGCTTCGTACCCGTCCATCTCCGGCATCATGATGTCCATCAGGACGAGGTCGACGTCGGGGTTCTCTCGCAGGGTCTCGATGCCGTCGCGCCCGTTCTCGGCAAACAGCACGTCCATACCGCGGCTCTCGAGAGCACTGGCCAGGGCGAAGACGTTGCGCACGTCGTCGTCCACGAGCAGGACCTTCTTGCCCTGGAAGACGGCATCCGCGCTGTGCAGCTGCTCGAGCATCTTGCGCTGCTCCGCCGGGAGCCTCGACTCGACCCGGTGCAGGTAGAGCGAGGTCTCGTCGAGCAGCCGCTCCGGCGAGCTCGCGTCCTTGACGATGATCGTCTCCGCGTACTTGCGGAGCTTCGTCTCCTCGCCCCTCGTCAGTTCCTTGCCCGTGTAGATGATGACTGGTAGGTCGCGGAAGCGATCGTCCTTCTTGATCGTCTCGAGGAGCGCGAAGCCCTGCATCTCCGGCAGCTTGAGGTCGAGGACCATGCAGTCGAATTGCTCCCTCTCGAGCTCGGCCAGCGCTTCCTCGCTCGAGCCGACGCCCGTGACGGCCACGTCCTCCCCGCTGCCGATCAGCTCGCCGATGCTGCGCCGCTGCACGTCGTCGTCCTCGACCACGAGAAGGTTCCGCACCCTGCGGTCGACGTCGACTTCGGCGACGGCCTTCGTGGGCGTCTCGAGCACGCCCGCGGCTCCGGACCTGAGCAGCTCGACGCGCAGGTCCGAGCCCGCCGCCACGTAGACGGGGATGTGGCGGGTCTTGGGGTGGCGCTTGAGGTGCTCGAGCGCGGCCGACGGCTCGGTCAACACGATCGCGTCGGGCGCGAACTCGTGGGCCAGGGCGATCCCTATCCCGGTCCGCAGCGCGGCGACCGCCTTGAAGTCGCGCTCGTGGGCTGCCTTCATGGCGCCGGCGGCGGTCTCGTCGTCGGAGGCGATCACGAGCAGGACCCGGTCGCCCGGCTCGATCGCCGCCCGGTCGTCGGGGACCTCCGGCGGTTCGCTCAGCGCCTCCTCCGCGGTCGGCGGCTCGACGGGCGCGGTCTTCTGCCCGTTTGTCTCCACCCCCGGGAGCTGAACGTCCGTGAAGTCCGGCTCCACCGGGGCCACGGGCTGCACGTCTGCCGGCGCGTACTCCACGGGCAGCAGCAGGGTGAACGAGCTGCCCTTCCCGGAGGCGCTCTCCACGCGCATCTCGCCGCCAAGGAGGCGCGCGATCTCGCGCGAGATCGACAGCCCCAGTCCGGTCCCGCCGTACTTGCGGCTCGTCCCGCCGTCGGCCTGCTGGAAAGCCTCGAAGATCAGCTGAAGCTTGTCCTCGGGGATCCCGATGCCGGTATCCGCGACTGTGAATGCCAGGCGCCCCTTGTCGGCCTGGTCGATGCGCAGGGTGACGCTTCCCTTCAGGGTGAACTTGAACGCGTTCGAGAGCAGGTTCTTGAGGATCTGCTGCAGTCGCTGCTCGTCCGTGGTGATCGTGTCCGGGAGCTTGCGGGCCAGATTCACCTCGAACTTGAGTCCCTTCTCGCCGGCCACCGGCGAGAAGGTGCGCTCGACATAGTCGCGGATCGCACCCAGGCCGATGGGTGTGGGGTGGACCTCCATCCTGCCGGCCTCCACCTTCGAGAGGTCGAGGATCTCGTTGATCAGCGACAGGAGGTCGCTTCCGGCGGTGTGGATGGTCCGCGCGTACTCGACCTGCTTGTCGTCCAGCCTGCCCCCGGAGTTCTCGGCGAGCAGGTTCGACAGGATCAGCAGCGAGTTGAGCGGCGTGCGCAACTCGTGCGACATGTTCGCGAGGAACTCGGACTTGTACTTCGAGGACAGGGCGAGCTGGGCGGCCTTCTCCTCGAGGCCGCTCCGCGCCGTCTCGATCTCGCGGTTCTTGATCTCGATGTCGCGGTTCTGCTGGCTCAACAGCGCCGCCTTCTCCTGGAGCTCCTCGTTCGTCTGCTGTAGCTCCTCCTGCTGGGTCTGGAGCAGCTCCTCGGAGGCCTTCAGTGACGCGGCCTGCTCCTCGAGCTCCGCGTTCGAGCTCTTCAGCTCCTCCTGGCGTGACTGGAGCTCCTCCGACTGGCTCTGCAGCTCCTGCGTGAGCGACTGCGACTGCTCGAGCAGCTCCTCCGTGCGCATGTTGGCGATGATCGAGTTGAGCGTGGCCCCGATCGTCTCCGTGAGCTGGTCGAGGAACTGCAGGTTGATGTCGTCGAACGGCGTGAACGTGGCCAGCTCGATGACCGCGAGCACCTGCTCCTCGAACAGCACCGGCAGCACGATGATGTTGGCGGGCGTGGCCTCGCCGAGGCCCGAGGAGATCTTGATGTAGTCCTCCGGCGGGTCGGTGATCAGGATGCTCTGCTTCTCGAGCGCCGCCTGGCCTACCAGCCCCTCACCCGGCCGGAAGCGGTTCGAGAGCTGCTTGCGCCGCTTGTAGCCGTAGCTCGCGAGCAGGCGTAGCTCGAGCTCGTCGGCGTCGTCGTCCGTCGACTCGGCGAGGAAGAAGGCGCCGTGCTTGGCCGACACCGTCGGCGTCAGCTCGGACATGATCAGCGAGGAGACCGTCTTCAGGTCGCGCTGACCCTGCATCAGGCCCGAGATGCGGGCCAGATTCGTCTTCAGCCAGTCCTGCTCGGCATTCTCCTTCGTGGTGTCGCGGAGGTTGGCGATCATCTCGTTGATGTTGTCCTTGAGCTCCGCGACCTCGCCCTGGGCCTCCACGGTGATCGAGCGGGTCAGGTCGCCCTGGGTCACCGCCGTCGACACCTCGGCGATCGCGCGAACCTGAGTAGTCAGGTTCGATGCGAGCTGGTTCACGTTCTCGGTCAGCCCGCGCCAGGTGCCGGACACGCCTTCGACCTCCGCCTGACCGCCGAGCTTCCCCTCGGTGCCCACCTCGCGGGCCACGCGGGTCACCTCGTCGGCGAACGAGGAGAGCTGATCGACCATGGTGTTGATCGTCCGCTTCAGCTCGAGGATCTCGCCCCTGGCGTCCACGGTGATCTCTCGCGTCAGGTCGCCCTTCGCCACCGCCGTCGTGACCTCGGCGATGTTGCGCACCTGGTCGGTCAGGTTCGAGGCCATCAGGTTCACGTTGTCGGTGAGGTCGCGCCAGGTGCCGGACACGCCCTTCACCTGGGCCTGACCGCCGAGCTTGCCCTCGGTGCCCACCTCGCGGGCCACGCGCGTGACCTCGTCGGCGAAGCTCGAGAGCTGGTCGACCAGCGTGTTGATCGTCTCGGCGAGCTCCGCCACCTCGCCCTTCGCCTCGACGGTGATCTTCTTCGACAGGTCGCCGTTGGCCACGGCCGTCGTCACGAGCGCGATGTTGCGGACCTGGGTGGTGAGGTTCGAGGCGAGCTGGTTCACGTTCTCGGTCAGCCCGCGCCAGGTGCCCGACACGCCCTCGACCTCCGCCTGGCCGCCGAGCTTGCCCTCAGTGCCCACCTCCTTCGCCACGCGCGTTACCTCCGCGGCGAAGGCGCGCAGCTGGTCGACCATCGTGTTGATGGTGTCCTTCAGCTCGAGGATCTCGCCCTGGGCGTCGACCGTGATCTTCTTCGAGAGATCGCCGTTCGCCACCGCGGTCGTCACATCGGCGATGTTCCGCACCTGGTTCGTGAGGTTGCCGGCCATGAAGTTCACGTTGTTGGTCAGCTCGCGCCAGGTGCCCGAGACGCCCTCGACCTGGGCCTGGCCGCCGAGCTTGCCCTCCGTACCCACCTCGCGGGCCACCCGGCTCACCTCGTCGGCGAAGCTCGAGAGCTGGTCGACCATGGTGTTGACCGTGTTCTTGAGCTCGAGCACCTCGCCCTTGACGTCGACCGTGATCTGCTGGGTGAGATCGCCCTTCGCCACCGCCGTGGTGACATCGATGATGTTCCGCACCTGGCCGGTGAGGTTCGACGCCATGAAGTTCACCGAGTCGGTGAGGTCGCGCCACGTGCCCGCGGCGCCGGGCACCTCGGCCTGACCGCCGAGCTTCCCGTCCGTACCCACCTCGCGCGCCACCGTGGTCACCTGCTCCGCGAACACGCGCAGGGTGTCGACCATCGAGTTGATGGTGTCGGCCAGCGCGGCCACCTCGCCCTTGGCCTCGACCGTGAACTTCTGCGAGAGGTCGCCGTTCGCCACCGCCGTCGTGATCTGGGCGATGTTGCGCACCTGGCTCGTGAGGTTCGAGGCCATGAAGTTCACGGAGTCGGTGAGGTCCTTCCAGGTGCCGGCGGCTCCGGGCACCTCGGCCTGACCGCCGAGCTTGCCCTCGGTGCCGACCTCGCGCGCCACCGTCGTCACCTGCTCGGCGAAGGCGCGCAGGGTGTCGACCATCGAGTTGATCGTGTCGGCAAGCTCGCCGACCTCGCCCTTGGTCTCCACCGTGATCTTCTTCGAGAGGTCGCCGCCAGCCACCGCCGTGGTCACGTCGGCGATGCCGCGCACCTGGTCCGTCAGGTTCGTGGCCATCAGATTCACGTTCTCGGTGAGGTCGCGCCACGTGCCCGAGACGCCCTTGACTTCCGCCTGACCGCCGAGCTTGCCCTCCGTGCCCACCTCGCGTGCCACGCGGGTGACCTCGTCGGCGAAGCTCGAGAGCTGGTCGACCATGGTGTTGACGGTGTTCTTGAGCTCGAGCACCTCGCCCTTCACGTCCACCGTGATCTGCTGCGTGAGGTCGCCCTTCGCCACCGCGGTCGTGACGTCGCGAATGTTCCGCACCTGGTCGGTGAGGTTCGAGGCCATGAAGTTCACCGAGTCGGTGAGGTCGCGCCACGTGCCCGACACGCCCTTCACCTGTGCCTGGCCGCCGAGCCTCCCCTCGGTGCCCACCTCGCGCGCAACGCGCGTGACCTCGTCCGCGAAGCTCGAGAGCTGGTCGAGCATCGTGTTCACCGTGGTCCCGATGCGCAGGAACTCGCCCTTGACCGGCTGGCCCTCGATCGTCAGCGCCATCTTCTGGGAGAGGTCGCCCTCGGCGACGGCCATCAGCACGCGCCCCACCTCGGTGGTCGGCCGCGAGAGGTCGTCGATCAGGGAGTTGATCGAGTCCACGCTCGTCTCCCAGCCGCCGGCCGCACCCGGCAGCGACGCCCGCTCTGTCATGCGCCCCTCGCGCCCGATGATCCGGCCGATGCGCACGAGCTCCTTGGCCATACGGTCGTTGCGCTCGACAAGCTCGTTGAAGGCCGAGGCGACATCGCCGAGGACACCCCGGCGGCGGCGCGAGAGCCTTATCGAGAAGTCACCGCGCCGTGCGGCATCGAGCGCCTCCACGAGTTCTTCGAGCGCGCGTGCGTCGATCGTCACGTCGCCATTCGAGCCGCGATCGGCGGCGGGGGCCTTGCTGCGGGGCTGTGAGGTGGCTCGTCGCTGGACCCGCTTCCGCGTGTCGGCGGTCCGGGTCGAAGCTTGAGCCATTGGTCCCCCTACTCGATAAACGGGCCAGCAAAGGTCCCCGCACGTTAGCGGCGGGACCCCGAGGCTACAAGCGCTGGGGTGCGGGCCTCGCCCGGCGCCGCTCGCGCACGGCGGCGCCAGCCGCCAGCAGCCCGACGGCGATCGGGAAGGCGGCCAGGGCGGCTCCGGGCACTCCGGTGCCGGCCTTCGAGAGCAGCCCGAGCCCCGAGCCGATCAGGAGCAGGGCCAGCGTGGTGCGCAGCGCGGGCACAGGGACGCGCATGGCCAGGTGGCTTCCGACCCACACGCCGGGCACCGAGCCGAGGAGGATGTTGCCCGCCAGGCCGAAGTCCACGTTGCCGGCCACCACGTGCGCCGTGGCCGCCGCCCAGAGCAGGATGGCGGCGTGGAAGACGTCGGTGCCCACCACCCGCCGCGGCACGAGCTGGAAGATCAGGATCAGCCCTACCGCAATCAGCGCACCGCTCCCCGCCGAGGTCACTCCGAGCACGAAGCCCACGGAGGCGCCGAGCGCGATCGCTGCGGCCTTGTGGCGGCGCTGGAGGACGAGGGTCTCCCGCTCTCGCGCCACGAGCCGCTGGAGGAACAGGGCCCGCGCCAGCGTCGCCGCGCCGCACAGGAGGAGCGCTCCGGCCAGCAGCTTCAGCATCAGGTCGTCGAAGCCATCGCCGTAGGCCCGCTCGAGGATGTCGAGCACGAACACGCCGCCGACGGCCGCGGGCACAGAGCCCACGGCCATCCATGCCGACAGCGATGTGTCGACAGTCCCCTGGCGCAGGTGCTTGTAGCCGCCGACGGTCTTCGTCACCGCGCCGTACGCCAGGTCGGTGCCCACGGCGATCACCGGCTTGATCCCGAAGACGAGGATCAGGAGCGGCGTCATAAGCGAGCCGCCGCCGATGCCGGTCATTCCCACGAGCAGGCCGACGCCAAGCCCGAAGCCGACGAGCGCGGGATCCACCCTCAGGCGACCGTACCCGCGCTCACGCCACCATCCCCGCACCGGCCGTGTCGTTCGTCGACTCCTCGATCAGGATGAAGCTGCCCGTGATGCGGTTGCGGGCATAGGAGTCGGCGAGCACCTCGCCGCCCAGGCGCAGACGGACGCGGCCCAGGTCGTTGAGCCGCAGCTCCGAGGCATGCTCGTCGGCGAGCGTGTTCACGTCGAGCCGTCCCTCGATGGCCTCGACGCTAGCGCGAACGGTGCGGGTGGTGTGCTTGAGGCGGTAGCCCGCCCCTGGCAAGAGTGGCCGCTCGGACATCCAGCAGACGGTAGCCGCGAGCTCACTGGCCGCGGCGGGCGCGTCGGCGGGGCGGGTGATGAGGTCGCCCCGCTCGACGTCAATGTCGTCCTCCAGCCGGACCGTCACCGACAGCGGCGCCACCGCCTCCTCGAGCTCCCCGTCGGCGGTCTCCACCGCGGCCACGCGTGTCCTCCCCCCGGACGGCAGGACGACGACCTCGTCGCCCGCCCGCACGGCGCCGCTCGCCAGCTGGCCCGCGTAGCGGTCGCCGAGCACGAGCTGCACCGGGAGGCGGAGCTCTTCGGGGCGGTCGTGGGATAGCTCGAGGGCCTCGAGCCACTCGAGCAGCGGCGGACCGGCGTACCAAGGCGTGCGACCCGACAGCTCGACCACGTTGTCGCCGTGCAGCGCGGAGATCGGGATGAACGCGGCGTCCGCCAGCCCGAGCTCCGCGAAGTCGCGCACCACGGCGTCGCACGCCTCCTCGCTGAACCCGACGAGGTCCATCTTGTTCACGCACACGACGGCATGGGGGATACCCAGGAGCGCTGCAATCAACGCGTGGCGGCGCGACTGCTCCACCACCCCGTGGCGGGCGTCGACCAGGAGCAGCGCCACGTCGGCGGTCGAGGCTCCCGTGACCATGTTGCGCGTGTACTGCTCGTGGCCCGGCGTGTCGGCGATGATGAAGCGCCGGCGCGGCGTGGCGAAGTAGCGATAGGCGACGTCGATCGTGATCCCCTGCTCGCGCTCGGCGCGCAGGCCGTCGGTGAGCAGGGCCAGGTTCACGTAGCCGTCGCCGCGCGCGATGCTGGTGCGCTCCACGTGCGCCAGCTGGTCCTCCATGATCTGCTCGGTCTCGAGCAGGAGCCGGCCGATCAGGGTGGACTTGCCGTCGTCCACCGAGCCGGCGGTGGCGATCCGCAGCATGGTTAGAAGTACCCCTCCCGCTTGCGGTCCTCCATGGCCGCCTCGCTCACCCGGTCGTCGGCGCGCGTCTCGCCCCGCTCGGTGATCCGGGTGGCCGCGATCTCCGCCACCACCTCCTCGAGCGTGGCCGCGCTCGAGCGCAGGGCACCGGTGCAGGTCATGTCGCCAACCGTGCGGAAGCGAACCGACTCCTCGAACACCCGCTCCCCCGGCAGACGCCCGACGAAGGGGGAGGCCGGATAGAGCATGCCGTCGCGCTCGAACACATCGCGCCGGTGGGCGAAGTACATGGGCGGCAGCTCGAGGCGCTCGAGCGCCACGTACTCCCAGACGTCGAGCTCGGTCCAGTTGGAGAGCGGGAAGACGCGGACGTGCTCGCCCGGGTTGACGTTCCCGTTGTAGAGCGACCACAGCTCGGGGCGCTGCCGCTTC
>JBKPFJ010000223.1:0-6486 GCA_046728795.1 Actinomycetota bacterium | reverse complement strand
AGGATCTCCGCGTCCTCGATGTTCACGTCGGCGCCGCGCTGCTCGCCGCGCTGGACCATCCTGGCCTTGGTCGAGAAGTCCTCGAGCTGGACCCCGACGTCCACGACCGCGGCGGAGCCCTCGCCGGACTCCTCCGCGTCGAACGCGTTCAAGCGGCCGATGATGATCCCGGGCTCGCCCACGTAGTCGACGTCCACGACGGCCGAGTCCTGGAGGATCGGCCTCACCGACACCAGCTTGCCGTCCTGTGCCCGGACCTCGGTGACCTCCATGGTCACGCCGGCGCCCAGGCGGGCCGTGAGGCCGGCGCCGATCTCAAACCCGAGCAGGCCCCCGCCAAAAAGGGCATAGGAGTACCCCTCGTCGCCGATGACCTTGGCCATCACGTCGACGACGGGCTGAGCGAGGCCCTCCGGCGCGCGGGCGCGGTAGACCTTGCTCGCGCCGTACCTGCCGAGCGACGCACAGAGGTCGTCGGTGAGGTCGTCCCCCTCCCCGACCACGACGGCGGCGGCCTCGCTCCCGATCTCCTTGGCGAGCTTGGCGCCCTCGGAGACGGCGCCCAGGGAGTTCTTGTTGAACTCGCCCTGGTAGTGGAGTGCGTAGCTGAGGATCCCGCTCATGCGATGCTCCTTTCGTGGGCAGCGTGCCCGCGGGGACGAGCCAGGCCAAGCAGAGCAAGGACGGAGGGTGAGTGCGGGCATGGAATGCTCGGACGAGCCCGAGGACGAGGAACTGCGCCGGCATGGCGCGTCATCCGCCGGTGCGGTGGTCGCGGAGGGAGCATCAAGTGAGAAGCTTCCTTTCCTCGAGCCAAGCGACGATCCTCTCGACGGTCTCGTTCGTGTCCTCGTCCTCGATCATCTCGCCGGGCTCCTTCTGGGGCGGGGGGTTCACGGCGAGGACCGCGGTGCGCGAGCCCTGCTCACCGACGCGCTCGCCCTCGATGCCGGCGTCGGCGATCGACTTGGTGTCGCGCGGCTTCTTCCTGGCGCCCATGATCGCCTTGAGGGACGGGTAGCGCGGCTCGTTGATCGCATCGCCGACGGAGATCACGGCGGGCAGCTCGACCTCGACGGTGTCGTAGCCGTACTCGGCCTGGCGCTCGCAGCGCAGCTTGCCCGGCTCGGCGTCCATCTTGATCACCTGCGTCAGCGAGGGCATGCGCAGGTGGTCGGCCACCACCGCGCCGATCGTGTAGCACTCGCCGTCGTCCGATTGCTGGCCCAGCAGGACCAGGTCCGGTGACTCCTGGTCGAGCACCTGGGCGAGCGCGTAGCCCGTCGCGCAGACGTCCGACCCGGCGAGCGCGTCGTCCTTCAGGTGGACCGAGCGGTCGGCCCCCAGAGACACCGCCTTGTTGAGCGTGCGCTCAGCGCCATCGGGTCCCATGGTCACCGCCACGATCTCGTCGACGTCGACGGCGCCGCCCTCGCGGATCTGCATGGCCGCCTCGACGGCGTGGGTGTCGAAGGGGTTGAGGTTCGTCTCGCCCGAGCGGTCGAGGCGCTTCGAGTCCGGATCCATCCGCTTCTCGACCGCGGCGTCGGGCACGTCTTTGACGAGCACGCAGATCTTCAAGAAAAGTCTCCTTACAGTCGCTCTGCGGCGCGGCTCCGGGCGGCGGTCCGGGCCCCTATGCGCCGGGCGGTCCGGGCGCGCGGACCGGCATATTACCCAGGTGTTGACTGATTAGTCAGTCGCCTCGCCGCGGCCCAGCGCCCGCCGACCCGCGGCGGGGCGCGGCGCAGCGCAGCGGCTACCCGACGGTGCGCAGCGTGATCGGGGAAGCGGTGCGCGGCGGCGTCCCGGAGCACGAAGTCGAGGTTGGCCCCGCCCTCGCCCGCGGTCACGACCGTGAGCGCGTCCGAGTTCACGCCGACACCGACGGTGTCGACGATCCCGAAGGCCGTGTTGCCGTAGGTCAGGTCGGCCACCGGGCCGCCGGAGTCGCCGGGGCTCACCCCGCCGAGGATGTCGTGCTCGACCCCGTCGGTCTGGTTCAGCACGCCGACCCGCTGCTCGCGCGCGTCGGCTGGGTGAGGTGGAAGCCCACGCCGTTGCCCGAGAACTGCATCAGGTCGCCCTTCGCGTAGCCGGTCGAGACGCCGGTGGGAATCTCCGGGTGCCCCTTGAGCGACGGGTCGACGTTGCCGAGCTGCGACGGATCGACTTCGATCAACGCGTAGTCGCGGCCGGGCGCGTCCGGGTCGCCCCGGAAGGCGACCGTGCCGACCGGCGTGGTCGGGTCACCGAGCGGGCGGGTCGCGAGCGAGACGCGCTGGCCGGGACCGCTCACACAGTGCGCCGCAGTCCCGGCGTAGGTCTTCCCGCCCCGTCGTAGATCCAGTTGAGCGTGCAATACGAGCCGTGCGGCGACGATCGACTCGCCGGGCTGGATCCTCTGCGCGAGGGCCGACGCGGCAGCGTGAGCATCGCGGCAACCGCCACGGCCACCGCAAGCATGCGGTCCTTCATCGACTTCCCCTGCCTGTGTAGGCACGTACCGCCCTTGCGGGCGGCACGCATCCTACGAAGGCGTCGGGGAGCTACGCGGCAGTTGGCTCGATGGCCAGCTCGGGCCGTGCCTCGAGCTCCTCCCGCTGGATGTCGCGCTCGCGCACGAGCCAGAGGGCGAACAGCCCGCCGGCGAACGCGATCAACGCGCCGAGCACGAGGAGCAGGTTGAGCCCGCTGAGGAAGCCCTGGTGCGCCGCGTCCGCCAGCGAACCGCGGGCCCCGGCGGGGGCGCCCTGGAGTGCCTGGTCGAGGTTGCCCGAGGACACCGCCTCGATCAGCCGCCGGGGGCGCTCCCCCGTCGCGCCCGGCGTGCCGGCGAGGAGGTCCGAGACCTTCGCCGCCCCGCGACTCAGGAAGATCGCCCCCCAGGCAGCGATCCCCACGGCGATGCCCACCTGGCGAAACGTGTCGTTCACGCCGGAGGCCATGCCGCTCTGCTCCTTCGGCACTACGGACACCGCCACGTCGGCGATCGCCGGGTTCAGCAGGCCCACGCCGGCCCCGGCCACCAGGAAGCCGCCGAGCAGCGTCGTCCAGTCGGCGCCCTCGCTGAGGCCCGACATCAGCAGCAGCCCGACGCCGGAGAGGCCGAGGCCGGCTGCCATCAGGATCCGCGCCTGCACGCGGCCCAGGAGGCTCCCCGCCAGCGGCGCGGCGAAGAAGCTCACCACGGTCAACGGCAGGTAGCGCAACCCGGCCTCGAGCGGCGAGTAGCCGAGCTCGTTCTGGAGGTAGAGGGTGAGGTAGAGGAACAGCGCGAACATCGAGGCCGAGATTCCGAAGGCCGCGAGCTGCACGCCCGTGAAGGCGCGGTTGCGGAACAGGTGCAGCGGCAGCATCGGCTCCTTCACCCGCTGCTCGATGGCAAGGAAGGCTGCCATCAGCACCGCCGACCCCACAAAGAGCGACACGATCAGCGTGCTCCCCCAGCCCTCGTCGTTGCCGCGCAGGAGGCCCAACACGAGCAGGAAGAGCGAGACGCTGAACGTCCCGAGGCCGGCCCAGTCGACGCGCGTGGCGTTGGGGTCCCGGGTCTCGCGCACCTTGGCGTAGGTGATCGCGATGGCGGCAAGGCCGATCGGCACGTTCAGGAAGAAGATCGACTCCCAGCCGAGCGCATCGGTGAGGGCGCCGCCCACGAGCGGGCCGATCGCCACGGCTATGCCGATCGTGGCGCCGTAGACCCCCATCGCGGTGCCGCGCTCACGGCCCGCCGGGAACTCTTGCGCGATGAGCGCGAGCGAGACGGCGAACATGATCGCCCCGCCGATGCCCTGGATCGCGCGCGAGACGTTCAGGAAGGTGGGATCGGGGGCCAGCCCCGCCGCGAGCGAGGCCGCCGCGAAGATCCCGAGTCCCGCCGCGAACACGCGGCGGCGGCCGAGCCGGTCGGCGAGCGAGCCCGCCGTGAGCACGAAGGCCGCCAGGGTGAGGGTGTAGGCGTCGACGACCCACTGGAGGTCGGTGAAGCTGGCGTTCAAGTCCTCGCGGATCGACGGCAGTGCCGTGTTCACCACGGTGATATCGAGCAGGAGCATGAAGACGCCTACGCTGACCGCGAAGAGCGTCCACCACTTGCCCCCGCCGGTGCTGGATCGGGTGGTCATTTGAAGTCTCCGTTGCATCGGGTACAATCTCGTCAGGTGACCTTGTAAGGCAACTTGATAAAGGCACCTTATCAAGAGTCCTGACGATATGCAACGCGACCGCTTCACTCCCCTGATCGGCCTTCTACGCGACGCGACCGACCGCTTCGCGGAGGAGCTCTATCCCCGCCTCGAGGAGGCGGGCTACCGAGACATCCGCGAGGCGCACGGGTGCGTGTTCGGCCACATCCCGGCGGAGGGCGCCCGGCTCACGCAGCTTGCCGAGGCGGCCCAGCTGACGAAGCAGGCGGTCGGCGAGGTGGCCACCGATCTCGAGCGTCTGGGCTACCTCGAGCGCGTGCCAGACCCCTCGGACGGCCGGGCGAAGATCCTGGTGCTCACCCCAAAGGGGCGGGTGGCCCAGGAGACCGGCCGCCGCATCATCCGCGAGATCGAGGCCGATTGGGCCGCCCGCTACGGCGAGCGAGAGCTCGCCATCCTGCGCGCGACGCTCGAGGAGATCGTCGGCGCGCCACCGGTGGTCGCCGACCCGCCCGAGCCGGCAGCCGCCTGAGCCTGCCGGTCGAGCTCCGCGGCACGGCGCTGCTCTTCGACCTGGACGGCGTTCTCGTCGACTCCCGTGAGTCGGTCGCCGCGCACTGGGCCGCGTGGTCCGAGCGCCGCGGCGTGCCGATCGAGCGCCTCCGACCGCTCATGCACGGGCGCCCGAGCGAGGCCGTCATCGCGACAGTCGCGCCCGGTCTCGACGCCGAGGCCGAGGCCGAGGCGCTCGACGGCGCCCAGGCGCGCGACCCGGAAGGCGTACGGCCCGTGCCGGGCGCCGCCGAGCTGGTCCGCTCCCTGCCGGCGGCACGCTGGGCCGTCGTGACCTCCGGCCGGCGCGTGCTTGCCGAGTCGCGTTTGGCCGGCCAGGGTCTGCCGCAGCCCGTGGTGATGGTCTGCGGCGAGGACGTCGAGCGGGGCAAGCCGGCGCCCGACGGCTACCTGGCCGCGGCCCGCGACCTCGGCCTCGACCCGGCAGACTGCCTGGTGCTGGAGGACGCCCCGCCGGGGCTCGAGGCCGCGGCGGCCGCCGGAATGCGCGCCCTCGCGGTCACGACGACCCACCCCGCCTCCGAGCTCGAACCGGCGCTCGCCGCAGTGCCGGACCTCACGGCGATCTCCGTTGCCGCGACGCCCGACGGCCTCACGGTCCGCCTCAGCCAGGGGGCTTGGCCCGAAACGGGACCATGAGTCCCGCAATCGGCCAAGCCCCCTGGCGCCGGGCGGGGTTTGGAAGGCGCCCGGCGCCGTCGGGTGCTGCCGACCGGCGCTACGCCGGGACCGCGCCGCGGATGAAGTCGATGATGCCCTGGACGGAGGCGCCCGGGGTGAAGATCTCGGCGACGCCGAGGCGCTTCAGCTCTGGGATGTCGTCCTGGGGAATGGTGCCGCCGACCACGAGGATCACGTCCTCGGCCCCCTGCTCCTTCAAGAGCTCGGCGATGCGGGGGACGAGCGTCATGTGGGCGCCGGAGAGGATCGACAGTCCGACCGCATCGGCGTCCTCCTGGAGCACGGTCTCGACGATCTGCTCGGGGGTCTGGTGGAGGCCCGTGTAGATGACCTCCATCCCCGCGTCGCGGAGCGCGCGGGCGATGATCTTCGCCCCGCGGTCGTGCCCGTCGAGGGCGGGCTTGGCGACGACGACGCGGATCTTGCGGTCGGCCATTGTCGCGGGGAGGCTACTCGCTCGTCCGCCGCTCGACCGCGATGCCCAGGCCCAGCATCAGGACTCCGAGGCCGGCCAGGATCCACACGTCAGAGCCGGTACTCGCGAGCGCCTCGCCGCTTGAGCCAGTCGATCCGATCGAGCCGCTGGAGCCACCCGCGGCGCTCGACCCGTTCGAGCTGCTGCTGCCACCCGAGGAGGACGAGGCCGTGCCCGCCGAGCCGTTCGACCCCGACCCCGCGCCGCCTCCTCGGTTGCTTGCCGCGACGACCTTGACCGTTCCGTGCATGAACGGGTGCGGCGTGCAGATGTACGCGAACGTGCCCGCCTTGTCGAAGGTGTGCGAGGCGCTCTTGCCCTTCGCCAGCACCCCCGTGTCGAAGCTGCCGTCGCGAGCCGTCGCCGAGTGCCCGCTCGGCCCGCTGTTCTGCCAGGTCACCGTCTCCCCGACGCTCACCGTGACCGTGCCCGGGCTGAACGAGAAGTCCTTTATGGTCACCGAGCCGGGAGATGCGGCGAAGGCGACGGGCTTTTCAGCCGCCGGAGGCGCCTCGGCGGCCGCCGGCGCGGCCGGCTCGACCGCGACCGGCGCCGGAGCGGCCTGGCCGGCGGCCGCTGCGGGCTCGTTCGGCGCCGGAACGTCCGAGG
>JBKPFJ010000018.1:0-14678 GCA_046728795.1 Actinomycetota bacterium | reverse complement strand
CTGCGGCTGGTCGAGCAGCCCCGCTCGACCCGCGGCGAGCGCTCCGCCGCGGTGCGGGATCGGGTGCTCGGGGCCCGCCGGCGCCAGCTCGCCCGCCTGTCGCGGGAGGGCGCCCTCTGCAACGCGGAGATGGACACCCGGCTGACGAGGCGGATCGTGCCGCTCGACCGGTCGCTCGCGTCCCGGCTGCTCGACGCTAACTCGGCCCGGCCGCTCAGTGGGCGGGGTGTCGATCGCGTCCTCCGGGTGGCCCGCACCATCGCCGACGTCGACGACCGTGAGACCGTCGGCGCGAGCGATGTCGAGGAGGCACTGGGCTACCGCTTGCCGGGGTCCGAGTGGCTGGCAGCGTGATCGACGCCTGCGAGTCATGCTTGCGGCGGAGCTTCCTGGTCGCCCACCTGGCGCCGCGGATCGCCGGGCTCCTCGACCGTCCCCGACGACGGGCGAGCGGGTTGCTGCGCCTGCCGGAGCACGAGCTGGTGCTCGCCGCTGCGGGGCCGCATGCTGCCGACGCGTGGGCATTCCTGGATGCGTTCAGCGGCGCCGCTGCGAGGGATCGAGTGGTGAGCGCGGAGGCAAGCGCGCTCTGCCTGCATGCCGACGGCTATCCGAGCGGTCTGACCGCCCTTGACGACCCGCCCGCGGTTCTATACGCCGTCGGCTCGGGTCGGCTGGCCTCGCTCGAGGAGGAGGCCGGCGTGGCCATCGTCGGGTCGCGGCGGGCGTCGCCCTATGGGCTGGAGCTCGCCCACTCGCTCGGGCGCGGGCTCGGGGCCGCCGGCCTGCCGATCGTGAGCGGGCTGGCGCTCGGGATCGACGCTGCCGCCCACCGCGGTTGCCTGGATGGGCGGGGCGCCCCTCTCGCGGTGCTGGCCAGCGGGCCGGACCTGACCTACCCGCGTCGCCATCGCCGCCTGCACGAGCGGGTGGCGGAAGCGGGGCTGGTGCTGTCGGAGATGCCGCCCGGCACGCGTCCCTTCCGCTGGGCGTTCCCCGCGCGCAACCGGCTCATGGCCGGGCTCACCCGGATGACCGTCGTGGTAGAGGCGGCGGAGCGCTCGGGGTCGCTGATCACGGCCGACTTCGCGCAGGACCTGGGGCGGGCCGTGGGGGCGGTGCCGGGACGCGTCACCTCGCGCACGGCGGCCGGGTCGAACGGGCTGTTGCGAGACGGCGCGAGGGTCGTGGTGGGGGCCCAGGACGTGCTCGACGAGCTGTTCGGGGTGGGGGCCCGCAGGGCAAGCGAGCCGGAGCCGGCGCCGCTCGAGCCCGGACTGCGGCGGGTGCTCGACGCGGTCGAGGGCGGGGGAGGGGTCCAGAACATCGCGTCGGTGTGCGGGCTCTCGGCGCGGGAGGTGCGGGTGGCGCTCGCGAGGCTCGAGGCCGACGGGCACGTGCGGCCCGACGCCCTGGGCGGCTACGAGCGGGTCATGCCCCGCTGAGCCTGCCTCATATCCTGCGGGCGATGGCAGGTCCGCCGAGGCTCCTCTCGATCGCGGGCTCCGACTCCGGAGGCGGGGCCGGCATCCAGGCGGACCTGAAGGCGTTCGCCCGTTGCGGCGCGCACGGGATGACGGCAATCACCGCGATCACCGCGCAGAACACCAGCGCGGTCACGGCGGTGTACCCGCTGCCGCCGGAGGCGATCGTCGAACAGGTCCGCGCCGTGGCCGAGGACATCGGCGTCGACGCCGTGAAGATCGGCATGCTGGGCAACTCGGAGACGATCGAGGCGGTGGACCGAGCGCTCGACCTGGTGGGCGAGGCGCCGATCGTGCTCGACCCGGTGATGGTTGCCGAGAGCGGCGCCCGCCTCCTCGACGAGGGCGCGACCGAGGCCCTGCGAACGCGTCTCGTGCCGCGCGTCGCCGTAGTGACGCCGAACGCCGCCGAGGCCGCCGCCCTCGCCGGACTCGAGGACGGCGATCCGGAGCAGCTCGCGCGGGCTGTGCACGCGCTCGGCCCGCGCGCGGTCGTGGTCACGGGCGGTCACCGCCGGGATGCCACCGACCTCTTCTTCGACGGCGAGCTGCTCGAGGCGATCCCTGGAGAGCGTTACCCCGAGGGCGCCGCGCACGGCTCCGGATGCACTCACTCCTCGGTGCTCGCCGCCCAGCTGGCACTGGGGCACGAGCCCCTCGAAGCGGCCCGCCGTGCGAAGGCGATCGCCGCCGAGGCCGTCCGCGACGGGCTGCGGGACCTGGGCTCCGGGGCGGGCCCGGTCGACGTGCTCGGACTGGCGCGCTGAGCTCGTTGGCCCGGGGGGCACGAGCGGCGGGGCGCCCCTGGCGCGGGGACCTCGAGATCGACCTGACCGGCGCCAAGCGTCCCGGACTGCTCGCTATGGAGGGTAGGGCGGGACGTTCGGCGACTGCCGCGGCTTGGACCGGGTGCTCTTCGGGAAGCTAGGGCAGGCCAGCCCTCGCGCTCTCACTCCAGCGCTGAGCTGTCGTCGGTATGCCCGGCCCGGGTATCGGGGCGCCATGGAGACGAACGGCAGCGGGGCCGGCGCGGCCATCGTGACCGGCTCGGATTCGGGGATCGGCAAGGCGACCGCGGTGGCGCTCGCGGCGCGCGGCTACGACGTGGGGGTCACCTGGCACGAGGACGAGGAGGGGGCGCGAGAGAGCGCGTACGAGGTCGGCCGGCACGGACGCCGGGCCGAGGTGCGGCGCCTGGACCTCGAGCGCGTCCGGGAGGTGCAGGGTACGGTCGGCGAGCTCGACGAGGCGCTGGGTGGCGTTGACGTGCTCGTGAACAACGCCGGCACCGGCACCTCGCAGGCGTTCCTCGAGTTCGGGCTCGACGAGTGGCGTCGCGACCTGGACGTGAACCTGACGGGGGCGTTCCTAGCGGGGCAGGAGGTGGCCCGCCGGATGGTCGAGCGCCGCCGGGGCGGGCGGATCGTGAACGTGACCTCGATTCACGAGCACGTGCCGCTGGCCGGCCACGCGGCCTACTGCGCCGCCAAGGGCGGCCTCGGGCTGCTCACGAAGGTGATGGCGCTCGAGCTGGCGGAGCACGGGATCACCGTGAACGCGGTGGCGCCGGGGGAGATCGCCACGCCGATGACGGGGGCCGAGGACGAGGACCCGGGGACAAAGCAGCGCGAGGCCATACCGCTCGGCCGGCCCGGCGACGCGCGCGAGATCGCCTCCGCGATCGCCTGGCTGGCCAGCCCGGACGCCCGCTACGCGACCGGCGAGTCGTTCGTAATCGACGGCGGCCTCCTTCTGATGGCCGCCCAGGCGAACCAGTAGGGCTAGAGCCGAACGCCCTCGGCCGCGAGCCAGCCGGCCACCGGCGGCGGAGGGCCGCCCCCGAACTCGGCGCGCGCAGCGAGCCGGAGTATCTCCTCGCGGTCGTCGTCCAGTTCGGTGCGGCGATGGGCGAGGTACACGGTCATCGCGGCCGCCATCGTCACCGCGGGGTCCCCGTCTTCGGGGTCGATCGCGCCCTTCGCCTCGAGAACCTCGGCCTCCACGTCGGGGAGCGAGGTGATCGGCTCGTCCCGGTCCTCGAACCGGGCGAGCAGCTGGCTGCCTCCTCGTCACCCTCTGGGTCACAGACGGTCGCCGCCCGGTGGACCACCTCGGCGACGGAGACAGGCTCGGGCTCGGTCGGCATCCCTCGGTTCTACCGACGAGGGCACCGGCAAACCGGGGGGGCGCCGGGGCCAGCCTCTGGCATAATCCGCAGCCCGACGACCAGCCGCCAAGGAGGGGCTGCCATCAGGTTCCTGCGCATGAAGCCCGGTCATGGAGAGGTCCTCCTCGCGGAGGGCGACCCCCGGGTGCGTGAGGACGAGGAGCGGCTGATCGAGGAGTTCCGCCGGCAGCTCGACGAGGGCATGTGGGCCGCGGTGCCCACCACGGAGCCCGGGAGCGGTCGGCGCGAGGCGCAGCTCGTGCACGAGTACGTGGAGATCCCGCCTGAGGCGGAGCGCGTGATCTTCTTCCCGCGCGCCTCGGGCGGCTGATCCGGGCGCCGCGTCGGTGATGCTGGCGCTGCTCGCTTTGCTGGTCGTCGCACTTGTGCTCGCCCTGCCGCTGGTGGCCCGGCCGTGGGGGCGCTGGCGGCGAGGGCGCGCCGCGCGCCGGGCGGCGGCGTCACCGTTCGATCAGCCGCTCTACGACCCCGGGCGCGAGCGGCGGGCGGAGCAACGCGCGCGCGAGCTGCTGCGCTCCTGCGTGAACGACGAGGAGTGGGCGATGTACCGGGACCTCGGCTTCATCCGCATCGAGGGCAGGCACGCCCGCAGGCGCCAGGACGGCGGGGCCCAGGCCCCCTACGCCTATTTGGTCTACCCCCACAAGCCGATAGTGGCCTACGTGCCGGAGACCGGGCAGCTCCTGTCGGAGTACTGCGTCGAGTTCCCGGACCTGGGCGGCCACGGCCGCACCCGGCTGCCCGCGTCGGACGACGTGCTGGCCAAGTGGATGGCCCTCACCTCCGACGAGAGCAGGGTGATCCGCCGCGCCAACATGCATCTCGTCGGCAGGCAGCTCGATCCTGCCCGGGTGCGGCGCGATCTGTGGCGCCTCGCCGAGTGGGGGCGCCGCCGGGCGGCCCACCGCTCGTGAGCCCCGACCCGCGGGCGCGCAGCCGGGCGATCCTGGACGGCCCGGACCGGGCCGCGGCGCGCGCGTACCTGTACGGAATCGGCTTCGACGACGAGGATCTTCGGAAGCCGATCGTCGGCATCGCCAACACGTGGACGGAGACCATGCCGTGCAACTTCCACCTGCGCCGGCTCGCGGAGCGCGTGAAGGAGGGGGTGCGGGCGGCGGGGGGCACCCCGATGGAGTTCAACACCGTCGCGATCAGCGACGGGATCACGATGGGCACGGAGGGCATGAAGGCATCGCTCGTGTCCCGCGAGCTGATCGCCGATTCGATCGAGCTGGTGGCGCGGGGTCACATGTTCGACGCAGTGGTGGCGCTCAGCGGCTGCGACAAGACGATCCCGGGGTGCGTGATGGCACTCGCCCGGCTCGACGTGCCGGCCGTGATGCTCTACGGGGGAACCATCGCCCCCGGCCGCTGGCGCGGGCGGGACGTGACGATCCAGGACGTCTTCGAGGCCGTGGGCGCCCACGCCGCGGGTGACATATCGGACGAGGAGCTCTCGGACCTCGAGCATCACGCCTCGCCCGGCGCGGGCGCCTGCGGCGGGCAGTACACGGCGAACACGATGGCGACGGCCTTCGAGGTGCTCGGCATCTCGCCGATGGCGAGCTCCATGGTTCCCGCCGAGGACGGCAAGAAGGGCCTTGTGGCGGAGGAGGTCGGCCGACTCGCCCTGGAGGTGCTGCGCGAGGACCGGCGACCGAGCCAGATCGTCACAGGCGAGGGGCTCCGGAATGCCATCGCGGCGGCCGCCATGTCGGGCGGGTCGACGAACGTCGTCCTGCATCTGCTGGCCGTAGCGAAGGAGGCCGGGGTGCAGCTCGCGATCGACGACTTCGACGAGATCGCCTGGCGAACGCCGCTGCTCGCCGACCTGAAGCCCGGCGGTCGCTTCGTGGCTACCGACCTCTACCGGGCCGGCGGGGTGCCGGTGCTCGTGAAGCGCCTCAAGCAGGCGGCCCTCCTGAACGAGGCGGCGCTGACCGTCACCGGACAGACGATCGGGGAGGTGGCCGACGCGGCCGAGGAGGCCGAGGGGCAGGAGGTCGTCCGCCCCCTCGACCGTCCGCTCAAGCCCACCGGCGGCTTCGCCATCCTGCGCGGAAACCTGGCGCCGGAGGGCTGCGTCGTGAAGCTCGCCGGGCACGAACGGAGAGAGCACCGCGGCCCGGCGCGCGTCTTCGAGTCCGAGCAGGAGGCCTTCGCCGCCGTGAAGGCTCGCGCCATCGCGCAGGGCGACGTGGTCGTGATCCGCAACGAGGGCCCGAGCGGAGGGCCCGGCATGCGCGAGATGCTGCAGGTCACCGCGGCTCTGGTGGGAGAGGGGCTCGGCGACTCGGTGGCCCTCCTCACCGACGGCCGCTTCAGCGGCGCCACGCACGGCTTCATGGCCGGCCACGTGGCCCCGGAGGCGCCTCGCGGGGGGCCGATCGCCGCCGTCCGCGACGGGGACACCGTGGTCTTCGACGTGCCGGGCCGCCGGCTCGACGTCGAGCTCTCGGACGAGGAGATCGCCGCCCGGGTCGCGGCGTACCAGCCGCCGCCCCAGCGGTATGCGAACGGCGTGCTCGGCAAGTACGCCCGCCACGTGGGCAGCGCCGCCGAGGGCGCCGTCACCTCCTGACTACTCCCGGCGCTCCGGGTCGAGCAGGCGGGGAGGCTCCCCGCCCCACGGCACCATGACCCTGCCGGCCAAGCGGTCGTCACGGGCGAGGGTGACCACGGCGTCGGCGACCGCGTCCATCGCCAGGGGAGCCGGGCTCGCGGCGCGCTAGTCCGGCGGCATCCGGGCCAGCTCCTCCTGGGCGCGCTCGGTCTCGATCCAGTCGGGCGGCACGCAATTCACGCGAACGTTCATCCGTTCGCGCAGGCCTGCCAACGAAGAGGTGAATCGAATCAGCCCCGCCTTCGCCGCGCCGTACTCGGGCGACCAGTACGGCCGGAAGCCGAGGCCCGAGGTCGACGCGACGTTCACCACCGCGCCGCCCCCGCTGCGGCGCATCGCGTCGAGCGAGAGCTGGGTGGCGAGCATCGCACCGCGCAGGTTCAGGTCGAGTGTGGCTCCCCACTGTCCGGGCTCGCGTCGGGAAGTGCGGCTCCACGTGCCCGCCGCCGCCCGCGTTGTTGACCAGGAGCCTCGGGCCGCCGTCGACCCTGTCGGCGGAGGCGACCATGGCCCGAACGTCGTCTGGCGACGCGACTCCGCTCGCACGAAGCTCGCGCGGCCTCCCCGCAACTCGATCGCCCCCACGACGTCCCCTCCCCGGCCCACGTCGATGTCGGCCACCACGACCACGGCTCCCTCGGTCCCCAGCCGAACGGCGATCGCGCGCCCAGTGCCCGCCGCGGCGCCCGTCACGAGCGCCACGCTCCCCTCGAGCTCCACCGGGCGCTCCGTGCGTGCCTACGCGGCCTGGCTCTCGCCCTCGACCGGCTCCTTCTCCTCGGCCGGGCCCGTCTCGGCGAGGAACTCGAGCAGAGCGCGGTTGAACGCGTCCGGGCGCTCGGCCATAGGCACGTGGCCGGTCTCGCGCATCACGATCTTGCGGCTATCGGGGATCAGCCGCTCGAACTCCTGCGCGTCCTTGACGGGCAGGATCGCGTCCTCCTCACCCCAGAAGATCAACGCCGGACAACGGATCTCGGGCAGGCGGTGGCGGAAGTCGTACTCGAGGTTGGCCCGGAACGCGGCGTCGAAGCCCGACTTGCCCGCGCCCTTGATGAATCCCTCGTAGGCGAGGTCGGGCTTGAGCTTGTGCGGGTAGCGGGCGACGAATATCAGCGCGCCGTAGCGGGTGCCGGGGCGCTTGGCCATCTGCTCGTGCCGGGCGGCCGTCCGAGCGGTTAGGGCCGTTGCCACGCGCCCGACCAGGAGCGCCGGTGCGCGGTAGACGTTGGTGTTGCTGATCCCGGCGGCCGAGACGAGCACGAGGCGCTCTACCCGGTCTGGGAACTGGATGGCGGTCTCCGCCGCCACGAAGCCACCCATCGAGTTGCCGACGAGGTGCACCGCGCAGAGCCCGAGGTGGTCGCACAGTGCGTTCACGCAACGGCCGTAGCCGGAGATCGTGATCCGCTCCCGCGGCTCCGGCGAGAGGCCGAAGCCGGGCAGGTCGAGCGCTACTACCCGCCTCTCCTGCGCGATGCGGGGGATGTTCTCGAGCCAGTTCTGCCACTGCCCTCCCAGCCCGTGCACGAGCACGACGGGCGCGCCGTCGCACGAGCCGAGATCGACGTAGTTGATCGTCTGGCCGTCGACCTCCTCGCGGTGAAGGTGCGCCGGCCAGTCCACCTGGCGCCAGTCGGGCGTGGCCGTCCGTCCGTACTCCTCCTCCGCGGAGGGCTCGCTCCAAGGCGCCGCGGGCGCCACCCGGGAGGCGAAGAAGCTCTTCACGGGCCCTTACTGTAATCGCGACGTGGCCCGTATCGCCCTCGACATCGACTCCACGCTCCACCACTACTGGGACCTCCTCCAGCGCGTGGTGCGCGAGCGCTACGCGGTGGACCTGCCCTACGAGGAGCAGCGCGAGTGGGGGATAACCGCGCTCGAGCGCGACGCGCTGGTGCATTGCGTGGAGGAGACCCATTCCGACGAGAACATCGCGGCGGCCGAGCCCTACCCCGGCGCCGTCGAGACCGTCCGCGGCTGGCACGAGGCCGGTCACTGGATCCACGTCACGAGCCACCGGCGCACCCAGTGCCACACCGCCACCGCCCGCTGGCTCGAGGCGATCGGCCTTCCCTACGACGACCTGCACTGCTCGTTCGACAAGGTCAGCCGCTGCGTCGAGCTCGGCGTCGACGTACTGATCGACGACAGCCCGGTGAACATCGCCCGGGCCCGCGCCGCCGGCATCCTGCCGGCGACGATCGTGCACCCCTGGAACGAAGAGCTAGTGGCGGAGGACGGCGTGATAGGAGGCCGCGACTGGTATGAGCTGAGGGCGAACCTTGCGCCGGCCCTCGCGCACATCTCCTAAGAGCGGGTACGAAAACCAAGCCTGCCAAGGAAGAGGCCCGCGAAGCCTGCTCTTGCAGGTGAGCGGGCCGATGACGCCGGCAGGCGAAGGTTTGCAGTCCCCGGTCTAGCCGGCGTAGCCGAAGCGTTCCAAGACAGGAATCTCGTGTATCTGCGGCGGCTGGAGGTGATCCCAGAGGACGCCGGACGGGCGCCGATAGGCGCCGTCCACCTCGATCACCGCGCGCGGCGTGGCCACGAGGTTCACCGGGATGTCGTGCCCCGTCATCAGGAGGTTCTCGCGCAGGATCTGGATCGGGTGGACGGTGGTGGCCACCGTCGTGTGGCGGTCGATCCGCTTGGCCTCGCAGAGCAGGGCGAACTCGAGGTCCGAGAAGCCGCCGCCCTTGCCCAGCCGGGCGCCCTTCAGGTTCACCGCAACAGACCCGGTGAGCACGAGATCGAGCTCCGGCACCTGGTCGAGGTCGATCACCCTGCCGTGCTTCAGCGCCCCCTTGATCGTGGCCGCCTCGCGCAGCCCGTCCTCGCCGAGCTTGCGCGGGTCGAGCAGGCGGAAGGGGTGCTGGTCGCGCAGGCGGGGCACCGCCATCACGAGCGTCTTCCCCTGGGTCAGCGCCAGACGTCGAGCGTGGGTCTGGGGAGAGTCCGGATTCGCCTTGATCACCTCGGCGTTCGTCCAGGCCGAGTGGCGCGTCAGGCGCTCCGCCGCAGCCTTGGCGCCCGCGAAGTTCGGTATCCGGCCGTCCGCGCCGGGGAAGCGGGACACGCGCTCGCGGTCCATCGCGCTCCAGACCTCCCGCCTTACCTCCTCCTTCGAGCGCATGGATCGCCCATCGTGCCAGAATCGCCGGCCATGGCCGAAGCGACCAGAACCAGCCTCAGACCGCTCGAGCCGGAGGTCGAGAACGGAGCCCTGCCGGCAGTGCGGCGCGAGGACATGCGGGACCTCCTGCCCGGTGTGGAGCCGGAGCGGCAGCTCACCGACTGGGGCCGCTCGGAGCGGGTGGAGGGCTTCCTCGACAACACGCTGGGCGAGTTCTTCTACCGCTACTGGTTCCGGGCCGAGGTCGACGGGATCGAGCACGTGCCGGCCACGGGTGGCGCGCTGCTCGTGTCGAACCACTCTGGCGCGCTGCCGCCGGACGCCGCGATGATCGCCAAGGCGATCAAGGAGGAGCACGCCCATCCGCGCCCGCTCCACATCACGGTCGAGCACTTCTTCAAGGGCTATCCGGGGTTCTCGATGCTGATCCCCAAGATCGGCTGCGTGGCGGCACATCCCGCCAACGTCCACCGGCTCCTGTTCGACGAGGAGCAGCTCGTGCTCGTCTTCCCCGAGGGGCGCAAGGCCACCGAGAAGCTCTACAAGGACCGCTACCGCCTGCGTCGCTTCGGGCGCGGGGGGTTCGTCGAGGCGGCCATGCGCGCCCGCGTGCCGATCGTGCCGCTGTGCGTGGTCGGCGCCGAGGAGGCCGCGCCGATCTTCGCCCAGGTGGGCCTCATGCAGCGGCTCACCGGGCTGCTCTACTTCCCGATCACCCCGACCTTCCCCCACTTCGGGCTGCTGGGGATGCTCGGATACCTGCCGGCCAAGTTCAAGCTCCGCTTCCTCGAGCCCATCCGCTTCGACGAGGAGGGGCTCGACGCCGACAAGGCGCTGGTGCAGACCGTCGCCCACGAGATCCGGGCGCGGATCCAGGAGAACCTCTGGGACATGCTGCGCACCCGCAGATCGGTCTGGTTCGGCTGATGCCCTCGAAGCGAATCCTCGTCACGGGTCTCTCCACCTACTGGGGCGGGCGTCTGGCCAAGGCACTCGAGGCCGACAGCCAGATCGAGGCGATCATCGGCGTCGACAACGAGGAGCCGAACGTAGAGCTCGAGCGCACCGAGTACGTGAAGGTGGGCACCCAGCACGCGCTGCTGCGACGAGTGGTGGAGGCCGCGGAAATCGACACGGTCGTGGACACGCGCCTGGTGGTGGACTCCACGGTCACCTCCCCGCGCAAGGCGCACGAGAACAACGTCATCGGGACGATGAACATCCTGGCCGCCTGCAGCGGCTCGGACTCGCCGGTGCGCAAGGTGGTCTTCAAGTCCTCGGCGCACTTCTACGGCTGCGAGCAGGACGATCCGGCGTTCTTCGACGAGACGATGGGCCGCCCGCACGCGCCCGGGACGCCGATCGAGCGCGACATCGTCGAGGCCGAGGCCTCCGTCAACGAGTTCGCCGAGAAGAACCCCGGCGTATCGGTCACGCTCCTGCGCTTCGCAAACGTCCTGGGGCCGGACGTGCGGACCTCCCACATCCAGCTGTTCTCGCTCCCCGCGGTGCCGATGATCCTCGGCTTCGACCCGCGCTACCAGTTCGTGCACGAGGACGACGTGGTGCACGCCCTCGAGCACGTCGTGCAGCGCTCGCTGCCCGGTGTGTTCAACGTGGCCGCCGACGGGGTGCTCGCGCTGAGCGAGGTGGCCGGCCTGCTGGGCAAGCCCTACGCACCCATCCTCCCTCCGTGGGGGACGGGGATCGCGGCCGGCCTGCTGAGGCGGGTGGGCGTGCGGGTGCCGCCCGAGGTGCTGAACCAGCTCCGCTTCGGGCGTGGGCTAGACAACCGGCGGCTCAAGGCCACCGGCTTCCACTATGGCTACACGAGCCGCGAGACCGTGCTCAAGCTCGGGGAGCACCTTCGCCTGCACCCCCTGCTGCGCGGGGCGCAGGAGCCGTACCGCTACGAGCGCGAGGTCGAGGAGTTCCTGCGCTGGAGCCCGCACGTGCGGCAGGGAAGGACCGGCGCCGGGCTCTCCCGGGACCAGATACTGGAGCTCGAGCGCCTCCTCGGCGCCTATGCCGAGACGACCGGGCTGGCCCGCGGCGATTCCCGGCGGGGGGCCGAACGCCCCCCGGAGCCCGAGCCGAGCCCGGCCCCGCCGGAGGAGCCGCAGCCGGAGCCCGTCCCACCGCGCACCCCCTCGGCTCCTTCGGAGCCTCGCACGCGGGGCTTCGCCCCCCAGCACTACGACGACCTGGCGGCCGAGGAGGTCATCTCGTTGCTCGGGTCCCTCGAGGGCGAGGACCTCACCGCGCTTCGCGAGTACGAGCGTGCCCACCGGGCGCGCGACAGCGTGCTGGGCGCGATCGACTCCCTGCTCGCCCGCCGGCGAGAGCCGGCCGAATCGGGCACCTAGAGTCGCGCGCAAACCGGATTGCAGCTGCTCGTACGAGGTATCAGGTCCCTAGAATCACGCGGCTCTCCCTGATGAGGCATAGGTCTTTCATCGCCGTGGCGGCAGTGGTCGTCCTGATGCTGGTCGGCGCCGTCGCCGTGTACGCGTACGACAGCGCGCGGGAAGACCGCATCGCCAAGGGCGTGACGATCGCCGGGGTCGACGTGGGCGGCATGTCCGCCGACCGCGCGCGCCGGGTGGTGCAGCGTCGCGTGGTGGCGCCCCTCGAGCGGCCGGTTGCCGTCCTCTACCGGGGCAGGCGCTTCACGCTGTCCGCCGAGGACGCCGGCCTGCACGCCGACGTTCCCGGGATGGTGGACGAGGCCCTCCAGGCCAGCCGCGACGGCAGCATCATCACCCGCGTGGCCCGCGACATCACGGGAGGCGAGGAGAACGCCGACGTCGCGCCGCGCGTGAGCTACTCGCAAAAGGCTGTGGACGGGCTCGTCGACCGCGTGAGGCGGAAGGTGAACCGGCCAGCGCGCGACGCCACCGTGAGCTTTCCCTCGCTCCACAAGGTCAAGGAGAAGAACGGGGTGAGGGTGGAGGTGGCCGCGCTCCGGAACCGGGTGGAGCGCGCCCTGACCTCGACCGAGCGCTCGGTCACGGCGACGGTCCAAGTCATCAAGCCCAAGGTCACGACCGACCAGCTCGCCGACAAGTACCCCACGGTGCTGGTACTCACCCGGGGCGCGTTCCAGCTCTCGCTCTACAAGCGCCTCCAGCTCGTGAAGAGCTACACGGTGGCGGTCGGCCAGGTCGGCCTTGAGACGCCGGCGGGCCTGTACCACATCGAGAACAAGGCCGTTAACCCGGCCTGGCACGTGCCGAACAGCGCGTGGGCCGGGAGTCTCGCCGGGACCGTCGTGCCGCCCGGCCCGGAGAACCCGATCAAGGCGCGCTGGCTCGGCATCTTCGCCGGCGCCGGCATCCACGGCACCGACGAGGTGTGGTCGCTCGGCCACGCCGTCTCGCACGGGTGCGTGCGGATGTCCATCCCGGACGTCGAGGCGCTCTACCCGCAGGTGCCGGTGGGCGCGCCGATCTACATTTCCTAGCCGGCGCCGCGCGACGCTCTGGCGCTCCGGTCAAGGCCCGATCCGCCCCAGGGGGACCTCCTCCCAGCCGCGCTCCTCCAACAAGGCCTGCCGCCCTGTGTGTCGAATGCACAAGGTGCCGATGAAGACGCCGCGTTCGCGCTTTCGAAGCACCGCGTACCACATCGTCGAGGCGTCATCCGGGCCCTGGATCGGGTGCCAGGGCGGCGCGGGGCGTTCGGTCTCGTCCACGAGCCCCGCCCCCGCGAGCTGGCCGCGCGTCGCGACCCTCCCGTCCTGAGTGTTGACGAAGAACACCGACACCGGGTGGAGCATCGCACTGCGCGCCTACGACGACGCGCTACGGGCGAGCGGGGCGGCCGAGAAGACGCGGCGCGCGTACGGGGTGGACCTGGGCCAGCTGGCGGAGTGGGCGGCCGCCCACGAGCTCGGGCCGCATGAGCTCGGTCCGCGGGAGCTGCGGCGCTTCGCGGGGGTGCTCTCCGAGCGGGGCGCCTCGCGTTCGACCGTCGCTCGTAAGCTCGCGGCCGTCCGCGGGTTCTACCGCCGGCTTGTCGAGCGCCGCGAGCTCGAGGCGAACCCGGCGGAGCTCATCTCGAGCCCAAAGCGCGACGCCTACCTGCCGCGGGTGCTGAAGCCCGGCGAGGTGGCCGAGCTGCTCGAGCGGATGCCTGCCAGCCGGCCGCTCGAGCTGCGCGATCGCGCGCTGTTCGAGCTCGCCTATTCCGCCGGGCTGCGGGCGGAGGAGCTCGTGAACCTCGACGTGAGGAGCATCGACCCCGACCGGGAGGAGGTGCGCGTCGAGGGCAAGGGCGGGCGGACCCGTGTGGTGCCCGCCGGTGAACCTGCCTGGCGGGCGCTCGACGCCTATCTGGCGCGCGGGCGGCCGGCGCTCGCCGCCGGGCGGGACGAGGGCGCCGCCGAGCCGGCGCTGTTCGTCTCGAAGAGCGGTCGCCGGCTGTCGACGTCCGACGTGCGCCGCCGACTGCGCATCTCGACCCGCCGCGCGGCGCTTCAGGGGGGCGTCTCGCCGCACACCCTGCGCCACTCGTTCGCCACCCACCTGCTCGAGGGAGGCGCCGATCTGCGCGCGATCCAGGAGCTGCTCGGGCACGCGTCAATCAGCACGACCCAGACCTACACTCGGGTAGAGTCGAAGCGCCTGAAGCAGGCCTATCTGCGCTCCCACCCCCGAGCCTGACCCCAGTGGAGACAAATCTCAAGGCCATCGAGCTGAAGGACTTGTGGCGCCGCTACAGGGACGACGGCGACCAGCACGCCCGCGAGCGGCTGGTGCTCGCTTACGCGCCGCTGGTCAAGTACGTGGCCGGCCGGATGTCAAGCGGGCTGCCCTCGCACGTCGAGGAGGCGGACCTCATCTCGTACGGGCTTCTCGGCCTGATCTCGACGATCGAGCGCTTCGACCCGGGCCGCGAGATCAAGTTCGAGACCTTCGCCATCACCCGCATCAAGGGCTCGATCATCGACGAGCTGCGTTCGCTCGACTGGGTGCCGCGCTCCGTCCGCACGAAGGCGTGCGAGATCGAGAAGGCGAACGCCAGGCTCGAGCACGAGCTTCACCGGGCGCCGACCGACCAGGAGATGGCCGACGTCCTGGAGGTCTCGGTCGAGGAGTTCCAGGAGTCCCTCGTACGCATCTCAAACTCGTCCGTGGTCGCGCTCGACGAGCTCTGGACCGTCTCCGACGCCTCCGGCGACCAGGTCTCGCTGCTCGACACGATCCAGGATCCCCAGGCGCTCGACCCCGCCATGGAGATGGA
>JBKPFJ010000226.1:0-5494 GCA_046728795.1 Actinomycetota bacterium | reverse complement strand
CTGGCACTTTTGCAGGCAGAACGCGAAACGCGAGCGACGGGACTCGAACCCGCGACCTCCGGCGTGACAGGCCGGCGTTCTAACCAACTGAACTACGCCCGCTGGCGACTTGCGAGCATAGCGTCCTGCCTGTGCCCCGAGCGCTGCGGGAGACGTATGCTCGCGGCCCATAGCCCGCGAGTCCAGCGACCGGCTGACGCGCACCGGGAGGCGCCTCAATCGGCAGCCGCCGCTGCTCGCCGGCCAGGGCCGGGCGGGCAGCCGCTGCGCCGGAGCCGGCTCGCGGGGGCAGGTGGAGAACCTTTTGTTCTATAGCCCCCGCAACCCGGATCACATGCCCGGGGCGGTCTAGACCGCGTGGCTGTGACGGCCGCGGTGGGAGAGGGTTCTCGCTGCTCGACGCCCGCCGGGCACGAAGCCGAGCGCGAGCCGCCGATCACCAGCAGGATCGGACACGGGACGTCAATGAACCCCGCGAGCACGCCCAGCGCCGCGACGGCGATCATCAGGACCGCGATCAGCAGCTCGAGGTGCTCCATGGGGCGGACTCCCTCGATTGTGGCGCGGCGTTGGGAAAGCGCGCGTCCGGGCGAGGTCGTCAGGCTGCGCTACGGGCGGCCCGCTCAGGGGCCTCAGCCGCGGCGAACTCGCGCCGCCGCCCGTACACCGCCAGTCCCGCCGCCGCCGCGAGAGTCGCGGCCGCTCCCACGAGCACTCCGGCTCGGGGGCCCGAGTGTTGCGAGACCCACCCGACGATGGGCCCGCCGACGGGCGCCGAGCCGATGAACAGCACGCTGTACAGGGCCATGACGCGGCCGCGCATGAACGGTGACGAGGCGAGCTGTAGGACCGCGTTCACGGCCGCCGAGAAGACGGTGGATGCGGCGCCCAGCGGCACCAGCACCGCCAGCGCCAGAGGCAGGGAGGGCGCCGCCGCCAGCGCCGCCATGAGCAGTCCAAAGGCGAGCGCCAGAGCCGTGATGTCGCGAAGTCCCGGGGAGCGCCGCGCTGCGTTGAGAAGGGCCCCGGCGATCGCTCCCGCGCCCATGGCGCCCGCAAGCGCCCCATAGGTGCCGGCGCCGGCGTCGAACGTGAACTTGGCCATCAGCGGGAGGATCACGGGGAAGTTGAAGGCGAGCGTCCCCACCAGGGCCATCGCCGCCAGGGGGGCGAGGAGCTCCGGGGTCGACGCCACGTAGCGAAGCCCCGCCCGCAGCTGGCCGGGCGCGCGGGACACCCGATCGCTCGGGTGGAGGGCCGACTCGTCGAGCGCCGCGAGCGCCACGACCGCGCCGGCGAACAGAGTCGCGCTCAGGGCGAAGCAGGGCGGCACGCCGAGGGTGGCGATGATCGTGCCGCCGACGGCGGGGCCCACAAGGCGCGCGGAGGAGACGAGCGCCGCGTTCAGCGAGACGGCGGCAGCCACGTGCCGCGGCCCCACGATCTCCATGACGAAGGCCTGTCGCACCGGATGGTCGAATGCGTGGCCCACGCCCCGGAGCAGCACGAGCGCGTAGACCATCCACAGCTCCACCGCTCCCGTGGCGGTAAGCGCGAGCAGGGCCGCGGCCGGCAGCACCATCAGCGCCATGGCAGCAAGGAGGATGCGCCGCTTCGGCAGCCGGTCCGCTAGCAGGCCGGACCACGCGCCCACCAGCAGCATCGGCGTGAACTGGAGCGCGGTGGTCAGGCCGAGGGACACACCGCTTCCCGTCAGCCGCAGGACGAGCCACAGCTCGGCGACGGTCTGCACCCAGACCCCGCAGCGGGCGAACAACTGACCCAGGTAGTAGCGCCGGTAGTTGGGGATCGCGAGCGGTGCGAGGGCGCGGCGGCGGCTCACTCCGCATCCTCCTCGAGCAGTCGCTCGAGGATGTCGCTCGCGCGGGCGAGCACCTCCCGCTCCTCCGGCTCGAGACGCTCGAGCCTGCGAGCGAGATAGGCGGTCTTGCGCGTTCGCAGAGCGCGCAGCAGCTGGCGGCCCTCGACGGTCACGGTCAGGCGAGCGGCCCGTCCGTCCCGTGCGTCCGGAAGGCGCGTAACGAGCCCCGCGTCCACGAGCTTGGCCGCCACGCGGGTGATCGTGGGCCGCCGCACACGCTCGCGTTCGGCGAGCTCGGACGGCGTCAGCGGCCCCTCTCGCTCGATCGTGGAGAGCGCCGCGATCAGCGTGGGCGAGAGCGCAGGATCTCCCTGCTGGCGCAGTCGACGCGCGGTGCGCGTGATCGCGAGGCGCAGGCTGGAGGCGAGCTCGGGCGTCGAAGGACTCGTTAGCACTGCTAATCAGTTTAGCTCGATGGTCAGGAGGTTGGCGCGCGCTGACCGGTGAGGAAGCGGGGCGTGTCTATCTCCGAGGAGGACCACCAGCTCGCCTGGGCTGCCGCGACCGCGCCAATAAGCCTGCAGGGGCGATTAATTGTCGTGTCACGACCAAAGTCGACCCTGTACCGGGTCGCAGGACGCCGGGCGGCCGGTGCGAGGCCTGCGACGCGGTCGCTTGGCCCCGGGCCCGGCCCCCGATGACATGATCCGGCCGTGGCTCTCCGGATCGAGGGGCGCAGGGTCCTGCTAACGGGCGCCTCAGGCGGCCTCGGCGGCGCCATCGCTCGCGCTCTGCACGGCCGGGGTGCGCGCCTCGTGCTGACGGCGCGCCGTGCGGATGCCCTCGAGGCGCTGGCCGCCGAGCTCGGCGCGGCCGAGGTGGTGTCCGCCGACCTACTGCGCGAGGAGGAACGGGACCGGCTCCTGGAGCGGGTGGGGGCCGTGGACGTGCTGGTTGCAAACGCCGGGCTGCCGGCCAGCGGTCCTGTTTCGGATTTCGCGCCGGAGGACCTCGATCGCGCACTCGACGTGAACCTCCGCGCCCCCCTCCAGCTGACGCGAGCACTCGTGCCCGGAATGATCGAGCGGGGGGCGGGGCACGTGGTGTTCGTGGCCTCGCTGCACGGGAAGACCGCGTCGCCGGGAAGCGCCGTCTACTCGGCCACGAAGTTCGGCCTGCGCGGCTTCGCGCAGGGCCTGCGCCAGGACCTGTACGGCACCGGGGTGGGCGTGAGCACTGTGTTCCCGGCGTTCGTGCGCGGCGCGGGCCTGTTCGCGGATACCGGCGTGGAACTGCCCCGCTGGGTTCGCACCGTGACGCCCGAGAGCGTCGCCCGGGCGGTGGTTCGGGCGATCGAGAGCGGTCGCCCGGAGATCGACGTCGCGCCACTCGATCTCCGGGCCGGCACGCTCGTGGCCCAGGTCGCGCCACGCTTCGCCGCGGCCGTGCAGCGGCGGCTCGGCGCCGCGGAGCTCGCGGAGCGGATCTCCAGGGAGCAGCGGGTGAAGCGTTAGCCGGCGCCGCGCAAGCGTCGGCTTGCGCGCGCCGTTACAGCCGGGGCCGCTGCGCCGACAAGTCCGGCTCGCGGACGTCCGCCTCGAGGTCGAGCGCCACGCGGACGATGCGCGCCTGTTCCTTCTTGTGCGCCGCCGCGTAGCCCTCGCCGGGGCTGGAGCGGAGCTGGCGGCCCACGTAGTCGTAGGCGAGCCGCTCGGGGAGGATCTTCGCCATCCGCCGGCGCATGAACGCGCGCGCGCCCATGTTGCGAGGCTCCTCCTGGACCCACACCACCCGCTCGAGGTTCGGGTACTCGTCCATCAGCTCCTCGAGCTCGTTCTCGGGGAAGGGGTACAGGAGCTCCACGCGGGCGACGGCGACATGCCCGGCCTCGGCGCGCTCCTCGTGGCCGACGATGTCGAAGTAGACCTTGCCCGAGCAGAGCACGAGCTTGGTGACCTCCTCCGGTGTGACGTCGCGATCCGGGATCACCCGCTCGAAGCCGCCCTCGACGAGGTCCTCGAGCGGGGACACCGCGGCGGGCAGGCGCAGCAGGCTCTTCGGCGTCATCACGATCAGCGGCCGGGGCTTCGAGACCAGCGCCTGGCGGCGGAGCAGGTGGAAGTACTGGGCCGGCGTGGTGCAGTTGGCCACGCGGATGTTCCCCTCGGCGGCCGCCTGCAGGAAGCGCTCGAGGCGGGCGCTCGAGTGCTCGGGGCCGGACCCCTCGTAGCCGTGGGGAAGCAGCAGCGTGAGCCGCGAGGTCTGCCCCCACTTGGCGAGCCCGGAGACCAGGAACTGGTCGACGATCACCTGGGCCGAGTTCACGAAGTCGCCGAACTGCGCCTCCCACAGCACGAGCGCCTCGGGCGCCTGGATGCTGTAGCCGTACTCGAAGCCGAGGCAGGCCTGCTCGGAGAGCGGGCTGTTGTGGAGCTCGAAGGGCGCCACCGCGCTGGTCAGGGCCTGCATCGGGCACCAGCGACTGCCGGCGGCCGCGTCGTGGAGGACGAGGTGGCGCTGGCTGAACGTGCCGCGCTCGGTGTCCTGGCCGGTCAGGCGCACGGGCACACCGATCGCGAGAAGCGAGCCGAAGGCGAGCGCCTCCGCGTGGGCCCAGTCGATCGGCCCACCGTCGGCCAGCGCCTCGTGGCGCCGCTCGAGGAAGGGCTTCAGCTTGCGATGCACCGAGAAGTCCTCCGGGACGCGCAGGAGGTGCTCCCCGATCGAGCGCAGCGTGTCGGCCGGCACCGTGGTGCGCGGCTCGCGGCTCATCGTGCGGTCGAGCTCGTGCTCCCCCGTGTCCGGCGCCGGCCCCATCGACTCCTTGAGCTCGGTGTGTGCCTTGCCGACGGCGTCGTAGGCGCTCGCGGCCATCCGCCCCGCGTCCTCGGGGGTCACGACGCCCTCGCTCGCCAGGCGGTCGGCGTAGACCTTGCGGGCCGGCGCGTGCTCCTTGATCGCCGCGTACATCTGTGGCTGCGTGTAGGCGGGCTCGTCGGTCTCGTTGTGTCCGAAGCGGCGGTAGCCGATCAGGTCGATCAGCGCGTCGCGCCCGAAGCGCTCCCGGAAGGCGACGGCGAGCCTCACCGCCGCGACGCACGCCTCCACGTCGTCGGCGTTGACGTGCACGATCGGGATGTCGAAACCCTTCGCCAGGTCCGAGGCGTAGCGGGTCGAGCGGCCCTCCCCCGGGTCGGTCGTGAAGCCGAGCTGGTTGTTGGCGATCACGTGCAGCGTGCCACCGGTCGAGTAGCCCTCGAGGGCCTGCAGGTTGAGCGTCTCGGCCACGACGCCCTGGCCGGGGAAGGCCGCGTCGCCGTGGATCAGGATCGGCACGACGACGTTCGGGTCGTGGCACAGCTCGCGCCCCTTGCGGCTCGACTGGTCGGCGCGAGCCCGGCCCTCGATCACCGGGTTGACGTACTCGAGGTGGCTCGGGTTGGGCGACAGCGTGACGGTGAGCGTCTTCCCCGACCGCGTGCGGTACGTGCCCGAGGCGCCGTAGTGGTACTTCACGTCGCCGGTCCCGCCGGTGGGCGCGGCGGTCTCGGCCGAGAGCGTCTGCTCGCCCTCGAACTCGACGAGGATCGAATCGTACGGGCGCCCCACGGTGTGGGCGAGAACATTCAGCCGGCCGCGGTGGGCCATGCCGAGGAACACCTCGCGCGCCCC
>JBKPFJ010000121.1:0-18315 GCA_046728795.1 Actinomycetota bacterium | reverse complement strand
CATGCTCGCGATCCTGGTCCTCGTCATGGTGGCCGCCGGAATCGGCATGTCGGCAGTGGCGAGGGCGGAGCGGGAGGGCCGGACCGCCGTCGGTCCTCTGGGCTTCGCTTGCCGCCTGCCCGCGGTCGCGGCCGCCGCCGTGGGGCTGGCGGTCGCCGGACTGGTCGCGGGCGGGCTCGGCGAGCGGGCGGAAGGCGGCCCCGAGGCGCTCCGCCAGGCCTCGCCCTCGCGGCTGACCACGGTGCACTCGCGCCGGTATGACTACTGGAGGATCGGCCTGGCCGCGTTCGGGCGCCATCCGCTGAACGGCCTGGGCTCGGGCGGCTTCCGCGTTGTCTGGCTCCGGGAGCGCCCGGTGGCGGAGGGTGCGCAGGAGGTCCACTCACTCGAGCTCGAGATGGCGGCCGAGCTCGGCATCCCCGGGCTGCTCGGGCTTGCGCTGCTGCTCGCTGGGGTCGCGGCGGCAGCCCGCCAAGCGCTCCGCGCGCGACGGCCGCTCGCCGCCGGCTGCTGTGCGGCGTGCACGGTCTGGCTTCTGCACGCCTCCATCGACTGGGACTTGCAGATCCCGGCCGTCACCCTGCCCGTCGTCGTTATGGCGGGAGCCCTCATAGCCGCCAGCGAGGAGGGCCCGGTACCGCCCCAGCTCGACGGGCGCATCGCCGACGAGGCTCGCCGGCGCGCCGCCGAGCCGGCCTTCGAGCAACCGGTCTGACGGCCACATGGCACGCAGTCGCCCCGCCGCGTATGGTGCGGTTATGCAGGCCGGGGTTTGGCTCACCCTTCCGACCTTCAACGAGGTCGGCAACCTCGAGCGGCTCGTTCGGGCAGCCGCCGAGCAGCTGGAGCTCGCGGCCCCAGGCGGCTGGAGCCTCCTCGTCGTCGACGACGCCTCGCCGGACGGGACGGGCGAGCTCGCGGACCGACTCGCCGCCGAGCTGCCCCGGGTCGAGGTCCTGCACCGCGCGCGGAAGGAGGGGCTGGGCCCGGCCTATCTCGCCGGGTTCGAGCACGCCCTGCGCGGTGGGGCGGAGCTCGTCGTCGTCATGGACGCCGACCAATCGCACGACCCGGCTCATCTCCCGGCCCTCATCGCCGCCGCCGCGGACAGCGACTTGGTGCTTGGGTCGCGCTACGTGCCGGGAGGGCAGATCGTCGACTGGCCGCCGCTTCGCCGGCTGCTCAGTCGCGGGGGGTCTCTGTACGCGCGCTCAATCCTGGGCGTCGACGTGCAGGACCTCACTGGAGGCTTCCGCTGCATACGGCGCGGCGTGCTCGAGACGGTCGAGCCCTCGACGCTGAGATCGCAGGGCTACGTGTTCAACATCGAGCTGACCTACCGGGCGCTGCTGGCGGGCTTCCGCGTCACAGAGATCCCGATCTGCTTCCGCGACCGCGAGGCGGGCGAGAGCAAGCTGTCGCTGCCGATCGCCTTCGAGGCGCTGTTGCTCATTCCAAAGCTACGGCGCCTGCGCAAGGTCGGCATACCGCGCCCCGAGCAGGAGGCGCAAACGGTCGAGGAGACCGCCCCGGCCTGACCCTTCGGCAGCCGACTCAGCGCCTCTCGAGCACGCGGTAGGCGCCGAACGTGGCCACGTGACGGTAGGCGCGGGCCAGGTAGACATCGAGGGCGCGGGAACCGCTCGGCCGGCCGCGCAGGTTCGGCTCGCGCTGGCTCGACAGTGGGTCCGTCCAGCGAACCACCACGCGTGGACGTTCTCGCCGAAGTGTCGCCACCGTGCGCCGCTGCTCGACGGGTCGCGCTTGAAGGGTCGCGCCGGCGTCGAGCACGGTGTCGCGATCGACGAGGACGTAGAGAAGAAGGTTGTCGTAGCGGACTAGGTCCGAGCGGCGGGGGGCGACGAATATCGGCTTTCCGGGCGGCACACGTGCCTGCACGTAGGGCACGAGCCGGCGCAGCGCCCGGGCCTCCGCGGGCGGAGCCCGCACACCATCGGTCACCGGCAGGCCGACGCGCTCGAGGTCCGGCGGCAGAATCAGGGCCGAGAGGCGGTTCGCGGTGCCGTTGACGGCGAGGAGACCGAGGACCGCGACCGCTCCCGCGAGCAGCACTCCCGCCGGGAACCGTGCACGCTCGCTCGCCAGCCAAACGACCGCAGACCCGAGCAGGACAACAAGCACGACGAGCAGCGGCTGGGTGTGGAACTCGTCGGGCCGCGTCCGGAGGTATCCGGCGGCCCCGAGACCGAAGACCAGGAGGCCCGCCCACCGCCACGGCAACCCCCGGCGCAAGCCGTACAGGAGGCATACGGCCGCGCCGACCACCAGTCCCACGATGAGAGCAAGCGGGATGTAGAAGCCGACGACGTCCTTGAGGTCGTGCATCACCGACCAGGGCGGCCAAGCTCGCAGGCGACCGTCGTAGTCGAGCGGGAAGGGCAGGGTCCAATACGACCGGTACCGCACAGCGTCGCCGACGACCCGCTCATAGAGCGTCGCTGGACCGGCGGCGATGGCAAGCGGCGCGTAGAGCACCGCCCCCAGCCCGACCGCGCCGAGGGCGAATGCGCCGCTGGCACGCGCCCGCAAACTGCGCGAGGCGGGTGCGAGGGCGAGGGCGACCAGGATCGCCGCGGCGGCGAAGAGTCCGAAGTCGGGGCGCCAAAAGGCGGCCAGCGCGACGAGTCCTCCGGCGGCAGCCGGACGGAGCCATCCCTTCGACGGCGGACGAGGCGGGGCCGCCGTGGCTATCGCGAACGCGGCGAGGGCGAGGGCGAGGGCCACCGGGAACGGGTTGGGGCCGCCGGGCTGGGCCATGCCCGTCGCCGCAATGAGCCACGCGACGAGCGCGACGGAGCGCGAGGCCTCGCGACGCACGAGTACGTACACGAGCAGGGCGACCGTGGCATCGGCCGCCACGCGGACGATCCGCCACCAGAGGAGTGACGGCCCGAGCAGCTTCTGCAGCGCCGCCAGCAGGAGGGGATGGCCGGGCCCGTACGGGAAGACGAAGTCTGCATACGGCCACTGACCCTCGGCGACGCGGCGCGTAGCCAGGAGGATTTGCCCCTCGTCGTAGGGGTCGAGACGGTGCAGCATGGTGAACCCGGAGATGGCGGACGCGGCAAGCAGAAGCGCGACCGGCAGCAGCACCGGCGCCGCCCGGTCGAACGTCCGGCGGTCGAGCGTCGGTAGCGCGAGTCGGGCGCGCGCGCTCACGGGCTAGCCGATGAGGCTGAAGCGAAGTCGGTGAGGCATTCCTCTGTCACCAGGGCCGCTCCAACGCGCGTCGCGTTCCCGTGGCCAGGCCGGCGAGCTTGGCCCGGGTCAGCCGCAGCCGCAGCCGCGAACGCTGTTCGAGGGCGGTCTTGAGCTCGTGAACCACATCCGCGAGGCCGTACAGCCATAACCAGGCGCCGCCGAGACGATCGCCGGTCTGGAGCGTCTTGATGGCGAAGCCGCTCCAAGCGGCGACGTAGCCGCGGTAAAGCTCAGGCAGATCCTCCGAGCGCCGCCACTGATCGTGTTCCGCGCGCGGCGCCGGCGTAAGCCACGCGGCTCCTCCCGCGCGCAGCAGCCGATAGTTGAAGTCCATGTCGTCGGCCGCCGGAAAATCCGGTACCCCGGGGCCAAGCCTCTCGTCCCAGCCGCCGAGCCGGTCTACCGCTCGCCTCCGGACCGCGAAGCAGACGCCGAAGCAGATGGCCCCGGGAAGCGTCCAGCGGCCGTGTCGCCAGCGGGCATGCCGGACCGGGAAAGTGGTCACGTGGAGGTCTTCCCCCTCGAGACCGCCGGCCGGCCCGACGTGGCCGGCGACGATCTCGGCCCCAGGATGCGCGCGCAACTCACTCTCGAGCGCAGCCGCCCACCCGGGTCTGGCGCGGCAGTCATCGTCGACGAAGACGAGCCATTCCTCGTTCGTGGCACGCCAAGCGACGTTCCGCGCGCGCGACAGTCCCCGCCCTTGGTCGCGGATGACCCGCAGGCGCGAGTCCCCGGAGGCGCGGGCCTCGAGCGCTTCGTCGCGCTCGTCGCTCTGGTCGACGACCACGATGGGGAAGCCCCCGGGCACCTGATCCTGCAGGGCGTCGAGGGTCCGGGCGAGGCTCGCCGGGCGGTTTCGCGTGCACACGATCGCGCTGAAGCAGGCCTCCGGCGGCGCCACGCAGCGGATGCTACCGGCGCCCCAGGGCCCTCACCGGGCCCCGCGGGCTCGCCTCGCCCGTCCCATGGGCGGCGTCGCTAGTCTGTCCCGCCGAATGTACGCAAGGCGCGCCCGCACCGCCCTCGCACTTGCGTGCGCGTATGCGTGCTTCATTTCCCCTGCCTCCGCGGTGGCACAGAGCATCGGTGACGAGCAGTACACCGATCCATTCGCCAACCAGCCTCAGAACAAGCCGCCCAGCCAGCAGGCACCGACTCCGCAGCCCACACCCGCCCCGACCGCACCGGAGCCGACCACGCGGCCCACGGGTCAACCGGCGCAGACGGTCGACGCCCCGGTCGTCGCACAGCCAACGGCGTCGAGCGAGCAGCTTGCACGGACCGGTGTGCGAGCAGCCCCCCTGGCGACGCTCGGCATCGTCCTGCTGGCCGGCGGAGTGCTCCTGCGGCTCGGGAGCAATCGCCTGTCGAGCCCTCGGCGATCGCGCTCGGGGCTGTCCGGCTAGCCTCAGATCGAGGCTGGGGCGAGCGGCTCGGCCGTGGCGTCCGAGCGCGCGCGAAGGTACGCGTGGAGCTCGCGCAGCAGCGGCCGCTCGAGTGTCCACGTAAGCACCGCCGTCGCCGACACGAAGAGCACGATCTCGACCCCAGCCTGCAGCGCGGTGCGGTGGCCGCCCCACAGGGCCAGGCGGAAGCAGCCGACGAGAAGTGCGGCGGTCCCGACGGGCGCGAGCGCTCGCAGGCCAAGGCGCAATAGCGACACCTTGGGGAGGAGCCGCCCCAGGTAGCGCGTACGGACCGCGAGCATGGCGGCCGAAACCAGCATGCGGCCGAAGACGAACCCCAACGTGCCCCAAAGCACCAGCCCCGGCACCGCCAGGCACAAGAATGCCCCCACCATCGCGGCCGACTCCATAGCCTGAGGCGTCGAGTATCCGCGCGCCCTGAAGAACGAGAACCAGTTGTAGCCGACCTGCTGAACGGCGGCCGCCAGCGCCAGACCCTGCACCAGACCAACGGCCGGGTCCCAGCTGTGCCCAATCACGAAGGCGGTCAGGTCCGGCGCGAACAGCACTAGCAGTCCGCAGAACGGCAGCGACCAGATCATGGTCACGCGGTTCGACTTCACGAACAGCTCCTCGAGCGTCGCCACGCGGTCTCGCACCGCGCAGATCGCCGGGTAAATCGTGGTCGTTGCGATCTGGTCGGCGCGGTCGGCATAGCGAGTGAGGGTCGCTGCCAGCGTTATGTAGCCCGCGGCGGCGAGCCCGCCGTGGAGATCGAAGGCAAGCAGCTGACCCTGAAGCACCAGCAGGGTCGCTGCCGCCGTCGCGAAGATCGGCCAAGAGAAGCCGAGGTAGCGCCGCCGTGCCTCACGATCGAAGCGCAGCCGCAGCGGGTACGGCGACGTGTAGAGCGCCGCCACCACAGCGACCGCATTGCCCACGAACGGCCCGATTACAAGGCTCCAAACGCTGCCGGTCGCCGCCGCGAGCGGCACCGTGACCGCGAACGTGACGCCGGGAACGAGGAACTGCAACACGCGCAGTCGCAGGAAGTCCATCCGTCGGAAGAAGATCCACTGCGGCGCCTGCAGTGCGAAGGCGGTGGGGAGATACGCCACCGCCAGCGTCAGCGGGAGCAAACGGTCGTCGCCGTAGGCGAGGGCGACGAGCGGCGCCAGCAACACGATTACCAGGGAGAACAGAACGCCGATCGCCAGTTCGAGGGAGAAGGCGCGCTGGAACTCCTCCTCCTGATTTTCCTCGGACTGCTGGACGAAGGCCTCATCGATCCCAACCCGTCGCAGCTGCACGATCGTCACCGCGGTGGTCGTGACGATGCCGTAGAGCCCGATCGCACGGGGACCCAGAAGCCCCGTGACGATCAGCCCTTGGAGCAGCGCGAGCCCTTCACCTCCGCCGAGGAAGAGCGCGTTCAGGGCGCCGCCACGCGCGGTCCGCAGCCGCAACTCCTCGCGCGGGAACGCCAGGCGTTCCTCGAGCGACATACTCACCAACTGCCCACCCGTCGAGGGCGGACATCGAGGACAGGCCGGCGGTCGGCCGCCCCGCCGAGCTCCTCCGATAGATCGACGCGCGCAGAGGCGACCGGGAGGCTGGGATCCGCTGCGGGCATCGACAGGGCGAGCGAATGCTAGCTTCGCGCCCGTCGATGGCCAAACCAGGTCCGGCCGCTCTGTTCGTGAGCTACTCGCCCCTCCTCGGGGGCGCCGAGCAGATCCTTCTCGATTGCGCGAGGGGGCTCGAGTCAGCGACGGTCGCGTGCCCCGACGGTCCCCTCGCCCGGGCCGCGCGGGAGGCCGGGCTTCCGGTCGTGACCCTAAGCCTCAGGCCGCTCGAGTTTCGCCGGAGGCTGAGCGACCGGCTCGCGGCTCCGGTCCGGATCGCCGTCCAGGCGCGCGAGGTGGGGATTGCCGTGCGTGAGCTTCGACCGGCGGTGGTCTTCGGTTGGAGCATGCGTGGCCTTCTGGTGAGCCTCGGAGCGCTGCGTGGGTTGCGCCCGGCCCCAGCCCTCGTCTTTCAGCACAACGACTTCCTCCCCGGTCTCGCTGTCGCCCGAACGATCCGGGCGGCCGCTCGGGGCGCGGAGCGGATCGTGTGCCTCTCGCGGGCCATTGCCGAGGACCTGGATCCAAACGCCCGGCTCACGGATCGCGTGCGGGTCGTGTATCCGGGAGTCGACCTCGACCACTTCAGCCCGCCGCCCCACCCACCGGAGGGCGCCGAGGCGCTCGTCCTAGGCGCGATAGTCGGCTGGAAGCGCCCGGATCTCGCTCTGGAGGCCGCGGCCCGGGCCGCCCCATACGTCCCGGGCCTGCGCTTGCGCCTCGCTGGTGGCCCGCTCGACGCGGCCGGGGAGCAGCTGCTTCAAGAGCTGCGCTGCCGCGCCGGGCGCGCCGATCTCGACTCGCTCGTGGATCTCGAGGGGCCGCTCGGGGATCCGGTCGCCGCGCTCCGACGCGCCGGTTCCTTACTCCACTGTGCCGAGCGCGAGCCCTTCGGCCTCGCGCTCGTCGAGGCGCTGGCGTGTGGGGCACCAGTCATCGCCCCGAAGGCGGGCGGCCCGCGCGAGATCGTGGACTGGACCTGCGGCGTCCTCTATACGCCAGGTGATGCCAACGCGGCGGCAGATGCCCTGCGCGACGTTCTGACCTCCGCCGAGCGTCGGGCCGAGCTATCCGCCGGTGCGCGAGCGCGGGCCGAGCGGCTGTTTGATCTCGAGCGCTCCCGCTCCGCCTACCGCGGGCTCGTGGCCGAGTTGGCCAGGTGAGAGCGCCGGTCGCGATCGACGGGCGCGCCGCTGCGCGCCCCGAGATCGGTGGTGTGGAGCGTGTGGCGCGTGAGATGGCCGCTCGCCTCCCGCGCCTCCGTCCGGGACGTTACCGCGTGGTCCGCCCGCGTCCAGCCCTGGCACATCGTGCGGGCCATGCCTGGGAGCAGGTGATCTTTCCTCTGACCGCCCACCACGCCCGCCTCCTCCTATGCCCCGCGAACCTAGCCCCGCTCGCCTCACGAAAGAACGTGGTGGTGATCCACGACGTGGCGGCGCTCCGCCACCCTGAGTCCTATTCGCAGGTCTACGTGGCGTACCAGCGGCGGCTGCTCCCCGCGATCGCTGCGCGGGCGTGCCGCGTGCTCACGGTCTCCGAGTTCTCGCGCCAAGAGATCGTCGCCGTGCTGGGCCTCCATCCGAACCGGATCGCAGTAGTGCCGAACGGGGTGGACGAGCGCTTCACTCCGGCCGCCGACGCCGAGCCGGCGCGCACGCGCTACGCGTTGCACCGACCCTACGTTCTCGCCGTTGCGACGAACAGCGCGCGCAAGAACCTCGGTGTCCTCGGCCATGCGGCGAAGATGCTCGCGGAACGCGGCATCGAACTCGCGGTCGCCGGCTCCTCGCGCAGGCACCTCCAGGGAGAGCAGCTGGAGGGGGTTCGGCTGCTCGGCTATGTCGATGACGCCCTCCTCCCGGGTCTCTACTCGGGAGCGCTGGCGTTCGTCATGCCCTCGCGGTACGAAGGTTTCGGCCTGCCGTGCCTGGAAGCCATGGCCAGCGGCGTACCCGTGGTCGCAGCGGCCGCGGGGGCGCTCCGCGAGGTCTGCGGTAAAGCTGCCGTCCTCGTCGACCCCGACGACTCGCAGGGCTTCGCCGAGGTCCTGATCGAGCTAACCGACGACCATGCCGCGAGGTGGCGAATGCACGAGGCGGGGGTAGCTCGCGCTCGGGTGTTCGGCTGGGACCGCACTGCCCGTCTTGTTGACGCTGTCATCGAAGGCGAACTCGACACCCGGTAAGCGCTAGCGGCGCTTGCAGTTACCAGTGCTCGTCTTGGTACATCCCTGAAAACGGCGTGCGCTGGCCCTGTAGTAACGCAGCGCTGGGCGTGGCCTGAAGTCCCCGCTCGTGTAGCGCAGCAGACCCGAGTAATCGAAGATGTCGCGCTGGGCGCGGTACCTCGATGCCCACGTGTACCAGTAGACCCGCTTTACGAGATACCTCGGGTCACGGCGGCGCTTTGCGAGCAGCGCGTACAGTCGCTTGAGGCGCTGTCCCATCCTCCTGTCAGTCGTGATGATGGTGCGGTAGTAATCGGGAGCCTGGATCCGTCCCCGCGCGGCCGGCCAGCTGACCTCCGTGGCCCAGATCGGCTTTCGCCGGTCGCCGTGCCGGCGCATGACCCTGCGCACAAGCCGGAAGGCCCGAAGGAGATTCTTGGGGCTTGATGTATAGGTCTGGACGGCGAGCATGTCGAAGTAGCGACGAAGACGAAGACGGTAGAGCTGCCGCAACTGATTCCACGAATCGTTGGTGAGTCCCGCCAGGACGACCTTCGCCCGCCGATCCACGCCCTTGATGGCTCGGGACGCAGCCTTTAATAGGCGGGCGTACCCGTCTGGCCACGCGGCGGTCGAGCCCGCCGGCACGTTCCAGTAGATCTGGAGGTGGGGCTCGTTCCAGATCTGCCACTCCACCAACGGTCGCCGTGGCAGCTCGGGGTTCTCCCTCCAGAAGCTGCCGTGGTGGCCATAGCGCTCGACCAGCGCTCGAGCGAAGGCCGCGAAATCGACGTTGTCGGCGGGGGGCGACACGTGGCGGTCCGGGTACAGGCGCGCCCACGGCGGAGCGTCGAAGATCACGGGCAGGAGGCGAATCCGCCGGCGGACGGCCCGCGAGACGACGGCGTCGCTCTGCTCGAAGTTAGGCTGCTCGCCATCGGTGGGCTGCATGTGCGCCCATGAGAAGACGACGCGGGCCGACTCCACACCGGAACGCGCCATCGCCGCCCACTGGCGCTCCTGCTCGCCGCCTCCCGTCCGCATCAGCGGCCCGTTCGCGTTGACTCCGTAGAAGGCGTAGGGAACCCGCCCCTGCGCGTCGGGGGCCGACGCAGCCGCGAGCGCCACCAGCAGGATCAGCGGGACCAGGCGCAGCGTTCCCACAGTTCGATCAAACACGCGAGGCTAGCGCTCGCTTCGGTGGGCAGCCAGCCACAGCTGCGCTCCTGGCGCGACCGCCAGATTCGCGGCCAAGAGGCGCAGAAGCTGCCAAGTGAACCCCAGGCCCCGCCGCTCGTAGGGTTGCGTCCCCTGGAAGAAGCGGCGGAAGTCACCGAGCCCGGCCGCGCGGCAGTCGCGCCGAAGCGCGCGCAGGCGCACGCCGCGCTCGCGCCAACCGCGCTCGCGCGCATCGCGTCGGGCTCGCGGCGAGAAGTCGTGCAGCCAGGAGGGCTCGCCGAATAGCGCCCAGCCGCCGGGCCGGAGGTGGGCCGCCACGCCGCGCACGACGTCTGCCTGACGGGACGAGTGGTGCAGAGCGTCATATACGAGAACGAGGTCGAAGGAAGCGCCGAGCTCGAGCTCGTCCATGTCCGCCACCCGGGCGTCGACCTTGAGCCCCCAGCGGTCGGCCCGGGCGCGGGTCAGTTCGACGTTTGCGGGCACGAGGTCGACCGCGGTGACGCGATAGCCGGATTCGGCGAGGAACATGGAGGTCCAGCCCGGACCGCAGCCGACGTCGAGTACCGCCGCTCCCTGCGGCATACCGAGCCGCCGGAGCGCCTCGGCGATCGTGGCCCACTTGACCCAGTGGTAGGACTCCCATCCGAAGGGCTTCGAGGCCTCACCGGCCATGAAATCCCGGTCGCGCGACTCGATCTCGGCGCGCTTGTGCGGCTCGCTCGTCACCGCCTGCGGCAGCCCCCGGTGCTCGTCTTGGCGCAGCCCTCGAAGCGCCGCGCGCTCCGCCGGTAGGCGTAGAAGGCGGGGGTTTCCTCGTATGCCCCGCCCTTCGCTCGCAAGAGGCCCGCGTAGTGGAAGACCGTGCTCTCCCGACCGGGTCTGTAGTCGGAAGCCCACGTGTACCAATAGACCCGTCCCACACCGAGTTTGGACCTGAGCAACCGCGCGTAGCCGGCGCTCAGCCGGCGCGCCATGCCACGGTCGGTGGTGGTCGCGGAATCGAGCCCGGGGTCGGACTGGCGGCCTCTGGCCGCGGGCCAGCTCAGCTCGGTCACCCAGAGCGGCTTGCTGCCGTCGTGATTGCGGCGCATGACGTGGCGGTTCTTTCGCACTGCCCGCAGCACGTTCCTCACGCTCGAGGTGTAGACGTGGATGGCGACGACGTCGAAGTACTGCGCGACCCCGTAGCGATATAGACGAGCGAGGTGTTTCCAGGACCGGTTGGTGAGCCCGCTGAGCACGATCCGCGCAGCGGGGTCGCCGCTCTTCACTGCCAGCCAGGAAGTCCACAAGAGCCGTACGTAGCCCCCCGGCCACGCTGCCTCCGAGCCCTCCGGGGCGCCCCAGTAGAAGGGCAGATGCGGCTCGTTCCAGATCTGCCACTCCCGCACGGGGCGGCGCGGCAGCTCCGGATGCTCGTCCCAGAAGCTCCCCCGGCCGCCATAGCGGCTGACGAGGGCGCCCAAGTAGGTCGCGTAATCGCCGGGATCGCGCGGCGCCGAATGGCGCGCCCCGGGCGATGCGGCGGCCCAAGACGGCGAGTCGAAGACGATCGGGAGCAGGCTGATCCTGCGGCGGGCGGCCTGGGCCACGAGCGCGTCCGTGCGCGAGAAGTCGAACGACGCGCCGGCGGAGCCCTGGGCCTCCGACCACGAGAAAAGCACCCGCAGGCTCTCTACCCCCGTGCGGGCCAGGAGACCCCACTGCTGGTCGCTCTCGAACGGCGAGCCGCGCGTGCCGACGTTGAGGGTCACCCCGAAGAACCCGCGCGGCGCCCGCCGGGCCTCCGCGGCGGGCGCGATGACCAGTGGCAACAGCAAGGCGACGAGTAGAGCGCGACGCAGGGCCATCACCGGTGACGCAGGCGGAGCGGCGGGCAGCCGGCCAGGCGCGCGCCGTCGATGTCCTTGGGGGTCACGGTCAGGGTCCTGCGCGTGACCCGGACCTCGCCGTAGCCGAAGCGGTCGAGCACCGCGCAGCGCATCCCCAGCCCCTGCGGCGGCTGCGCGGCGAACACGCCGGACAGGGCCGCCCCGAAGCCGGGCGTCGTTCGCTCGTCGACCTCGCTGCGGAAGCTCTCCGTGGCGGCGGGCCCCACGGTGAAATCGAAGATCCCGCTCGGCTCGGGCCCCCCGGGCTCGAGCGTTTGAAAGCGCGCGTCGCCGACGAGCGTGGAGTGGACGTCCGTCGTGAGGAAGACGACGTTCCTTACCTTGCCGGACAGCGCCCGCAGCACGCGTTGCCGCTCCGAGTCGTAGCCCTCCCAGCGGTCATACGGCAGCGCGTACAGCTGCTGGATCGGGAGCTCGTTCATAACGATCTTGAAGCGAGCCCTCGAGCGGCGGATGTCCCGGATGAATCGGTTGAGCTGCCGCTCCCCGAGGTAGTGCCGGTCCGGCGAGCGGAGCGTGTCGAGGCACAGTTGCGACACCGGCGCGGAGAGACCCGTCGACGGGAAGATGGAGTCGATCACACTCCGCAGCCCCTGGGGCAGCTCGGGTGCGACGTCCGGCTGTCCGGTCTCCGGGTTGTCGCAGGCGTGACCGGCGCTCGCCTTGGCCGAGCGGAAGGAGCGCTCGTCGAGGAAGAAGAGCTCGAGGTTGCGGCCCCAACGCACGCGCCGATACAGCCCGTCACGACGCGTGTACCGGACCGGCGAGTAGTCGCGGAAGGCGCGTACGCCGTTGGCGTAGAGGACCTGGCCCGGGAGCAATCCGTTCTCGACCGGGGAGAAGTCGGCGATGAACTCGTGGTCGTCCCAGTGTGAGTAGAACCCTGCCGAGCGCCGAACGGCGCGCAGGTAGCGGTTCTCCAGGTTCACGCGGTACTTGGCCCACTTCTGGGCCACGGTGAGCGCCGGTGGCTCGAGCCCGGGGATCTCGCTGTCCGAGTAGATCGTGTCGCCGAGGTGGACGTTGAACTCGTTTCGTTCCGCGCGCATGCGGCGGAACACGGCGCCGTCGTTCCAGAACGGTCCCGTCTGGCCGGGTGCAGCGCTCAGGTCGGTGTCGCCCGTCCAGGCGAACCTCACCCTGGCGTTCGTGCCCGGGCGCGGCGCGGTGACGAAGGTCCCACGCTCGCTGCGGGCGTGACCGCGGCGGAAGCGGAACCAGTAGCGGGTCGCGGGACGTAGCCTCCCGACGCGTCTCTGGACCGTGCCGTCGTTCGCGACGCTGGCGCGCAAGCGGATGACCCGCGCGCGCCGGAGGCGCCGGTTACTCGCGACCGCGAGGCGCACACGGCCCGCCCGCCCGACGTGACCCCACAGGATCGCCGACGTCGGGGTGACCTCGCCCGCGGCCACCCCCAGGCTGAACGTGGCCGCCCCCGCGTGGGAAGGCAGCGAGGCGATGGCGGCAGCGGCCAGAGCACCCGCGAGAAAGGCGCGAGTCACCACGAGCCAGGCTACCTCAGCGTCCGAAGGTGCCGGTCAGCTCGCCGCGAGCCAGCGCGGTCTTGCCCACGGCCTCGCGCACGTCGTCCGGGGAGGCGTCGCCCCCCAGGACCAGCCGCTTCGACAGCGCGTAGAGCGCGAAGCGGTAGCGGTGCGGCGGGTCATCCTCGGGCGGACATGGACCGCCGTAGCCGCGGTCGCCGAAGCTGTTCTCGGTCTCGATCGTCCCCGCCGGCGTGCGACCCGCGCGGAGGCGATCCGTGCTCGGCGGGATGTCCAACACCGTCCAATGCGCGAACCCTTCCGCGTCCTCGTCCTCCATCAGCAGCGCCAAGGTTCGGGCGCGCGAGGGGAGTCCCGACCAGCGCAGGGGCGGCGAGACGTCCTCGCCGTCGCAGGTGTAGCGAACGGGGATCCGACCGCTCGGCGAGAAGGCGGGGCTCTCGAGCGTTATGCCCGATGGCGCATCGGGCAGCGGCTCGCTGGCGCCCTTGCCGCCGCAGCCCGCCACGGGACCGACGCCGGCAGCAACGAGGAGAAGGACGAGCGGGACCGGGCGCGGGACCACCCGGGAAGTATCCGACGCGCGGCGCGCGGCGGCAAAGGCCGTCGAGGCTCCGCACCGTCCTGCTTTACCCGGCTCCTGGCCCCACAAAGCAGGACACCGGCGCGAGGGCAGCGCCCCGCGGTTGCGCCAAGGAGTGAATCATGGTTCACTTCTTGGCGGAGATGGCCTACCGTCCCACCGAGCGGACCGAGGCCCGCAAGGCCGCCACGCGCGAGCGGATTGTGTCCGCGGCCCTCGACCAAGTGGCCGAGGGCGGCTACGCGTCCGCGAGCGTGCAGGCCGTGGCCGCGCGGGCCGGCGTCGCGGTGGGGACCGTCTACCGCCACTTCCCTTCCAAGGGGGCGCTGTTCGCCGAGGTGTTCCGCGATGCCGCGCAGCGCGAGCTCGACGTGGTAGTGGAGGTCTCGGCGGCGGACGGCCGTCCTGCGCGGGAGCGAGTCGCCTCGGCCGTCGAGGCGTTCTCCCGCCGTGCCCTGGCCGGCCCCGTCCTCGCCTACGCCCAGATCGCCGAGCCCGTGGACCCCGCGGTCGAGGCCGAGCGCCTGGTCCTGCGGCGCGGCTATCGCGACGCCTTCCAGGCGGTGCTCGACGACGGCGTCCGCGAGGCCGATCTGCGCCCACACGACACGGGGACCGTCGCCGCGGCCCTGGTCGGCGCGCTCGGCGAGGCGCTGGTCGGCCCGCTGTCCGAACGCAACGGGCGCCGTCGGGAGGCGCTCGTCGCCGGTCTCGTCGAGTTCTGCCTGAACGCCCTGCCGGCAAGAGAGGAGTCACGTGCTCGCCACGAAGTCCACGCATGAGGTCCTAAACCAGGCCCCGCCGCTCGCGCCCTACAACGTGTTCGAGGCCGACCTCGCGCTGCGCGGGGCACTCGACCGCGAGGCCGGCTGGGGGGCCGACCGCCTGACGGCGACGGGCGCGCTCGCGGGCAGCCGAGAGGCGCTCGAGCACGCCGAACGGTGTGAGCGAAACGAGCCGGTCCTCCGGACCCATGACCGCTACGGGAACCGGATCGACGAGGTGGAGCTCGACCCGTCATGGAACTGGTGCCTGCGCGAGGCTGTCGAGAGGGAGATCCATTCGCTGCCGTGGCGCGATCCCCGCCCCGGGGCCCACACCGTACGCGCGGCACTCATGTACGTCTGGGGCCAGGTCGACGCCGGAGTCATGTGCCCGGTGTCGATGACCTACTCGGTCATTCCCGCCCTGCGCGAGAGCCCCGACCTGGCGGAGGAGTGGGAGCCGCGCCTGGCGCTGCCGGACTACGAGCGCGGGGCGCTGGCCGGCATGGCCATGACCGAGAAGCAGGGCGGCTCGGACGTGCGGGCCAACACGACCCGCGCTCAGCAGAACGGGGACGGCTGGGAGGTCACGGGCCACAAGTGGTTCTGCTCGTATCCCCCCTGCGACGTCTTCCTCACGCTCGCGCAGGCTCCCGGGGGCCTGTCCTGCTTCCTGATCGAGGGCCGCGACCCCGGCTTCAGGATCCAGCGACTCAAGGACAAGCTCGGCACCCGTTCCCTGCCCTCCTCGGAGGTGGAGTTCCAGGGTGTTCGCGGGCGGCTCGTGGGAGAGGAGGGTCGCGGCGTCCCGACCATCATCCGGATGGTCAACCCCACCCGTCTCGACTGCCTGATCGGCTCCGCCGCCGGAATGCGCTGGGGCACGGCCCAGGCCGTGCACCACGCCCGTCACCGCTCGGCGTTCGGCAAGCTGCTCGCCGACCAGCCCCTGATGCGCAACGTCCTGGCCGACCTGCAGGTCGAGTCGGAGGCCGCCACGACCGCCGCGTTGCGCATCGCGCGCTCGTATGACGAGGGCGACGGGGCGTTCAGGCGGCTGGCGACGGCGGTCATGAAGTACTGGGTCTGCAAGCGCGCGCCCCAGCACGCCGCGGAGGCGCTCGAGTGCCTGGGCGGGAACGGCTACGTCGAGGAGTCCGGCCTGCCCCGGCTCTACCGCGACTCGCCGCTCAACTCGATCTGGGAGGGCTCTGGCAACGTGGCCGCGCTCGACGTGCTGCGGGCGATGGTCAAGGAGCCCGAAGCGCTGCCGGCCTTCCTCGCCGAGTGCGACGAGGCCCGCGGCGCCGACCGCAGGCTCGACGCCCACCTCGACCTCGTCAGCGAGCAGGTCAGCGAGCCCGATTCGCCTGCTTCGCAGGCTCACACCGAAGGCTTCGCTTTCTCGGCCCGGCGCATCGTGGAGAGTATGGCCACGGCGCTCCAAGGCTCGCTCCTCGTGCGGTACGCCCCGCCGTCGGTCGCCGACGCGTTCTGCGCCCGCCTGACGGAAGGCGGGCTTGCCTTCGGCACCCTTCCCGCGGGCGTGGACGCAGGCGCGATCGTCGAGCGAGCCCTGGCGGTCTAGCCTTTCCCACGTGGACGCGCTGAGCCTGCTCGCCGAATCGAAGATCCGCGCCGCTATGGCGCGCGGCGACTTCGACGACCTTCCCGGGCGCGGCAAGCCCCTGCGGTTCGACGACGTCTCGCGCGTGCCCGCCGAGCTGCGGGCCGGCTACAAGCTGCTCCGGAACGCCGGCTGCCTGCCCCCGGAGCTCGAGGCATGCCGCGACGCCGTGCGCCTCGGCAACCTCCTCGCGGCCACGGGCGACCCGGAGGAGCGCGCGCGGCTCACGAGCCTGCGCGCGGACGCCGAGCTGCGCTACCGGCTGCTGGTCGAGCGCCGCCGCTCTTAGTCCGCCTGCCGACGTCGGCGTACGACCGCCGAACGTCCCGCCGTGCGGGCTATACCAGGCGTTGGGGGACCTTCGGTGGTCCCGGTGCGCGAGGCGTGAATGTCCCATTGCAGCCGATTGACCCTCCGCGCGTCGCACGCCACCCTGCCCCGCACGGATGGTCGTGCGGATGCGCCTTCTGGCCGGCGCGCTTGTCGTCGCGGCTCTGGCCGGCCTCCCCGCGGACGCGGAGGCGGTGGGCCGCGCGCGTGTTGCCGGATTCCAAGTCGCGCTATGGAAGGCCGGCACGTACCGCGCCACGATCGACGGCATCCCCGGCCCGCTCACCCGGGCGGCCACCCGGCGCTTCCAGTTGCGACATGGGCTCGTCCCCGACGGCATCCTCGGGCCACGAACCCGGCGTGCGCTCGGGCGCCGCGGGCGCCCGCCCCTGGGGCGGCGCCCGCTGCACGCCGGGCAGGTGGGCCTGGACGTGGCATCGCTCCAGTTCCGGCTCGCCTGGCGCGGGTTCCCCTCGGGCGCCTTCGACGGCAAGTTTGGCGCGCGGACGGACGCCGCCGTGCGCCGGTTCCAGCGGTGGGCCCACCTCGCCGTCGACGGCATCGTCGGGCGGGGCACGCTCCGGGCCCTTAGGCGCCCGATTCGCCGCTCGCCCCTGCTGTTCGCGTGGCCGGTGCGGGCGGCCGTCGGCGACCGCTTCGGCCCGCGCGGCAACCGCTTCCACTCGGGGATCGACCTACCGCTCCCGTACGGCTCCCGCGTCGGCGCGGCGGGCTTCGGGACGGTGCGCTTCGCCGGCCGGAGCTCCGGCGGCTACGGGAAGCTGGTCGTGATCGACCACCGTCGGGGGATGACCACCTGGTACGCGCACCTCTCGCGCATCAGCGTGCGCCCGGGGCGCTTCGTAACCGCCGGAACGAGGATCGGAAGCGTCGGCTCGACCGGCCGTTCGACCGGCCCGCACCTCCACTTCGAGACGCGCATCCGGGGAGCGGCCGTCAACCCGTTGACCGGCTTGCCATAGCCTGCCGCGGGTGGAGACGCTCGCCTACGAGGCCAAGGGCCGGATCGCCCGCATCACGCTCGACCGGCCCGAGCGCGGGAACGGGATCACGCTGGAGATGCCGCGAGAGCTGGCCGACTGCGTCGAGCGCGCGAACCTCGACGACGCCGTCCATGTGATCGCCCTCTCCGGCAACGGCAAGGGCTTCTGCGGCGGCTACGACCTTAAGGAGTTCGCGGAGCGCCGGATCGAGAACCACGACCCGAGCGAGCCATGGGACCCCGTGGTCGACTACCGCTTCATGAGCCGCAACGTGCGCGGGTTCATGAGCCTGTTCCACTCGGAGAAGCCGGTTGTCTGCAAGGTGCACGGCTTCTGCGTGGCGGGCGGCACGGACATGGCGCTGTGCTCGGACCTGCTCGTCGTGGCCGAGGACGCGCGCATCGGCTATCCGCCGGCGCGGGTCTGGGGGGTGCCCACCACGATGCTGTGGGCGTGGCGGCTGGGGGCCGAGCGAGCCAAGCGGCTCCTCTTCACGGGCGACCTGATCAGTGGCCGCCAGGCGGCGGAGTGGGGACTCGCTATCGAGGCGCCACCGGCCGACGAGCTCGAGGCGCGTTTCGCGGCGCTCTTCGAGCGGATCTCGCTCGCGCCCGTCAACCAGCTCGTTATGCACAAGCTCGCGGTCAACCAGGCCCTCTATGCCCAGGGTCTGCACGCCACCCAGGTGCTCGCGACCTTCATGGACGGCATGGCGCGCCACACCCCCGAGGGCTACGAGTTCCAGCGCCGCGCAATGGAGTCGGGATTCAAGGAGGCCGTGCGCGAGCGGGACGAGCCCTACGACCAACGGGCATGAGGCTCCCCGCGCGACTGGCGATCCCGCTGGCGCTTTTGCTGACCGCATCCTCGGGCACGCCCGCACGGGCGCCGACCCGGGCCGCTGGCGGCTCACCGGGACCAGCCGGGTCCCGATCGTCTACTACCAGGGCATGACGAGCGACCCGCGGCGCAACCTCTACTTCGACGGAATCTACTCGGGCC
>JBKPFJ010000194.1:0-26536 GCA_046728795.1 Actinomycetota bacterium | reverse complement strand
CTCCTCGGGCGGGGCGCAGAGCACCGCGCAGCAGCCGCAGACCTCGTCGGGCGCGTCAGCCATGAAGTCGCGGTACGCCTCCATCAGCTCCACGGCGCGCTCGGCGGGGAACATCATCATCCCGCCGTACAGGATCGGGCCGACCTCGTGCGGTCGAACTCGAACGCCGTGACCACGCCGAAGTTGCCGCCGCCGCCCTTGAGGGCCCAGAAGAGCTCCGCGTGTCGCTCGCGGTCGGCCACGATCAACCGGCCGTCGGCCGTCACGAGCTCGACGGAGCGCAGGTTGTCGACGGTAAAGCCGTACTTCCGCTCGATCCAGCCGCTGCCGGCGCCGAGCGTGAGCCCGGCGACGCCCGTATCGGGGATCCGGCCGCCCGTCACCGCCAGGCCGAAGGCCTGCGTCTCGCGGTCGAGCTCGCCCCAGTTCAGGCCGGCCCGAGCCCATGCGGTACGCGCCTCGGGATCCACGCGCACGCCCTTCATCGGCGAGACGTCGATCATCACCCCGCCCTCGCACACCGGGTAGCCGGGAGCCGAGTGGCCTCCGCCATGGACCGCGACCTCGAGCCCGTTGTCGCGGGCGAAGCGCAGCGCTGCGATCACGTCTGAAACGCCCTGGCAGCGGGCTATCACCGCCGGCCGGCGATCGATCATGGCGTTGAACACGGTGCGCGCCTCGTCGTACGCGGGCGCGTCGGCGGTCAAGAGGTCCCCGCCGAAGCGGGCGCGCAGGTCATCGAGGGCTGCCCCGAGGGCAACTGCCTGAGTCATTCGAGTCCTTCCGTCGCGGAGGGAGAGGGCGACGCCCAGCCCAAGCCCGGTATGGCGGGCGGCGCAAGCGCATTAGGCTCCGCCGAGTGTTCTCGGACGCTCTCATCCTCCCCTGGCTCCAGCGCCTCCGGGACGAGGTGGGCGAGCTCGACTACTTCGACGCCCACACGCACATCGGTCGGGACGATCCGGACGGTTTCAAGTGCTCGGCCAACGAGCTCCTCGACGCCCTCGAGCTGGCGAAGGCCAGGGCGGTCGTCTTCCCGATGCACGAACCGGGGGGTTACCCGGATCCGAACGACCGGGTCATCGCCGAGGCCGAGGCCTCGGAAGGGCGGCTCGTCCCCTTCTGCCGACTCGATCCGGAGGTGGAGCCGCTCGCCGAAGCGAAGCGCGCCCTGGCCCGGGGAGCACGCGGGATCAAGCTCCACCCCCGCGCCGAGTGCTTCACGCTCGACCACCCGGCGCTGGATCCGGTCTTCGCGTTGGCCGACGAGCGCCGGCTGACGGTCCTCTGCCACGCGGGGCGGGGGATACCGGCACTAGGCCGGCATGCCCTGGATCGCTGCGGCCGCTTCCCGGGAATGCGCCTGATCCTCGCCCACGCCGGGATCAGCGACCTCGCCTGGATCTGGCGCGCCGCCCCCGACCATCCCAACCTGTTCTTCGACACCGCGTGGTGGGCGGCGGCCGACCTCTTGGCGCTCTTCGCGCTGGTCCCGCCCGGCCAGATTCTGTTCGGCAGCGACGCGCCCTACGGCACCCCGTCATTCGGGGCGACGATGGCCACCCGCTACGCGCTGCAGGCGGGGCTTTCTCCCGACCAGCTGCGGAGCGTGGCCGGCGCGCAGCTCGAGCGCCTGCTGGCGGGCGAGGAGCCCCTCGACGCGGGTCCCCCGCCCGGGCCCGGCTCGCTTCCCCGCGACCCGCTGCTCGACCGCGTTTACGGCTGCCTCGTGACTGCGATCGGCCAGATGTTCAACGGACTGCCGGCCGAGGAGAGCCTGGCTCTGGCCACGCTCGCGTGCGAGGTCGGCGACGAAGCGCCGCAGGCCCGCGTGTGCAGCTCGATCCTCGCGCTGCTTGAGGAGCGCCGCCGCTACCGGGCCCCCGGCGACGACGGTCGGCCGACCCGCTTCGCCCCGGGCATCCACCTGGTCGTGGTGGCGGCGGGGGTCGCCCGGACGCCGGACGTGCCGCTACCGCCCGACCCCGTGCCCGTCGATGTAGCCGAGCGCATGGAATAGGGCGCCGCGTACCGGGTAGCGCTTTCAGAGAGACCCCCGGAGCTCGTTGACGGACCCTCGGGGACGTCAAGGGGATACGGGGGTCACTTATTCCTCGTCGAGGACGAAGATCTCGAACCCCGTCGGGGGGTGGAACGTCACCTGGCTGTGGTACGCGACGACCTCCCGGCCCGTGATCCCGGCGACGGCACCCTTGAAGCGCTCGGAGATCTCCTCCTGGAAGCTCATCCGTACCTGGCGCACCAGATCCTCCCGACCGCGCTCGATGAGCGTCTCCTCGACGGTCGTGAGGAAGTCCTCCTCGACACAGACGAGATAGCGGTCGATCGCATAGGTCTTCGCCTTGGTGGGGCCTCGCCCGTAGCACTCGGCGAGGATGCCCACCACGGCATTCGAGACCTCCGCGAGCTGTTCTCCGGTCACTCGACGACCAGATGGTGGACCGGCGTGTCGAAGCGCTGGCGGGCCTCCTCTACGACGCCCTCCTCGAGCCAGTTGCGCCGGCCGCCCGCGTGGGTGAACAGAACGATCTCGTCCGCGGGATAGGTCTGGAGAGCGTCCTGGAGGGCGAGCAGCGGATCGGACTCTCCGGTGTCGCCCGCCGCGTCGATCCCCTCCTCGTCGAGTCGCTCGACCGTCTCCTCCTGCACGCCTTCGGCGCGCTCGATGGCCTCGTCGGAGTCGGACGTCCAAAAGTGAACCTTGCCGGTGAGGGCGGGTGCGACGACGAGCACCTCCGCGCGCTCCGCGCGCTCCTTGCCGAGCGCGGCGCGGAGCGCCTCGGCCGAGACGGGCTCGGTCACGAGCGCGAGCACCCGCTTGGCCAAGTCAGTGGCCCCCGTCGAGATCAGCGTCGATCGCCCAGCCGAGAGCGGCGGTGATCGAGGCGGGGGGCACCTTAGGCGGCCTCCCTGAGCGCCTCGATCTCCCGGCTCTCGGCCAGACGGCGGAGCGCCTTCGACTCGAGCTGGCGCACGCGCTCAGCTGACAGCCCCAGCTGGCGGCCGGTCTCGCGCAGCGGCTGGGGATCGTCGCCGTTGATCCCGTAGCGAAGGCGGATCACCCTCCGCTCCTGCTCGGGGAGGTCCGCGATCGTACGCCGCAGCGTCTCCTCGGCGAGGTTCACAGACACTTCCTCCTCGGGCGTCGCCTCGCCGCTCTCGAGCAGGTCTCCGAGCGCGGTCTCCTCCTCCTCCCCCACGGGACGGTCCAGGCTCGTGACCGTGCGCGCGGCCGCGTGCACCTCCTCCACCTGCGCCACGGGCAGCTCCGCCGCCTGGGCGATCTCCTCGTCACTGGGTTCGCGCCCGAGGCGCGAGGCGAGCTCCCGCGCGGCGCGGCCGATCTTGCGCTCCCGCTGCCCGATGTGGACCGGGATTCGGATGGTGCGCGACTTGTTGGCGAGCCCGCGCTGGATCGCCTGGCGGATCCAGAAGGTGGCGTAGGTCGAGAACTTGTAGCCCTTGCGCCAGTCGAACTTCTCGCTGGCGCGGATGAGCCCGAAGATGCCCTCCTGGATAAGGTCGAGCAGCGACAGCTCCTGGCCCTGGTACTTCTTCGCGATCGACACCACGAGGCGCAGGTTCGAGTTGATCATTCGCTCCTTCGCCTCGAGGTCGCCGACCTCGATCCGCTTGGCCAGCTCGATCTCCTCCGCCGCGGTTAGCAGCGGGTAGCGCCGGATCTCGTTGAGGAAGAGCTGGAGGGCATCGGTGGTCTGCACCGCGAGGTCGCCGTTCTGGTAGCGCGTCGGATCGGCGCCGTCGCGACCGCAGTCGTCGGTGAACTCGATTCCCTGAGCCTCGATCTGGCTCTGCACGGCCTCCGCTTCCTCGTCGCTCAGCTCGAGTGACTGGACGAGCTCGCTGAACTCCGACAGGCTGATGCAGCCGGCGTCCTCGCCCCGGCTGATCAGCGCCGCGAACTCAGGTCTGATGGCGTGCTCGGTTGCCATTCAGGCTCACCGATACCCGAAGGGTACGCGCCCTAAGCGGGCGCCGCCGGGCTAGGCGAGCGCCGAGATATCGTCCACCATCTCGAGCCGGTCGCCCAGCTTCGTGATCGTGAAGACGCGGTTCACGGGGCCGGGGCCGCGCACGATGGCCACGCGCCGGCCCTGGTCCCGCGCCCGCTCGTCGGCGGTCACGATCATGCGTAGGCCGGTGGAATCGAGGAAGGAGAGCGAGCCCAGATCCAGCACGATCAACGGCGGATTGCTCGTCTCGGCGCGCGTGATCTCCTCCTCCACCTGCTTCACGGTCGAGAGGTCCAGCTCGCCCCGGAGGGCGATGCGCACGAGTCCGTCGCGCTCCTCGGTCTCCACCTCGAGGATCGTCACCAAGGGGGACGCTAGCGCGTCAGCGCTCTCCGCGCGAGTTGCACCGCCATGACCAGCTGCAGCCCGGCGAACGCGAGCGCCAGCGCACGCTCCGAGAGAGCGTTGGCGAGGATCACTCCGCCGAGCACCCCGAGCGGTGAGAGGATCCCCACGAACAGAGCGTCGCGCGGGCGCACGTTCCCGTAGCCGTGTTGGCGCCAGGCGCCCACTACGCCCACGACGATCACCGCGAGCAGGGAGGTTGCCTCGGCGTCGAGCTGCGAGAGGCCGAGGAAGATCACGAGTCCGGGAACGAACAGGACCCCGCCCCCGATCCCGACCATGCCGCTGGCCACTCCGGCCGCAAAGCCGATGGCGAGGGCGCCGACCAGATCCATCAGAAGATGAGCACGGCCGCGGACACCACCAGCAGCACGGCGAAGGCTCCCGGAATGACGCGCCGGGGCACACGCTGCTGAAGGGCCGTGCCGGCCACGACCCCGGCGATCGCCGGGACCCCCACCAGGACACCGTCGAGCACGTGGACGTTGCCGTAGGCGCCGTGCACCGCCGTGCCGAGTGCAGCGATGATCGCGATCGCCGCAAGCGACGTGCCGGTGGCCTCGCGGTCCCCATACCCGAGCCAGAGGATCAGCAGCGGGACGATGATCGTGCCGCCGCCGATGCCGAACAGCCCGCTGAACGCGCCCGCGGCCGTGGCGATCATCGCGAGACGGACGAGCCGGGGCGACATCGGCGGGCATACTACGGGCGTGTCCGCCGCGCCCGCCGACGCGCTCGCCGAGGGCCTCCGCCCGCTCAGGGACGACCCCGGCAGGGCCGCGATCTTCTGCGACATAGACGGGACGCTCGCCCCGATCGTGCAGCGGGCGGAGGAGGCTCAGGTCAAGGAGGAGGTCTCCGTCCTGCTCGGCCGCCTGGGCCGTCGCTACGGATGCGTTGCCTGCGTCTCCGGCCGCTCCTCCGCGGAGGCCCGCCGTCTCGTGGGCGTGGGGAGCATCACGTACGCCGGCTCCCACGGAGCGGAGCTGCTCGAACCCGGCTCGAACACGGCGCACGTGATCCCCGCCTTCAAGAGCTGGGAGGGGCGGGTGCGGCGCTTCGCGGCCGACCAAGACACCGCGGAACTGCGTGCGCTGCGAATCCGGATCGAGGACAAGGGCCCGATCAGCGCCTTCCACTGGCGGGGAGCGCGCGACGAGGACGCCGCCCGCGCCCACCTGGAGGAGCTGGCCCGGCGCACCGAGGCCGCCGGCCTGATCATCCACTGGGGGCGCAAGGTGCTCGAGGTGCGCCCACCGGTCCCGATCGGCAAGGGAAACGCCGTGCGCAACCTGGTGGGCCGCACGCGGGCCAAGGCCGCCCTGTTCGGCGGCGACGACGTCACCGACCTCGACGCCTTCGACGCGCTCGACACGCTCGTCGCGGACGGCGAGCTTGCCGCGGCCGTGCGGGTCGGCGTGCGCTCGGACGAGGCGCCGGAGGGGATCGTGGAACGGGCGGACCTGGTCGTCGACGGGGTCGCCGGCTTTACGCGCGTGCTGGCCGCGCTGGCGGAGAACTGATGCGCTTCGTGGACTTCCTGAGGGCCTCCGTGATCCTCTTCGGGGGAGCCGCCTCCGCCCTTGCCGTGGTGGCCATCATCGGTATCGCCCGCAACGCCGATACCGCCCTCGCCGCGATCTCCGTCGGCTGGTGGGTGCTGGCGGCCGTGCTGGGCCTCTGGCTCGGCCGGCGGGTCGGCGCCTCCGCCGGAATCGCCCGCGCGCTCGCTGGCGCGAGGACGACCACGAGCTTGCCGGAGCTCGAGCCGGGCGCGGTCCTCTTCAACCGGCTGTGGCCGCTGGCGCTGTTCACGCTCGTCGCCGGGATCGTCGGCGTGTTCATCCCCCAGGTGCCGGGGATCGCGACCGGCTACGCGCTGCTCGTCGCGCTCACCTGGCGCAAGCAGTCCGCCGCGGTGGCGGCGATCGAGGACCGCGACGGGATGCGCTTCTACTTCGACCGCAGCTCGCCGTTCGGGCCGCCGCGGCTGGTTCGAACCCCCTGGGCGCGCAAGATCGCTCCTCCCAGCGCTGCTAGCGAGGCGTCTTCCGCAGACGGTTCAGCTCGTCCCACGGGCGTGTATTCGCGACCTGGCCGGGGCTGAGCCAGGCCCGCCGGGCCGTAGCCACACCGAAGCGGATCTTCTCGAGCGTGTCGACGCCGTGCGCGTCGGAATCGATGACGATCGTGACGCCCGCCTGCGAGGCCGCGCGGGCGAGCGTATCCGGGAGGTCGCGCCGGTTGGGGTTCGCGTTGATCTCGAGGAAGGTGCCCGTGCGCGAGGCCGCCTCGATCACCCGGTCGACGTCGAGCGCGTACGGCTCGCGGCGACCGATCAGCCGCCCTGTCGGGTGCCCGATCGCGTCCACCAGCGGGTGCTCCATCGCACGGACCATCCGGTAGGTCATCTCCCTCTCCGACATGCGGAACGACGAGTGGAGGCTCGCCACCACCCAGTCGAGCTCAGCGAGCAGTTCGTCGTCGTAGTCGAGCGTCCCGTCGGGCAGCACGTTCACCTCGCTGCCGGCCAGCACCCTCACCTCTGAGTCGAGGGCTCGGATGCGCTCGATCTGGCGCCGGAGCTCGTCGGGCGGGACGTCGTTCCCAAAGCCGTGCGAGGCGGAGTGGTCGGTGATGGCGATGTACTCGTAGCCGCGCCCGGCGGCAGCGGCCGCCATCTCGGGAACCGAGTTGCGCCCGTCGGACGTCGTGGTGTGCGAGTGGAGGTCGCCGCGCAGGTCCCGGACCCCGACTAGCGCCGGCAGGCGATGCTCGCGCGCGGCCTCCAGCTCGCCCCGGTTCTCGCGCAGCTCGGGCTCTATGTAGTCCATGCCGAGCAGCGCGTACACCTCCTCCTCTGTGGCGCAGGCGTGCGTGGTGCCGTTTTGGGCGACGCCGTACTCGCTCACGTGGAGCCCGCGCTTCACCGCGTCCGTGCGTAGCGCCTCGTTGTGCCGCCCGGACCCGGTGAAGTGCTGGAGCAGGTTCCCGAAGCTCTCTTCCGGGACGATGCGCAGATCCACCGGCAGCCCGTGATGGGTCATCCCGCGCGCCCCCGCCTCGCCCGGCGACTGGGCTTCCCCGAGCAGGGGCAGGGCGCAGAAGGCCTCCGCGAGCGCGCGGGGCTCGCTCGAAGAGGCGACGATGTCGAGGTCCTTGACCGTGTCTGCCATGCGCCGGGCGCTGCCGGCGAGCTCGACCCGCAGGGCTGCGGGGTGCTCGCGCAAGGCCGCCACCAGCTCGTCCCCGACCTCGAGCGCATGCGAGAGCAGCAGCCGCCGATTGGAGCGGCCGTCGGCGCCGTCGGACAGGGCGAGGCGCAGGTTCTCCTCCGCCTTTGCGCCGAATCCCGGCACGTCCTTTAGCTGCCCCGCCTCGACCGCCGCGCGCAGCTCCTGGAGCGAGGTCACCCCCAGGTGCTCGTTCAGTAGGCGGGCCCGCTTGGGGCCGAGGCCCGGGACTCGTGTGACCTCGATCAGCCCGCTCGGGATCCTCGCCTTCAGCTTGTCCGCCGACGGGATGCTGCCCTGCTCCAGGAGGGCGTTGATCTTCTCGGCGATCGTCTTGCCCACGCCGGCCAGCTCGTCGGCGCGGCCCTGGCGGGCGAGCTCTGCCACCGACACGCCGGCCTCGCGGATCGCCTTGGCTGCGTTGCGGTAGGCCACGACCCGGTAGACCACGGCGCCATCCAGCTCGTACAGGCTGGCCAGCTCCTCGAAGGCGTCGGCGATCTCGGCGTTCTTCACGGTCGCGCGTCTAGGGTACGCGCCCGTGTCCGGTGCCTGGCTCGTCCTGCCTACCTACAACGAGGCCGACAACGTCGAGGGCGTGGTGCGGGCCTCGCTCGACCAGCTCGCCGAGACGGGGATGACCCACCGCGTGCTCGTGGTTGACGACGGCTCCCCCGACGGCACGGGCCGGATCGCCGACCGCCTGGCCGCTGAGCTCGACGAGGTGGAGGTGCTCCATCGCGAGCGCAAGCGGGGGCTCGGGCGCGCGTACCTCGCGGGCTTCGCCGTCGCGCTCGCCGCGGGCGCCGAGCTCGTGCTCGAGATGGACTCGGACTACTCCCACGATCCCGCCGACATCCCGCGCCTGATCGGCGCCGCCGAGGACGCCGACCTCGTGTTGGGCTCGCGCTATGTCCCGGGAGGCGGGGTCACGGACTGGGGCCCCCTGCGGCGCGCGCTCAGCAGGGGTGGCTCGCTCTACGCCAGGCTGCTGCTGGGGGTGCCGGTGCACGACCTCACCGGGGGCTTCAAGTGCTTCCACCGCAGGGTGCTCGAGACGATCGACCTCTCGCGCGTGCACGCGGACGGCTACGGGTTCCAGATCGAGCTCACGTATCGCGCCGTCCAGGCAGGTTTCAGGGTGAAGGAGCTGCCGATCGTGTTCCGGGACCGGCGAGTCGGGGAATCAAAGATGACGGCGCGAATCGCCCTCGAGGCAGTCTGGAAGGTGCCCGCGCTGCGCCTCCGCGGTCCCAAAGCGCGGCATCTCAGCCGTCCCCGGGCGTAACGTCAGAGGTCTCGCGGCGTCACGCTATATTTTGTATAGCGCTTGAGCAGAACGACAAGGAGCCACAGTGGCAGGAGCGATCATCGAAGTCACCGACACCAACTTCCAGGCCGAGGTTCTCGAGTCACCGAACCCGGTGCTCGTGGACTTCTGGGCCCCCTGGTGCGGTCCCTGTCGGATCGTGGCGCCCCATCTCGAGGAGCTGAACGACGAGCGCGAGGACCTGCGTGTGGTGAAGCTCAACACGGACGAGAATCCCCACACGGCGGCGACCTACAACGTGATGTCGATCCCCACGCTGCTCCTGTTCAAGAACGGCCAGGTCGCCCACCAGATCATCGGCGCGCTGCCGAAGAACCGGCTCGTGCAGGAGCTCGAGCCGGCCCTGGCCGCCTAGGCGCTAGGCCTTCGTCACGCCGATCCTGAGCTCGCGGCCCTCGATCGTGGCCGCGGCGCCGTCGGCGCCGTCGTACGAGAGGGCGGTGGCGAGCGTCTCGCCGGCCACGTAGTCCTCGTGGGCGCGAGCGGCGTCGAGCAGCTCTGAGTCGCCTCCGAGGCTCAGGGTGATGCGGTCCTCCACGTTGAGACCGGCGGACTTGCGCGCCGCCTGGACCGCGTGCACGACCTCGCGCGCGAGGCCCTCGCGGCGCAGCTCGTCGTCGAGCTCCAGGTCGAGTGCCACCGCGTGGGTGCCGGCGCGTTCGACCTGGTAGCCCTCGAGCGGGCGAAGCAGGAGCTGGACGTCCTGCGGGCTGAGGGTGTGCTCCTTGCCGTCGATGTTGATGCCCACGGCTCCGCCCTCGCGCAGCGTGGCGGCCGCGTGCTCGGGCTCGAGCGCCGCAACAGCCTCCGCCACCTGCGGCATCCGCTTGCCGAAGCGCGGGCCGAGCGCCCGGTAGTTCGGCTTCAGCTCGAAGCGCCCCAGCTCGTCGGCCTGCGACACATAGCGCACGCTCTTCACGTTCAGCTCGTCGAGCAACAGATCCTCGAAGCGCCCGATGGCCTGCCGCTCGCGATCGGCCGCCACGACCACCGCCTCGCGCAGCGGCTGGCGCACCTTCATCCGCGCCTGCGCCCGCGCGGCGCGGCCGAGCTCGACCGCATCGCGCGCCACCTGCATGTCCCACTCGAGCTGCTCGTCGCGGGGGCCGGGCTCGGGGTACGAGCACAGGTGCACGGAGGGCTCCGTGCCGTCCAGGTTGTCGTAGATCTCGTCGGACACGAAGGGCGTCAGTGGCGCCGCCAGCTTCGCCACGGTCACGAGGCACGTGTGCAGCGTCTCGAAGGCGGCCGTCTCGCCGCGCCAGAAGCGGCGGCGCGAGCGCCGCACGTACCAGTTCGAGAGGTCGTCCACGAACTCCGAGATGGCTCGCCCCGCGGAGGTCGTGTCGTAGTCCTCGAGCCGCTCGATAGCCGTCGCGGCGGTGGCCGACAGGCGCGACAGGATCCAAGGGTCGAGGTCGTTCTCCGCGCCCTCACGGCGCTCGGGAAGGTTCGCGTACAGGACGAAGATCGCGTAGGTGTTCCAGAGGGTCTTCAGGAACTGGCGCACCGACTCGCCGACCGTCTTGACCGAGAAGCGGTAGCCGTCCCACGGCTGCTTCGAGGTGAAGTAGTACCAGCGGAAGGCATCGGCGCCGTGGAGGTCGAGCACGTCCCAGGGCACCACGATGTTCCCCAGGCTTTTCGACATCTTGCGGCCCTCGGTGTCGAGGATCAGGCCCAGGCAGAGCACCGTCTCGTAGGAGGAGCGGCGGAACAGCAGCGTGGAGACGGCGAGCAGCGAGTAGAACCAGCCGCGCGTCTGGTCGAGCGCCTCGCAGATGTAGTCCGCCGGGAAGCGCTCCTCGAACACCTCCTGGTTCTCGAATGGGGCGTGCCACTGGGCGAACGGCATGCAGCCCGAGTCCCACCAGACGTCGATCAGGTCGGGCACCCGGCGGAACGTCTTGCCGTCGCGCTCGAACGTCACGTCGTCGATGAAGGGCCGGTGCAGGTCGTCAGGCACCTCGGCCCCGAGCTCGCGCAGCTCCGCCAGCGAGCCGATGCAGACCGTCTCGCCGTCCTCGGCGCGCCACACGGGCAGCGGCGTGCCCCAATAGCGCTCGCGCGACAGGGCCCAGTCCACGTTGTTCTCGAGCCACTTGCCGAAGCGGCCGTGCTTGATGTGGTGGGGGTACCAGGTGACCGCCTCGTTGGCGGCCAGCAGCTCGTCCTTGCGCTCGGTCGTGCGGACGTACCAACCCGTCTTCGCGTAGTAGATGAGCGGCGTATCGCAGCGCCAGCAGTGCGGGTAGGCGTGCTCGTAGGTTCCGGCGCGGAAGAGGCGTCCGGACTCGCGCAGCGCCTCGACGACCGGAGCGTCCGCGTCCCTGACGTACACGCCGGCGAAGGGGCCCATGCGCTCGTCGAAGGTCCCGTCCGGGTGCACCGGGTTGTGGATCGTGAGCCCGTTCTCCGTTGCGACGCGGAAGTCGTCCTCACCGAAGGCAGCGCCCGTGTGCACGACCCCCGTGCCGTCCTCCAGCGAGACGAAGTCGCCCCCGAGGACGGTGTGTCCGCGCTCCCCGTAGTCCGTGATGTAGGGGAAGGGCGGCTCGTAGGGGAGCCCGAGCAGCGCGGAGCCTGGCATGCGCTCGACGATCTCGGCCTCCTCCCCCAGCACCCGCGCCAGGAGCGCCTCAGCGAGGATCAGCGTCTCCCCGCCCAAGCGAGCGCGCACGTACGTGGCGTCCGGGTCCACCACGAGCGCTGCATGCGGGAGCAGGGTCCAGGGCATCGTGGTCCAGGCGAGGAAGGAGACCCCCTCCTCTCCCTTCAGCGGAAAGCGCACGTAGACGCTCGGGTCGGTCACGTCGCGATAGCCGAGCGCCACCTCGTGGGAGGACAGCGCTGTGCCGCAGCGCGTGCAGTAGGGGACGACCTTGTGCCCCTCGGTGAGCAGGCCCTGGTCCCAGACGAGCTTCAGCGACCACCAGACCGACTCGATGTACTCGTTCGTGAGCGTGAAGTAGGCATCGTCGGTGTCGATCCAGAAGCCGATCCGCTCGGTGAGGCGATTCCACTCGTCGATGTAGACGAGCACCGACTCCCGGCACTTCGCGTTGAACTCCGCCACTCCATAGCGCTCTATGTCGTCCTTCTCCTTGAAGCCGAGCTCGCGCTCGATCTGGAGCTCGACGGGCAGGCCGTGGCAGTCCCAGCCCGCCTTGCGCTCGACCAGGTACCCGCGCATCGTCCGGTAGCGCGGGAAGACGTCCTTGAACACGCGCGAGAGCACGTGGTGCGAGCCCGGAGGGCCGTTCGCCGTCGGCGGCCCCTCGTAGAAGACGAAACGGGGCGCGTCCTCCGCCCGCCGCCGGCGGACCGACTCGTGGAACACGTCGCGCTCCCGCCAGCGCTCCAGAACGCGCTCCTCCATCGCGGGGAAGGACTGTCCGGGGTCGACGGGCCGGTAGCGAGCCATGGCGCTCGATTCTACGAGCGGCTACGCGGCCGCTGGACCGCCGGCCCTCCTGAGCCCGAAAGCCAAGCCTGGCAAGGAAGAGGAGCGCGAAGCCGAACGCAGGTGAGCGCTCCGATGACACAGCCCGGCGACGGCTTGCAGGGCTCAGGCCGCGAGCTTGCGGCAGATCGCAGCGAGGGAGCGCTTCTCCGCCTCGTCCAGGGCTCCGAAGGCCTCGGTCACGCGCGTGGCGTGGGCCGGGAAGAGGCGTTCCACGAGCTCGCGCCCGGCGGCGGTCAGCTCCACGGCCACGGCCCGGCGGTCGCTCTCGAGACGGCGCCGCGATGCGAGGCCCCGGCCCTCGAGGGTGGCCGTGACATCAGTGGCATTCGCCTTGCTCCAGCCGAGCCTGCGCCGCAGGGTGCGCAGCTCGAGCGACCCCCCAGCCGTGACGAGCACGACCAGCGCCGAGAAGCCGGCGGCCGAAACCCCGTCGCGCTCCAGCTCGGCCGCGAGGGCCCGCCGCACGCTGGCCTCCGCGCGCAGCATGGCCTGGAGTGCGCGATGGGCGAGCGGGTCGCCGACCTCGAGGGAGCCCATGGCGGCCCGGACTGTACGAGCGACGGCGGACGCTGCTCGGCCCCGCAGGCGCGCGGCGGCGGACGGCTCAGTGACGCGCGGCGATGCCCAGGTGGGAGCCCGGCTGGGCGGCTTCGCGCTCCGGGACCACGACCACCTGCTCTATGCGGCCGCTGTCCACGTAGGCCTTCAGCCGCTCGGCCGCCTCGCTCGGTGATGAGCCGAGCGACGGTATGGAGTGGTCCCCGGTGACCGGCATCGACTCGCGGTACTCGAACACGGGCGCCGCCGAGCCGACCTGGCGCACCGTGTAGACGAGCCGGCCAACCACGTCGAGAGTCGCCTCGCCGCCGCAGAAGACGAAGGCGGTGGGGTCGAGCGCGCGCATGGCCCGGACGATGCGCTCCGGTGGCAGGTCAAAGGCGAGCAGCAGCGTCCGGAAGCCGGCACGGCGCAGGCCCAGCTCGAGTGCCTGCACGTGGAGCGCCTCGAAGTCGAGGCGACGGCTCGAGTCGAAGATGAGCACGCCCTGCGCGCGGCTCGCCGGGGGCACCACCCGTCGCGACGCGTGCAGCCAGCCCGTCGCCCAGCGACAGGCGAGCTCGTACTCGGCCTCGCGCCCCTCGCGCCCGTGCGCCATGTCCACGGCCGGCAGGAGCACCTCCTCGACCGTTCGCTCGACCGAGCGAACGGCGAGGCTCTCCTCCATGACGCGGTCCGCCGCGGCCTCGTCGAAGCGGTCGAACGCATCGAGCAGGCGAGTGGGGGAGCTCGGGCCCTCGCCGCGCTGGCGCGCGACCTCGATCGCCGAGGAGATGTTGTGCGTCTCGAGCAGGGCGCGCCGCAGCGACTCGAGCTCGCTCAGGTCGTACTGGCGATGCCCGCCCTGAGTGCGCCGGGGCTTCGGGTAGCCGAAGCGGCGCTCCCAGCTTCGTAGTGTGTTTGGGCTGACCCCGAGCAGCTCGGCGGCCGCATTGGTCCTAATCCCGCTCAAGTTTCCTCCGTCCAGCGTAAACCGCAGCAATGGTGCGCGCAACTACTTCGCACGAATGCATCACCTCTTGGCCGGGCGACGCCCACTTGCATAGGTTTCGGGCCGCGGGTCCACGGTTCTCGTGGAGCTTTGTCCCTGCTGCTCGAGCTTTGCGCAAGAGGTGCAGTCCTTCTTGCAGCGATTTGCCTGGGGCGGAACCGGACGCGTCTAGCGCCGCCCGAACTCGCTCGGCTCGACCGTCACGAGCGCGGCGCGCGGCGGCCCGCAGGTGGCGACCCGGGCGGCGAGCGTGCCCACCCGGCCGGCCAGCTGCGAGGTCAGGCGGGCCGGTAGGACCGACGCCTGGGTCGCGCGATGCGCAGCCTGGGAGAGGGTGCGGGCGAACAGGTCGTCGCCCAGGGGACTGGTGAGGAGCTCGAGCACGTGCGCGTCGACGACCGACTGCTCGGGGCCGAAGTACTTCTCGCCCGCCTCGCTCACAGCGCTGATGCGGAGCTCGTAGGTGACGATCAGGAAGGCGGCCGCCGTGCCGGGCAGCGCCTGGCGCGAGGTGCTGAGCATCAGGCCCAGCCCGCAGCGCCGGCAGACGCGCTCGCCGGCGATCACGTTGTCGCGCTTGGGGGGCTCCTCGGAGGGGTGTCCACAGCGCGAGCAGAAACGGATCGGCTTGGGCCGCTCGCCGGCCTCGGCAGGGGTCCAGGATGGATCGATTCGGATTAGCGCGGTCATCGGGACGCGAGGCCGAGCAAAGCAGTGCGATGAGAACACGGAAGTCCGCTTCGGAACTGGCTTTGCGCCGAATTGCGCTGGTTTCGGTCCGGACCCCGTTCAAAATCGCGAAGCCGGTCGATCTAGGATCCGCGGCGTGGGCCGGTGGTGGGCAGCGGTGCTCTGCGCGATCGCGCTCGCCGGCTGCGGAAACGACGCCCACCCGCCTTCCGCGGCCTGCACGGGCGGACCGGCGCCGCTGCGCAGGGCGCTGGCGGCCGCCCCGCACGAGGTGACGCTCGGCGGCGAGCCCATATCCGCGTGCTTCACGAAGGGGAGCGACGCCGACGACATCCAGCGAGTCGGCTCTGCCTGGGTGACCGTCGCCGGCGAGCTGGCCGATGCGGCGCGCCGTCGCCCGGAGGGAGATGCCGCGCTCCGGCTCGGGTTCCTGGTGGGCGCGGCGCACCGCGGCTCGGGCAACTCCCCGGGTTTGCACATGGACCTGGTCCGCCGCCTGGACCAGGAGGCACTGCCGCTTCGTGCCCGCTCGAGCGCGCTCCGCGCCGGGCTCCGGGACGGTAAGCGCGTGGGGTAGCCTCCGGCACATGGCCGTCCAGCAGGAGCTCTGGGGCATGGAGACCACGAAGGCGATCGACAACTTCCCCGTCTCCGGCGAGCGGGTGCCGGCGCCGGTGGTCCGCTGGCTGGGACGCATCAAGGCTGCGGCGGCGCGCGTGAACGCCGAGCTCGGGTTGCTCGACCCGGACCTCGCGGACCGCATCGCCGCGGCCGCGGACGAGGTCGCCGCCGGCGAGCACGACGACCAGTTTCCGATCGACGTGTTCCAGACCGGCTCGGGCACCTCCTCGAACATGAACGCGAACGAGGTGATCGCGAACCTGGCCGGCGAGGGCGTGCACGCCAACGACCATGTGAACATGGGGCAGTCCTCGAACGACGTCTTCCCCTCGGCGGTCCACCTTGCCGCCGTCGACGCCGTGGAGCACGAGCTGCTGCCGGTGCTCGAGCGCCTCGCCGGCTCGTTCGAGCGCAAGGCCCACGAGTTCGCGGACCTGGTGAAGGCCGGACGCACGCACATGATGGACGCGGTGCCGGTGACGCTCGGCCAGGAGTTCGCCGGCTACGCCGCCCAGATCACGCTCGGCCGCGACCGCATTCGCGACGCGCTCGCCCGGGCGGCGCAGATCCCCCTCGGGGGCACGGCGACCGGCACGGGCCTCAACACCCATCCCGAGTTCGCGGAGCGGGTGCGCGAGAAGCTCGGCATCGGCGATGCGCCGCTCGACGCCTTCGAGGCGCAGGGCAACCGCGACGGCCTCGTGGAGCTGCACGCCGCCCTCAAGATGGTGGCCGTCTCACTCACCAAGATCGCGAACGACCTGGTGCTGATGGGCTCCGGGCCTCGCACCGGGCTGGTCGAGCTCCAGCTGCCCGAGCTTCAGAAGGGCTCGTCGATCATGCCCGGCAAGGTCAACCCCGTGATCCCCGAGGTGGTGCTCCAGGTTGCGGCTCAGGTGATCGGCAACGACACCGCGGTCACGCTCGCCGGGACGCAGGGCAACTTCGAGCTCAACGTGCGCGTGCCGGTGATCGCGCGCAACATGTTCGAGTCGATCCGCATCCTGAGCTCGGCGTCGAGCATGCTGGCGGAGAAGTGCGTGGACGGGATCGAAGCGAACGAGGAGACGCTGCGGCGCCACGCCGAGTCCACGCCCGCGATCGCCACCGCGCTCAACCCCTACATCGGCTACGACCGGGCCACCGAGATCGTGAACGAGGCAGTGGCCTCTCGGCGCACGATCCGCGAGGTTGCGCTCGAGAAGGGCGTCGACGAGGAGACGCTGGATCGCGCGCTCGATCTCCGCGCGATGGCGCGCGGGGCCGAGCCGAAGCGATAGCGAGTCGCCCCGCCGGGGGCTACGGCCCGCTCGCCACGTAGATGTTCTGGTCGAACACGCCCTGCGAGAGGCAGTAATCGTCGATCGTGGGCGAGTCGTACGAGGCCGCGTTGATGTCGTCCGGGACCCAGTCGCACTCCTGGAAGCCGTCGGACGTGTCACGCCGCCGGCCTTCGCCCATCCCGCGTGGGTCGCTGCCCGGCACGAGGTCACGCGTGTCGGTCCAGGTCACGTAGCTGCGGCCCGGAATGGCCCCCGCGTAGTTGTAGTCCCCGATGAACGGGCTGCGCGCCAGGCCGCGGACCTCCCAGTTCGGGTTCGATCCCGCGCTGCTGGTGGGCGACTCCGTCCAGGTCTCGCCGCCGTCCGTGGAGGTCGCGGCAAAGGCCTCGACCGCGTCTCCCGAGTTCTGACCGCTCGCCGTATTGCCCGGCGGGAGGTCGGGGTCGTAGCCAGGTCGGATCGCGAGTCCTGGAACACGACCGTGAGCCTTCCGGCCGCGGAGGTGATGTCGGGGAAGAACTGGTGGCCGGGTGCTGCGGTAGGTGACGTACACGGCCCCGTCGGGCCCCACCGCGATATCGGTGAACTGGAGCTCACCGGGCCCGTTCGCGATCCGCGCCGGACCGGAGGAGGTCTGCCCGCACGCTCGAGAATGGCCGGGAGCGGTCGGCATCCGTCTCGCTCCACGACGGGTTCCACTTGCGCTCGCTGTCGCTCTACGCGTCGCTCGGCTTCGACGTGAAGGAGCCGGCGGCCCTGGCGCGCGGCAATTTCTGGCAGACGAGCCACGGGGTCGCGGAGAGCGACGACAAGGTGCGTGCCCTCATGCTCGGAGCCGCGGCCGAGATGGAGGAGCCCGCTCGCGTTCCTCGTGCCGCTCCGCTCCAGGCTGCTCCTCTGGTGCCTCGCGGAGCGATTGCGCGCGATGAAGCCGACGAACCTGATGGCGCTCGGCGACTACCGCGAGCCGCGCGGCGCCTGGTTTCCGTCCGTTCTGTACTGAGCGCTCAGAGGTTGACGGCCACGTACTTCGTCTCGAGGAACTCCTCGATTCCCTCGTTGCCGCCCTCGCGGCCGATGCCGGACTGCTTCACGCCGCCGAACGGCGCGCCGGCGTTCGAGACCATTCCCTGGTTCAGGCCGACCATGCCGGTCTCGAGCCCCTCGATCACGCGCAGGGCGCGCTTGATGTCGCGGGTGAATACGTAGGCCACCAGGCCGTATTCGGTGTCGTTGGCGCGGGCTATCGCCTCCTCCTCCGACTCGAAGGCCGTCACCGGAGCCACCGGCCCGAAGATCTCCTCCTTGAGGACGCGCGCGTCGGTCGACACCTGGTCGAGCACGGTCGGCCGGTAGAAGTATCCGGCGCCGTCGACCGCCTCGCCGCCGACCACCGCCGTGGCGCCCTTGTCGAGCGCGTCCTGGACGAGCTCGTCGACCTTCTCGCGCGAGGGCTCGTCGATGAGCGGGCCGACCTTGACGCCCTCCTCCGTGCCGCGGCCGATCTTGAGGGCGCCCATCTTCTCCGCGAGGCGCTTCGAGAACTCGCCCTGGACGGACTCCGCGACGTGGAAGCGGTTGGCCGAGGTGCAGGCCTCACCGATGTTCCGCATCTTCGCCAGCAGCGCTCCATCGACCGCGGCGTCGAGGTCGGCATCGTCGAAGATCAGGAAGGGGGCGTTTCCGCCCAGCTCCATCGAGACCTTCAAGACGTTGTCGGCAGCCTGAGCGAGCAGCTTGCGCCCCACCTCGGTCGAGCCCGTGAAGGACAGCTTGCGTAGCCGCGGGTCGCCGATGATCGGCTTCGAGACCTCGCTCGAGGACGAGCTCGTGACGATGTTGAAGACCCCGCCCGGCAGCCCCGACTCCTCGAGGATCTTCCCGAGCGCGAGCATGCAGAGCGGCGTCTGCTGGGCCGGCTTCATGACTACCGTGCAGCCCGCGGCGATCGCGGGTCCAACCTTGCGGGTGCCCATGGCCATCGGGAAGTTCCACGGTGTGATCATGTAGCTGGGCCCGACCGGCTGCTTCAGCACGAGCACCCGGCCCGCGCCGTTGCCGGCCTGCTTGTAGTAGCCGTCGATGCGCAGGGCCTGGCCGGAGAACCAGCGGAAGAACTCCGCCGCGTAGATGATCTCCGCCTTCGACTCCGCCACCGGCTTGCCCATCTCGAGAGTCATCAGGAGCGCCAGCTCGTCGGCGCGCTCGTTCAGCTTCTCGAAGGCGCGCCACAGGATCTCGCCGCGCTCGTTCGGGGCAGCGTCGCCCCACTGCTTCTGGGTTGCGACCGCCGCGTCGAGGGCTGCCTTGGCGTCGTCGGGGGTGCCGTCGGCGACCTCGGCGATGGTCTCGCCGGTCGCCGGGTCCTCGACGCCCAGCGTCGCCCCGCCCGACGCCTCGCGCCACTGACCGCCGATCAGCAGCTTCTTGGGGACTTCGTCGACGACCTGCTGTTCCTGGGTTGCGACTGCCATTTCATTGCCTCCGTCGGGGTGAGCCGGTTCTCGGGTCCCGATACCCGGAGACTACTCCGAGACCAGGTTTCGCCTGGGGGGTGCCGTGGCCCGCGCTCGCCCTCCCCGCCGTCGCGCTGCCAATCCGGCTACCGGGTCCATTTTGGTCGTCACGCGACCTAAATGCGTCCCCGTAGGGCCGCGACGCCGCCGGAGCCCGGCCCGCGAGGGCATCGGAGCCTGATCAGGTCGCGACGGTCTCCGCGCCCAACTCCTCGCTGATGGCCACGTCCAGCGAGTAGTCGACCGGGCACACGATCAGCGACGCCACGTCGAGCGTCAGGGCGTGCCGCAGGCGCTCCCCGAAGTCGCCCGCCGACTCGGCGCGCCAGGCCGGCATGCCGTACGCCTCGGCGAGCTTCACGAAGTCCGGATTCGTGAAGTCGACGCCGAAGTGGCCGCCGAACTTCTTGTCCTGCTTCCAGACGATCGACCCGTACTGGCCGTTCTCCCAGATCACGTTCACGAATGCGGTGCCGAGCCGCACGGCGGTCTCGAGCTCCTGCGCGTTCATCAGGAATCCGCCATCGCCGTTCACGGTGACGACCCGCCGCTCGGGATGCACGAGCTTGGCCGCCACGGCCGCGGGCACGGCGAAGCCCATCCCGGCGAGGCCATTGGCGATCAGCACGGTGTTCGGCTCGTAGGCTGGGAACATCCGGCCGATCCAGAGCTTGTGCAGCCCGACGTCCGAGATCAGGATGTCCTCGCGCCCGAGCGCCTCGCGGATCTCGTACAGCGCGCGGGGCGGCTGGAGCGGGAAGCCGTCGTCGTCCTTGGCAGCCTCGAAGCGCCCGAGAACGACGTCGCGCAGGCGCGTGGAGCCCCCCTGGTGCGGGACGTGACGGCACTCCTCCTCCAGGCGGGAGAGGATGTGGTAGAGGTCGCCGACAAGCTCGACCTCGGCCATGAAGTACTCGTCTATCTCGGCGGGCACCGAGTCGATGCAGATGATCCTCTTGTCGCGATTCGGGTTCCAGTGCTCGGGTGAGTGCTCGACCAGGTCGTAGCCGATCGCCAGCACGACGTCGGCCTCGTCGAACCCGGCCATCGAGTAGTCGCCCGATTGGAGGCCGACCGAGCCAAGCGCCTTCGGGTCGGAGGGATCGACGAGGCCCTTGCCCATGAAGGTCTCGGCCACCGGAATCCCAGTCGAGCGCACGAACTCGCGCAGCGCGGGGGTCGCCCCTCCGCGGATCACCCCGTTGCCCGCCAGCGCCACCGGGTGCAGGGCGCCGCGGATGATGTCCGCCGCTCGCAGCAGCTCGCGCGCCTGCGGCTCGGGGCGCACCTGCCGCCGCCGCGGCAGGGGCGCGGCGTCCACCTCCGCCTCCATCACGTCCTCGGGCAGCTCGATGTGAGTGGAGCCCGGCTTCTCGCCCTCGGCCACCTTGAACGCCTTGCGCACGACCTCGGGGATGATCGCGGCGTCTGAGATGCGAGCGTTCCACTTGGTGATCGGCCGCATCACCCTCAGCAGGTCGATGTACTGATGTGACTCCTTGTGCATTCGCTCGAGGTCGCCCTGGCCCGTGAGCGCCACGAGCGGCGCGCGGTCCAGGTAGGCGTCCGCCACGGCCGTGACCAGGTTCAGCGCGCCGGGGCCGAGCGTGCCGAGGCACACGCCGGCGTGGCCCGTGAGGCGCCCGTAGACGTCCGCCATGTAGGCGCCGCCCTGCTCGTGCCGCACCGGCACGAACTGGACCGATGACCGCGACAGCGATTCGTTGAGATCGAGCGTCTCCTCCCCCGGGATCCCGAAGACGTGGTTGACGCCTTCGGCCTCGAGACACTCGACGAACAGGTCCGAAGCCTTCCGCTTGGCCACCGTGCGCTGACTGTACCGTCTGGGCTGCTTGGCCCCGGCGGCGAAATACACGCGAAGCGGCGACGTCAACATCGCCTGGCTGACCGCCGGCGACGGGCCGCTCGACCTCGTCTGGGTGACCCCCTGGATCTCCCAGGTGGAGCACCTCTTCGCGGAACCTTCGCTCGCAGCCGTGCTGGATCGGCTGGGCACGTTCGCGCGCCTGATCCTGTTCGACCGGCGCGGCTCTGGCCTCTCCGACCCGATGGTCGGGGCCCCCACGCTCGAGGAGCAGATGGACGACGTCCTTGCGGTCATGGAGGCCGCGGGCTCGGAGCGGGCGGCGGTGCTCGGCTCGCTCGAGGGTGGGCCGATGGCCGCGATGTTCGCCGCCACTCATCCCGATCGGGTGACCGGTCTGGTGCTCTACTCGACCTTCGCGCGCACGCTCCCCGCCCCAGGGTACGACTGGCCGCCCTCGACGGAGGAGCGCGACGCGCGGATGGCGCTGGCCCTCGAGCACTGGGGCCAGGGCTACGTGGCCGGCGGCGTGGCACCGAGCCGCCGGGACGACCCGGAGTTCGTGGAATGGGCGGGGCGGCTCGAGCGGCTGGCGGCCAGTCCGGGCACGATCGCCCGCGTGTTCGACCTGATCGCCCAGTGGGACGTCCGCGACGTGCTCGCGACTATCCGGGTGCCCACGCTCGTCATGCACCGCCGGGAGGACACGTTCATCAACGTCGAGCACGGCCGCTACCTGGCCGGGCACATACCGGACGCCCGCTACGTGGAGCTCGAGGGGACCGACAACCTCTTCTCGGTCGGCGATACCGACGCGGTGATCGGGGAGATCGAGGAGTTCCTCACGGGCGAGCGCCACGACCGGGAGCCGGATCGCATGCTGGCCACCGTGATGTTCACGGACATCGTCGAGTCGACCACCCGCGCCGCCGAGCTCGGCGACTCCGCCTGGCGCCGCGTGCTGGGCCAACACGATCGGCTTGTGCGCCTCGCGCTCGAGCGCCACAGGGGACGCGAGGTCAAGACCACCGGCGACGGCTTCCTCGCCACCTTCGACGGACCTGCCCGGGCCATCCGCGCCGCGGCCTCGATCGCCGAGGCGGTGCGCAGCCTCGGCCTGGAGGTCCGGGCGGGCCTCCACACCGGCGAGTGCGAGGTCATGGACCACGACGTCGGTGGCCTGGCCGTCCACATCGGGGCCCGGGTCATGAGCGAGGCGGCCTCGGGCGAGGTGCTTGTCTCGAGCACCGTGAAGGACCTCGTGGTGGGCGCGGGGATCGACTTCGAGGACCGCGGCGAGCGCGATCTCAAGGGCGTGCCGGGCCGCTGGCGGCTGTTCGCGGTGGCTTAAGGCAGGGCGCCCGCTATCTCAGGGAGGGGTGGTACTCGGCCACCACCTCGTCGACCATCCCGAAGCGCACGCCCACCCGGAGCATCCGCTCGAGCAGTCGAGCCGCGCTAAGGCGCTACCTTCAAGGTCCTCGGGGGTTCTGACGATTCAGACCCGGGCGCCGCCCGCCTCGCCATGCGCCGAACGGTCCTCTTGACAGCCCTGCTGTTGCTGCTGCCCGCCGTGGGAGCCGAAGCCTCCATCCGCTGGACGGTCCGGGGGGGCGGCTTCGGGCACGGCGTGGGCATGAGCCAGTACGGCGCCCTCGGCTACGCGGAGCACACCTGGACCTATGGCCAGATCCTGGGGCACTACTACCAGGGCGCGGACATCGGCCGGGCGGCCAACGGCAAGGTCCGCGTGCTCCTCGGCACCGACCGTGGCTCGATCCGCTTCCGCGGAGCCAGCCGCCTGGCCGGGGTGCGCGACCTCGACCCCTCCGCGACCTACGCGGCCAAGAGGGACGGGGACCGCGTGGCCCTCTACAAGGGGCGCCGGCTCGTGGGCAGCTACGGCCTCGTGCGGGCGTACCGCCCGGGCGGCACGGTGCGCTTCCTCGGCAGCACCATGAACGGGGTCACGAACGGGCTCTTCCGGGGCACGCTCGAGGTCCGGCCCGGGCTGTGGCTCGTCAACCGCGTCCGGCTCGACGACTACGTGAAGGGGGTCGTTGCCGGGGAGATGCCCTCCTCGTGGCACCCGGAGGCGCTCAAGGCCCAGGCCGTGGCTGCGCGGACGTACGCTCTGGCCACCCGCAAGGTCGGCGCGGACTTCGACCTCTATCCGGACAGCCGCTCGCAGGTCTACCAGGGCGTGTCCGGGGAGACCTTCGCGACCAACAGCGCCGTGAACGCGACGCGCGGCCGGATCGTGACGTACGCGGGCTTGCCGATCGTTGCCTACTACTTCTCCACCTCGGGCGGCGAGACCGAGAACGTCGAGTACTCGTTCTTCGGGGCGCTGCCGAAGCCCTATCTCCGGGGCGTCGACGACCCCTACGACGACATCTCCCCTCGGCACCGCTGGCGCTTCCGTTACACGAACTCGCGGCTCGACGCGGCGCTCGGCGCGCCCGGCCGGCTGCGCCGGGTCAGGGTCCTGAAGCGAGGGGTGTCGCCGCGCATCGTGCGGGCGCGCGTGGTCGGCTCGCGCGGCTCGCGCACTCTGAACGGCTCCCAGCTCCGCTCCCGGCTCCGCCTCTACGACACCTGGGCCTACTTCAGCCGCGTCACGTCCTCCCAGGCGGCCGTGGTCAGCTTCTCGCGGACGCGCCTGCGCTTCCGGCCGCTCCGGCTCGAGGGTGACTTCTCACCCGTGCCGCGCGGGCGCAGGATCGCTCTCGAGCGCCGTGTCGGGACGCGCTGGCAGCGCGTGCGTGCGCTGCGGACCTCGCGCAGCGGCGCCTATCGCGCGGCGGTGGACCGCCGTGGCGTGTACCGGGTGCGCGCCGGCACGATCGTCGGGCCCGCGACGCGGATCGGCTGAAATTCGCCGCGCCTTCAGGCGGCGGTGAAGCGGAAGCTGACCACGTCGCCGTCGCGCAGCTCGTAGTCGCGACCCTCGACGCGAAGCAGCGCGCGCTCCCGTACCGGCCCGTACCCGCCGGCGTCCACGAGGTCGCTCCAGGACACCACCTCGGCGGCCACGAACCCGCGCTCCATGTCGGTGTGCACCGCTCCCGCCGCTCGCCGGGCCCGCGTGCCTCGGCGGATCGCGCGGGCGCGTGCCTCCGCGCCCCGGTGGGCCGTGAAGAAGGTGATCAGGTCGAGCAGAGCGAAGGCCTCGCGGATCACCGTGGCGAGTCCCGACTCCGCCAGCCCGAGGTCGGCGCGCATCGCGTTCGCCTCTTCCTCGTCGAGCTCGCCCAATTCCGATTCGAGGCGTGCGCTCACCGCCGCCGCGCGGGCGCCGCGCTCCTCGGCGTGCCGCACGAGCCCGGGCGGCGGCTCGACCGGCTCGCCCTCCCCGACGTTGGCCACGTACAGCACGGGCTTGGCCGTCAGGGGCTGAAGGTTTCGCAGCGCGTCCGGGGCGTCCGCGGGCGGCGGCACCGAGCCCACGCTGCGGCCCGCGCCGAGCGACTCCACCACCTCGCGCAGCCAGCGCTCCTCCGCCACGAGCTCCCTGTCGCCCGACTTGGCCTGCCTCGCGACGCGCTCGAGACGGCGCTCGGCCTGCTCGAGGTCCGCGTAGACGAGCTCGGTCTCCACCGTCGCCACGTCGGCCAGCGGGTCCACGCGGCCCTCCGGGTGGACCACCTGTGGATCGTCGTGGACGCGGACCACGTGGACGATCGCGTCCGTCTCGCGGATGTTGGCCAGGAAGCGGTTGCCGAGCCCCTCGCCCTCGTGCGCGCCCCGAACCAGCCCGGCGATGTCGTGGAACTCGATCGCCTCGTGGATCGCGGGCGAGGCGTCGACGACCTCGGCCACCCGTTCGAGCCGCTCGTCCGGCACCCTCACCACCGCCACGTTCGGCTCCACCGTGGTGAAGGGGTAGCCCTCGGCCGGGACCTGCGCCCGGGTCAGCGCGTTGTACAGAGAGCTCTTGCCTGCGTTCGGCAGGCCGACGATCCCGACCTTCATGGGATCAGCCTGGCGACGGCGTCGCCGAGCGCCGCGCCGGCCAGCACGTCGGAGGGGTAGTGGACGCCCAGGTACGACCGCGTCAGCGCCACCGCTCCGGCCAGCCCGTACAGCGGTCCCGCGGGAACCGCGTCGCGGAGCTCGTGGGCTGCCGCGAAGGAGGTGGCGGCGTGGGACGAGGGGTAGGAGCGCGCCGAGAGGGTCGCAACGAGCGGCGCCAGGTCGTCGAGTACCGGCCGCGGTCGCCGCACGGCGAGCTTCACCGCCTGGCTCACCGCGAAAGAGGTCAGCACTGCGAGCGCGGCGCGCCGGTAGACCGGCCGAGCACGCCGGTCCGCGAGCGCGCCGGCGAGCGCCACCGCGTACCAGAGCAGCCCGTTCTCGCCGGCCCGGGAGAGGACGATTGCCGCCGCGTCGGCCGCCGGGGCGTGCCCGCGGGTGCGCACCAGGCGCAGCACGGCGAGGTCGACGGCGTGGAGCACGCCAGGCTCAGGGCCTCAGGGCCTAGCTCGTTTGGATCGTATGCCCGGGGCGTTCCAGGACATAGCCGGGCGCTGGACGGGCGCGGAGTCGATGCTCAAGCATCGGCGAGCGAAGGGGTGGCGATCCAGCGACGGTACTGGGAGGCATCCGGGCGTGCTAGCCAAGCGGGATAAGCCCTTAAAAGCCGACGCGGTGCTCTTCGGTGTCGAGCCGCACGTACACGACCTGGGAGAGGTCGAGTGCGACCTCGGAGTCCTGGGTGGGGAGGGCGAACCAGCGCTCGGCCCTGGCGTCCTCGAGTGCCTTTCGAAGCCCCTCGTAGGCGTCCTGGGCCACTCGCACCGCGAGCACCTGGCCGCCCTGGAAGCCGATGTCCACGCGGCGCAGGTCGGCGGCCATCAGGGGGCCTCCGCGGGCTCGACGATCTCGGTCAGCACCCCGCCCGTGGACTCCGGGTGAAGGAACGCCACCCGCGGGTGCCAAATGCCGACCCGCGGGCGCTCGTCGATCAGTCGCAGGCCGGCGTCGCGAACTGCGGCGAGGGCCGACTCGATGTCCTCGGTGCGATACGCCACGTGGTGGAGCCCCGGGCCCCTGCGGGCCAGGAAGCGCCCCACCGCGGTCTCCGGGCCGAGGGGGCGCAACAGCTCCACGTGTCCGTCGCCCACCTCGAGCAGCACGGCCTCCACGCCCTGCTCCTGCACCGTCTCCCGGTGTTGCTCGGCCATCGCGAAGCGCTCCCGGTACAGGACCATCGCCTCGTCGAGGTCCTCGACGGCGACGCCGATGTGGTCGATCTGCCCGAACACGGGCGCCGCAGTCTAAAGGCTCGGATCCGGGCGCCCGGAGCCATGGTCGCCGCCGCCGAGGGAATGTCGGGCGCGGCAGCGGTGTCCTTCAGAATGGACCAGCGATGCCCGACTCGCGTATATCCGAGCGGACGGAGCGGGAGCTTGCGGCACTTGCCGACGGTCGGCTGAGCGGGCGGCGCCGACGGCGGCTCGAGGCGGAGCTCCGGCGCTCGTCCGAGCTGCGCGCTCTGCTCGCCGAGCAGCGCTCGGCGGTCACCGTGCTCGGCGAGATCGACGAGCGGGCGCCCGCGCGGCTGCGCGAACGTGTGGAGGCCGGGCGCTCGTCCCGGCGCGGCGCCGGCCGGACCCGGCGG
>JBKPFJ010000133.1:0-35606 GCA_046728795.1 Actinomycetota bacterium | reverse complement strand
CGCGTCCAGCGGACGGTCGAGCCGCTACGCGAGTAGCGGGAGGAGCGCCTGAAGCTTGACCTCCGACTCCGCCAGCTCGTCCGCGGGGACGGACTCGCGAACGATCCCGCAGCCGGCGTAGAGGTGTGCGGTGCACGCCCGGAGCAGGGCGCAGCGAAGGGCGACGCAGAACTCGCCATCCTCGTGGAGGTCGGTCCAGCCCACGGCGCCCGCGTACCAGCCGCGGTCGAGACCCTCGAGCGCCGGGATCAGCCGCTCCGCTACGGAGCACGGCTCGCCGCCCACGGCCGGCGTCGGGTGGAGCCGCCCGGCCAGCTCGAGCGCGCCGACCGGCTCGGCGAGCTGGGCGCGGATGGGCGTGGCCAGATGCTGGACGTTCTGGACCTTCACCAGCACCGGCTCGCCGGCCGCCGCCACCCACACGCTCACCGGCCCGAGCGCGCGCTCGATGCGCCGCGCCACGATCGCCTGCTCTCCACGCTCCTTCGCGCTGCGGAGCAGCTGCTCGCCGAGGTGGTCGTCCACCGCGGGGTCGGCGCTCCGTCGCGCCGTGCCGGCGAGCGCCACCGTCTGGGCGCGCGAGCCCTCGCGGCGGACCAGCAGCTCGGGGCTGGCGCCGACGAACGCGAGCTCCGGAGTGCCCACGCAGAAGCAGAAGCAGGCCGGGAAGGCGGCCCGCAGGCCGTCGAAGACCGGCCCCGGGTCGAGCTCGCGCCCGGAGTGGACCCTCACCTCGCGCGCGAGGACGACCTTCTCGAGCTCCTCGTTGCCGATCCGCTCGACGGCGCGTGCCACGGCCTCCTCGTAGTGGCTCGGCGGGGCAGCCCCCGCGATGCGTGCGCGTGTCACAGGGTGCGGGTCGACGAGCGGCATGGCCGCCGGGGCCAGCTCCGACACTCGTGCCTCAACGCGCTCCACGACCGTCGCAGCGGAGACGTCGGGCTCGACTGCGGCGGCCACGGTGAGCCTCGCCTCCCCCCTGTGGCGCGCCAGCGCCACCTCGGGTAGGACCAGCTGGGCCGGAGCGAGCGAGGACCACTCGGGCGCGGAGCCGCCATCGGGAGCGAACGCGAAGCCGCCCACGAGCACCGGCCCAGCCTGGGCCGGCGCCCCAGGGTCGGCGCCCGGATCGCCGGCCACCGTGCGGCGACCGAGGTCGCGCACCGCCCGGGCCGCCTCGGCAAGCCGCCCCTGCCCGCGGCGCTCGATCGTCGCGGCCGCCCCCAGCGTCGCGAGCGCGAACCCGTCCCGGTCTGGCTGCTCGAGGCAGAAGAACGGATCAACCTCCCGCCGCGCCGCGAGGACCACCGCCGATAGGTCGAGCTCGGCCGGAACGGTCAGTGTCACCGCGGCGACGGCGGGCGTCAGCTCGCGCCTGGCGAGGACGAGCGCCTCGTCCACGCGCCGCGCTAGGAGGTCCCGCTGGGGGGCCTCGAGCGCGAACGGGTCCGGCGCGAACGTGGCGAGGCTCACCCCGCGAAGGATGACAGCGCGCCCGAGCGCGTGCGGCCGTGTCGGCGCCCGGCCGCGGCGCCCTCCCCGCTCCGCCCCCTAGGTGGTCCCGCGCCCGCGGGAGACCGCGATCTCGCCGGTCCTGACCATCTCGATCAGGCCGAAGGGCCGAACCATCTCCTCGAATGCCTCGATCTTGTCGTCGGTGCCCGTGATCTCCACGGTCAGCGAGCGCTTGGAGACGTCCACGACCTTGCCGCGGAAGATGTCCGTGAACTGCATCACCTGGGCGCGGGCCTCCCCGTCGGTGGACGAGACCTTGAACAGCGCCAGCTCGCGCGCCACCGTCTCGTGGGGCTCGAGGTCGCGGATCTTGATCACGTTGACCAGCTTGTGCAGCTGCTTCGTCACCTGGTCGATCGGGTGTGCCGCGCCGTCCACGGTGAGCGTGATGCGGGAGATGTGCACGTCGTCGGTGGGGCCCACGGCCAGCGAGTCGATGTTGAAGCCGCGTCGCGCGAACAGGCCCGCGATGCGTGCCAGCACCCCCGGGCGGTTCTCCACGAGCAGCGAGAGGACGTGCTTGCGGCCGGTGCGAATGCCGCCCGCGGCCTCGAGCTCCTCGAGGTCGAGGACCTCCTTGGTCCCCGGCTCACCCACGGCTCAACCCACCTCGGTCGGATGATCAGGCCGCGAAAACCGAGCGCGGCAAGGACGAAGGGAGACGACAAGGCTCTGCCTGTCCTCGACCGAGGACGCCGCCGCGCGAAGGTCAGCAGCGAGCATGATCAGCCGACCATGTCGCGGGCGGCCTGCCCTGCGGGGATCATGGGGTAGCAGTTCTCCTCCTTGCTCACGTGCACGTCGACCACGACGGGGCCGTCCTCCGCCAGCGCGGTCTTCATGGCGTCCACCAGCTCACCCTTGTCCGTCACGCGCATGCCGAGCGCCCCGAAGGCGTCCGCGAGCTTCACCCAGTCCGGGCTGGCGCCCATCTCCACCGCGGAGTAGCGCCTGTCCCAGAACAGCTCCTGCCACTGGCGCACCATGCCCAGATAGCCGTTGTTCATGATGAAGACCTTCACCGGGATGTCCTCGGTGACGCAGGTGGCTAGCTCCTGCACGGTCATGATCAGGGAGCCGTCGCCGGCGAGGCAGACCACATCCTGGTCCGGGCACGCCACCTTGGCCCCCATCGCGCTCGGCAGCCCAAACCCCATCGTTCCGAGGCCGCCCGAGTTGATCCACTGGCGCGGGCGCTTGAAGTCGAAGTACTGGGCGCACCACATCTGGTGCTGGCCGACGTCGCTCGTGATGATCGCCTCGCCGCCGGTGGCCTCGTGCATCGCCCGCACCATGCGCTGAGGCTTGATCTCGGAGTCGCCGCTCTCGTCGTAGACGAGCGGGTGCTTCTCCTGCCAGCCGCGGATGCGCTGCCACCAGCCGTCGAGCCGCGCCCGATCGGTCTCGAGCGCCCGGTACTCGGCCGTGAGCTTGGAGAGGATCCGCTTGGCATCCCCCACGATCGGTATGTGGGCGGGCACGTTCTTCGAGATCTCCGCCGGGTCGATGTCGATGTGGATGAACTTCGCGCGGGGCGCGAACTCGGACAGCTTGCCGGTGATGCGGTCGTCGAAGCGGGCGCCGATCGCGCAGATCAGGTCGGCCTCGTCCATCGCGTAGTTGGCGGTGCGGGTGCCGTGCATGCCGAGCATGCCTAGCCACTGGTCGTGCGGCGCCGGGAAGCCGCCGAGGCCCATCACAGTGCAGGTGACCGGGAAGGCGTCGGAGGTCACCAGCTCAACGAGCTCCTTGGAGGCATTCGCGTTGATCACACCGCCGCCCGCATAGATCACGGGCCGGCGAGCGTTCGCCAGCGCCTTCGCGGCCAGCCGGATCTGCTTGGCATTGCCCTCCACGGTGGGCTGGTAGCCCGGAAGGTGGATGCCGTCGATGTCGACCGGCTCGTAGGGTATGTCCGCGCGCGAGAGGTCCTGCGGCACGTCCACGAGCACCGGGCCGGGGCGGCCGGTGCGGGCGATGTGGAAGGCCTCGTGGATCGCCCGAGGGATCTCGCGCGGGTCCTGGATCAGGATCGAGTGCTTGACGATCGGCATCGTGATGCCGGTGACGTCCGCCTCCTGGAACCCGTCCGTCCCGATCAGCTCTGTGCGCACCTGGCCGGTGAGGAAGACCGTGGGCACCGAGTCCATGACGGCGTCCGCGATCGCGGTGACCAGGTTCGTGGCGCCAGGCCCGCTCGTGGCGAGAGCCACGCCGACCTTGCCGGACGCCTTCGCGTAGCCCTCGGCCGCGTGCCCGGCTCCCTGCTCGTGGCGGCACTGGATGTGCCGGACCCCGGCGTCGTAGAGGGCGTCGTAGGTGGGCAAGTTGGCCCCGCCCGGGATACCGAAGACGTGCTCGACGTCCTCGGCCTTGAGGCACCCCATGATCGCGTCGACCCCGCGCATGACGGGCGAGTGTACCTGGGCCGCGGAGGCCGCCCTCACGGTTGGGAGGGGCGGTCGCCCCGCCGGGCCCCACGGACGGTCACCCGACCGCCGGCTCGGGGAGCGCCTGGCCGGAAAGGACCATCATTCCCACAATCGGCCAAGCCCCCCCCGGGTCGCGCCGCGGGCGGTCCTCCAGACCGAGGGGCTCGCGCGCCCGAGCCCAGATCAGGAGACGTCGCGCGGGATGGCCCCGGGCGGGGCCTGAGCGGCGGTCGGCCAGTCGAGGTCGTGCCCGCAGCGCATGCAGACCTGGTCGTGCAGGGCCACGACGTTGCCGCACTCGGGGCACTCCCGCTTCGGCTCGCCCTGCTCGAACCGGTAGAGCAGCGCGGCGATGGTCCCGATGATCGGCAGCACGGCCCCGACCAGGAACCAGATCAGGAAGGAGCTCCCCTTGATCTTCCCGATCGTGGCGGCGGAGAGACCGCAGAAGAACACGAGGACGAGGAACTCCAAGCGGTCAGGGTCCCCGCCGCGGGAGACGGCGAACGTGAGTTGGCGGGACTCTCAAAGAACTCGTATCGCCCACACGATCGCCACGACCGCCAGAACGGCCACCACGATCCACGCCACGGCGGCGACCACACCCAGGATCAGCTTGAAGAGGACCCAGGCGGCGATCAGCAGGACGACGAGGGCGAGGAGCTTCTTACCCGCCTCGGATGCGAGCTGAGCCATACCCGAATTGTGGCAGGCCCGCCTAGAGCAGTCGCGGGGGGCGGCTGGGCAGATAGCGGTCCAGCCCGGGCAGCGGCACCGAGCTCATCACCCAGCTCGGGCGCATCACCCGGAAGCCGAGCCGCCGCAGCCGGCGCATGAGCCACCACGAGCCGGTGGTGCAGTACACGCCGAGCGATTCGGGCTCGCGGGACTTCGCCACTCGGTCGAGCGTGACGAGGACGACCGGCACGAGGTCCTCGGGGGACTCCCCGACGGCAGGTCCGATCTCGCCCTCCGGGCTCACCCAGCAGACCGCCTTGGAGCGCCCGCTCGCGGCGTCTACGGTGGCCAGGCAGGTACGCGATCGGCCGAAGAACTCGTGCAGCCGCGGTCGCTCGTGGCCGATGGCGGGCGGCTCGAGCCGTTTCCATTCGGCGACAGCCTTGTCGACGGAGAGGGCGTGAACGCTCGGCTCGCCACCATCGAGCGTCTCCTGCGAGCGTCGCTCCAGGTACTCCTCGCCTCGCTGGCGCAGGTGCCAGTGGCCCGCCACCGGCATGACGCCGAACTCCGTATAGAGGCTGAGGTCGGCGGGGCCCCCCGCGGCCACCACCACGCGCCCGAGGGCGGGAGTAGGCGGCCCCGGCCAGCAGTGCTCGAGCAGGCTGCGCCCGACCCCGCGGCGGTGGTGCGAAGGCGCCACCGTGAGGTCGGTGAGCTCGTCCATCCAGCCGAAGCGGGCCATCTGGACCACGCCCACCATCTCGTCGCCGTCCTCGCAGACCCAGAAGCCACTGCCGTCCTGGGCGAGCAGGAACTCGACCAGCGAACGCTGGCGCAGCCAGCTGTCGCGCACCTCGCCCTCCCCGGGCGCCGACCCCCCGTTCGCCACCCAACCGTGGCGCCGCGCGGTGTCGTGCAGGGCCCCCTGCCCGAGCGCGAAGCTGCCCGGGAGGTCCGCGGCTCGCCCCTCCCGGAAGGAGAGCGTGCTCACACGCCCCCCGTCGCCGGCATTCCGTGCCATCGGCGGTCGAGGCTACCGCGTCTGGCGAGCGACCGCCCGCGCGGCGTCGAGCGCCGGGCGCATCGGGCTTGGAAGGCGCCGCCGCACGCGCCACGGCGCGCCCGCGAACGCGTGGTTCGCAACGGTCGCGAATCCCTGCTCGTCGGTGCGAAGCGCGAGCAGCAGGTGGGCAACGCGGTCCGACGGCGGCAGCGTCCGGTCCGTGGCCGCCACGCAGAAGCAGTGCACCCGCCGCGCGCCGGGCGTCACGAGCAGCGCTCCCGTCTCGCCGACGAGCCAGGCGCCGAGACCGGCGCGCTCGAGCGCCAGGCCGGTCCGCGCGTGGAGCTCGCGTGCGTCGTGAGCGAGCAGGTCGCCGAGGAAGCCCTGAGCGACCGGCTCGCCGAGCCCGCGGGGGCCCTTCGGGCGCACCACGCTGGCCCCCCGGAAGGCGTACAGCTCGGGGATGATCCACGCGTGCGCCAGGGCGACAAGCGCGACCGGCGCGGCGATCGGCGCGAGCAGGAGCATCGCCGCCCCGGCGGCCGCGAAGGGCACCGTGTAGAGGACGGTCCAGGCTTGCCAGAGGCGTCCGTAGCGGCGCAGCCAGCGCTTGTCGGCGCGGGCGCGCCAGGGTACCGAGGCGAGCTCGGCGAGCGCCGTCAAGACGGCGCCTAGCCGCCCGCGATCGGGCGGCGCATGATCACGAGCTCCGCCTCGCGGGGAAGGTCGCGTACCTGATCGGCCGTGCCGTCCCCGTGGTCGAGCACTCCGATGTAGCCCTCGTCGAGCTGCCGCCGGAACTCGACGACCGCAGCCTCGAAGGCAGCCTCGTCGTGCACGGTCCACTCGGCGAGCGTCGAGTGCCCGCCCGCGTCCATCCGAACCAGTCGCGCCATGGGGTCCTCCTTCCTGCGACCGAGGATACGCCTCCGCTCAGATCCGCTCCCGGATCATGCGCTGCACCTCGCCGCCGTCGGCGCGGCCCTTGGTCTCGCGCATCACGGCGCCGACGATCGCCCCGATGGCCTTGTCGTTGCCCTGGCGCACCTTCTCAACGGCGTCGGCCTGGTCCGCCATCGCGTGCTCGACGATCGCGACGAGCTCGTCCTCCCCGGCGCTCCCCAGGCCCCGCTCCTCCACGATCGCCTGGGGGTCCCCTCCCTCCGCGACCAGAACGTGCAGCACCTCCTTCGCCGCGGACTGCGAGACCTGCCGCTCCCCGACCATGCTCACGAGGCGCGCCAGAGCCGCCGGCTCGAGCTTCCACTGGTCGAGGCCGGCGAGCTCGTTCTTGACCCAATTGGCGAGCGCCTTGGGATCGGCCGCACCATCGCCCTCCGCCGCCGCCGCCTCGTACAGGTCGCCCAGCTCGGTGCGGAAGGCGAACAGGCGAGCCGTCTCCTCCGGCAGCTCGTGCTCGCGGGCGAGCCGCTCCGCGCGGGCCGCCGGGAGCTCGGGGAGGGCTGCCCGGGCGCGCGCGAGCATCTCCTCGGTCGGCGCCAGCGGCACCAGGTCGGGCTCCGGAAAGTAGCGGTAGTCGTGCGCGTACTCCTTCGAGCGGAGCGCCGTCAGGGATCCCGTCCGCGGGTCGAAGTGGAGCGTGTCCTGCTCCACCTCGCCGCCGTCCCTGAGGATCGCCTCCTGGCGCTCGATCTCGGCCTCGATGCCGCGCTCGAGGAAGCGGAACGAGTTCATGTTCTTAAGCTCCGTCTTGGTCCCGAAGGTGGCCTCCCCCGCCGGCCTGATCGACACGTTGGCGTCCACGCGCAGGGAGCCCTCCTCCATGTTCACGTCGGAGACGCCCATGCGCCTGAGCGTCGCCTGTAGCAACCTGCCGAACTCGGCGGCCTCGTGCGGTGAACGCAGGTCGGGCTCGGTGACGATCTCGACGAGCGGGGTCCCGCCCCTGTTGAAGTCCACGACGCTGGCCTCGGCGCCGTGGATGCGGCCGCTCGCGCCCGCGTGGACGAGCTTGGCGGCATCCTCCTCGAGGTGCACGCGGTGGATGCGCACGTCGCCGATGTGCCCGTTCCGCGCCAGCGGGATGTCGTACTGGGAGATCTGGTAGCCCTTCGGGAGGTCGGGATAGAAGTAGTTCTTGCGGTGGAAGATCGAGCGGGCGGCGATCTCGCAGTCGAGCGCGACCGCGATCATCAGCGCGTAGCGCACGGCCTCGGCGTTCGTGACCGGAAGCGTGCCGGGGTGGCCGAGACACACCGGGCACGTGTGCGTGTTCGGCTCGTCGCCGAAGGAGAGCGCGCAGCCGCAGAACATCTTCGTGCGGGTCGAGAGCTGCACGTGGACCTCGACGCCGATCACCGGCTCGTACCGGCGGGCCTCCATCACGGGACCGGCACCCCCTCGAAGCCGATCGCCTGCTCGAGCGCGTACGCGGTGTCGAGGATGCGGTTCTCCGAGAACGCCGGGCCTGCCACCTGGAGCCCGACCGGCAGGCCGCCGGCGAGGCCGCATGGAATCGAGACCGCCGGGATCCCGGCCAGCGGCATCGGCACGGTGAAGTAGTCGGACAGGTACATCGCGAGGGGGTCCTGGGTGCGCTCGCCGAGCTCGAACGCGACCGTGGGCGAGGTCGGGGTGATGATCACGTCCACCCGCTCGAACGCAGCCCGGAAGTCGTCCGCGATCTTCGTGCGCACCCGCTGGGCGCGCCCGTAGTAGGCCTCGTAGTAGCCGGACGAGAGCGCGTAGGTGCCGAGCATGATCCGGCGCTTGACCTCGGCTCCGAAGCCCTCGGCGCGCGTCTCCTCGTAGAGCGAGAGCAGGTCACCCTCGCCGGGCTTCGCCCGGCTCGCTCCGCTCGCTATCCGCCGAGGCCCGTAGCGGACTCCGTCGTAGCGGGCGAGGTTGGCGCTCGCCTCGGCCGGGGCGATCACGTAGTAGGCGGCGATGCCGTGGCCCGCGTGCGGGAGCTCCACCTCCTCGACCGCTGCGCCGAGCTCCTCGGCCAGCCCGAGCGCGCCGCGCACCACCTCCCCGACCTCGGGCGCGAGCCCCTCCTCGCCGAGCCCCCAGACGCCGACCCGCAGGCCGTCGAGCCGTTCGGCGCTCGGAAGGCGCACCTCCTCGGGGAAATCGAGCGACGTCGAGTCGCAGTGGTCGCGGCCCACCAGGTGCCGCAGGAGGAGGGCGGCGTCGGTCACGTCGCGGGTGAGCGGCCCGCACTGGTCGAGCGAGGAGGCGAAGGCGATCATGCCGTAGCGGCTGACCGCGCCGTAGGTGGGCTTCATTCCGACGATCCCGCAGAGAGAGGCCGGCTGTCTGATCGAGCCGCCCGTGTCCGTGCCGATCGCCCACGGGGCCAGCCCGGCGGCGACCGCGGCCGCCGAGCCGCCGCTTGAGCCCCCGGGCACGCGGCTGCGGTCCCAGGGGTTCTGCACCGGGCCGAAGCCGGAGTTCTCGTTCGACGACCCCATCGCGAACTCGTCCTGGTTCGTCTTCCCGAGCACCGGGGCACCCGCCTCCCGCAGCCTCCGCACCGCGGTCGATGTGTACGGCGGCCGGTAGCCCTCGAGGATGCGCGAGCCGGCCATGCTCGGCACGCCCTCGACGCAGAAGAGGTCCTTGACGGCCACGGGCACCCCCGCCAGCGGGCCGTCTCGGGCCTCCGGCTCGTCGGCGACCCACAGGAACGCGTTCAGGTCGTCGGCGGCCGCGCGCTCGCGGTAGAGGTCGAACAGCTCGCGCGCAGACACCTCGCCCTCGTGCACGCGCTCGGCGGCCTGGGCCGCCGTGAGGTCGAGAAGCTCGCTCACTGCCCAGGGCTCGGGACGCGAAAGCCGCCCTGGGCGACGTCGGGCGCCCCTTCGAGGATCCGCTCGCGCGGCCAGCTGGGGCGTGGCTCGTCCGGGCGGAGCACGTTCTCCACCTCGACCACGTGCGACGTGGGCTCGACCTCGTCGAGGTCGAGCTCCTCGATCTTCTCGATGTGATCGAGGATCGTGGACAGCTCGCCGGCCATCCGGGCGGTTTCCTCCTCCGTTAGCCGGAGCCGGGCGAGGCGAGCCACGTGCAGCACCTGGTCGCGGTCGATCACGGTCGCCGCATCGTAGCTCCGGCGCCGCTTGCGCCGGTCGCGGACTGGACCTAGCTTGGGAGCGATGCCGGCCCTCCTCGCTCGGACGGTCCTGGGGGCGGTTCTCGCCGCTGCGGCGCTGCTAAAGCTCGGCGCGCCGAGGCGCACCCGCGCGGCGCTTGCGACCTTCGGCGTGCGGGGCGAGTCCGCGCAGCTCTGGGTGTTCGCGGCGTCCGTGGCCGTCGAGCTCGGGCTCGCGATCGGCGTCGTGGCCGGCTCGGACGGGGCCGCCTTTGCCGCGGCCGGGCTCCAGCTCGTGCTGGCCGGGCTGCTCGTCCGGGCGCTGCGCGCCGGACGCGCGGGGGCGCCGTGCGGCTGCTTCGGAGCTCGCTCGCGCGTCAGCCGGGCGGCCGTGGCGCGCAACCTCGCGCTTGCCGGGGCCCTCGCCGTGGTCCCATTCGTCCCCGGCGGGGACTTGTCCGCCGAGGACTGGCTCGCGCTGGGGCTCGGGGTCGCGCTGGTCGGCGTGGGCGCGCTCACGGTGGCCGTGCTGGCGCTCGCCCGCGAGGTCGGCGAGCTGCGGCTCGCGCTGGGGCCCCAGGCCGCGCTCGACGTCGCCGGCGAGGGCCCGGAGATCGGCGAGCGCAGCGAGCTGATCGCGCGCTTCGAGCCGGGACCCGAGGCGCGGCTCGCGCTCGCGGTGTTCCTATCGGAGGGGTGTCCCGTGTGCGCCTCCCTGGGTCCGACCGTGGCCGTGCTGGAGCACGATGCGCTCGTCGCGGTCAGGGCCTTCGACGAGGCGGCCGACGCCGAGGCCTGGGCCGCACTCGCCGTCCCAGGGGCGCCCTACGCCGTGGCCCTGGGCCTCGACGGCGAGGTGCTGGCGAAGGGGACCTTCAACACCCTCCCGCAGCTCGAGAGCGTCCTCGGAACCGCCGAGCGGCGCGCGACGGAGCCGCTCCGTGACTGACCGCCTGAGCCAGTCGCTCGCGGCCCATACCTCCCGGCGCGGCTTCCTCGACAGGGTCTCGAAGGCGCTACTGGCGCTGACCGGGGGCAGCGTCGTCTCGGCGGTCGTCGCGCCCGGCGAGGCCGACGCCTACCACTTCTGCGGCCACACCTTCACGACCGGCTCGTGCCCGCACCCGGTGGGGCTCCCGCGCATCGACGCGCACGGCTTCCCGCTTCGGGCCCGGGACGGACGGCCCGTGGACGACCTCGGGCGCCTCGTGGATCGCAAGGGACATCCGGTCGATCGCCACGGGCACCTCCTCCGGGACCCCGACGGACGTCCCCTCCCGCCGGCCAAGCGCAGCCGCGTCTGCCGGAGGGCGGGCAGGCTCTACGGACTGCGGACCCAGATCGACGGCGCCTGGTACCGCTGCTGCGGCGGGCACGTGCGCAAGCTCGTCGACTGCTGCGCGTACACGAGCACCCGCATCAACGGCGACGCCGCGCTCACCGGCTACTGCTATGCGGGCCGCAAGGTCTTCTGCGTCCACTACTACCAGACGAGGGTGCCGTGCTGACCACGGTGTTGGCACTCACAGGGGTGGTGGCCGGCGTCACCGGGGCCTGGTCCCCGTGCGGGTTCTCCATGGTGGACACGCTGGCCGCGGCGGCGCGCGAGCAAGGCCGGCGGATCCTTGCTCCAGCCCTCTTCACGTTCAGCGTGGGCGCACTCGCGGGCGGGGTGATCACCTTCGGTGGGCTCGCGGTCGTCGGCTCCCTGCTCCACACGGGTGGGGACGGGCTCGCGGCGAGCGTCGCGGTCGCCGTTGCGGTGGCCGCGTCGTTCGCCGAGGCAGGGGGCGCGCGCATCCGGCCGCAGGTTCGCCGTCAGGTCCCGGAGGCCTGGCGGCGCAGACTGCCGCTGCCGCTCGCCGCGGGCCTCTACGGCGTGCTCCTCGGCGTGGGCTTCGCGACCTTCGTGCTGACCCTGGCGGTCGGCGCGCTGGCCCTGATCTGCATCGCCTCCGGCGAGCCCGGGCTCGGCGTGGCGGTGGGTCTGGGCTTCGGCGCGGGCCGGGCCCTGCCCGTGCTCCTCTTGGCCCCGATCGCGGAGCGGCCCCTGGGAGTCCGCGTCCTCGAGCTGATGGCGGAGCGTCCGGCCGCTCTACGCGGCCTGCGCGCGCTCGACGCGGCGGCGCTTGCGCTCTGCGCGCTCACCATCTCGACCGGCGCCGCCTGGGGCGCCATCCGCGTGGCCACCCCCGCCACCGATCCGTCCGCCACCGCAGGGGCGCTCGCCTGGCAGCGGCCGGGCGGCCCGGCCTTTCTCCGCAAGGGCGGGCGCCAGTTGCCGCTCCTCGGAAGCGACCCGGCGCTCGCGGGGCACTACCTGGCCGTGCGGGCCGGCGACCGCGTCGTGGTGTTGCGGGACTTTCGCCCGGTACTCGCCCGGGAGGTGTCGAGGGTCTCGAAGCTCGCCCTGTCCTCGCGCTGGCTGGCCTGGCGGCGCCGGGGACGGCGCGGCGATGTGATCGGCGCGGTGCGGCTCGAGCCGAACGCCCGGACTCGCCGCGTGGCCACGGCCCGCGCTCCAGCGCAGCTCGGCCGGCCCGACCTCCAGGGTAACCGCCTCGTCTACCACGTGGCCGCCCCCGGGGGGAGCGCGCTCCGCATCGTGAACCTGCACACCCACCGGCGCCGAACGCTCGCGCGCTCGAGCTCCTCGCTGCTGCTGAACCCGTCGCTCTCCGGTAGCGCCCTCCTGTATGTGAGGATCGATCGCTGCGGCCAAGCCCTCGTGCTGAACCGCCGGGGCCGCTCGCGGGTGCTGATGCGCGGCCGGGCGCTCGCTGGGATCGACCCCGGCTTCGACCCCGGCCACACGTCACAGGGCAGCCGCCGTCCCTGCGAATCGCCGGCACAGACCCGCACGATGCTCTGGACCACGGCCCTCACCAGTCGCTCCGCCTACGTAACGCTGTTCCGTCCGGGCGGCCGCAGCTCGATCTTCAGGGTCCGGCGCTGAGTCCGGCGACGGCGCGCGCCCTCGCCCGGTCGAGGAACACCTCGAGCCTGGCGACCCGCTCGCCGCTGAAAGTCAGGACGTGGGCGGCGGGCGTCACGGTGCTGGCCCCGCTTCCAAGCCCCCGCGCGTGCAGCGTTACGAGCACCAGCACGCGATCGCCGGACTCCTCCATGCCCTCGACCTCGGTGCGCCACTCCTGCCACACCTCCGTGAGCATCCGCATGAACGCCTCTAAGCCCTCCACGCCCGGCATGACCTCGGCGTCGGGATAGATGGGCGGTGGGACGAACTCGAACTCCGGGGTCGTGTGGCGCCGGAACAGCTCGTCGAGGCGCCCCTCCGCGGCCGAGCGGAAGTCGAACGCGGCGTAGAGCTCGCGCAGCCTCTCGATCCGTTCGGAGCTCAAGAGCCCCAGGCGACCGGCATACGCTCGACGCCGTAGATCCCGTTGATCGAGCCGAGCCGCGGCTCCTCCTCGAGCCGCAGCCCGCGCATGCGCGACGGCAGGAAGCGGAGCGCCTCCTGCAGCTCGGCGCGGGCGAGGTTCGCGCCGAGGCAGTAGTGGATCCCCGCGCCAAAGGTCAGCGGCCTCTCGCGCCCGCGCTCGGCCGTGATGTCGAAGCCGTCGGGCCCGTCGACCTCGCGATTGCCCGTGAACGCGCACACCATCACCACCGTGCCCTCGGGGAAGGTCACGCCACGGTGCTCGACCTGCTCCACCGTGATGCGGGCGGTGAAGGGAGTGATCGGCTCGTAGCGGACGACTTCCTCCACGGCGGCGGGCGCCAGCTCGGGCCGTTCCGCGAGCAGCTCCCACTGGTCGGCATGCGCGGCGAACAGGCGCACCGCCTGTGCCAGCTGGCTCTGGGTCGTGTCGACGCCGCCGATCAGCACGTTCAGCACCAGGTTCACGCACTCCACGTCCGAGAGGCGGTCCCCCTCCTGCTCTGCCGCGATCAGCGTCGAGATCAGGTCGTCGCCCGGGCTCTCGCGGCGGGCGCGGAGCAGGTCGTCGGCGTACGCGTAGAACTCGCTCACAGCGCGCTCGATCCGCTCGCGCTCGGTCATCAGGCTGGGCGCGTCGAACTGGCGCTGGATCCAGTTCGACCACTCGTGCAGCCGCGGAGCGTCCTCCAGGGGCGCCCCCATGACGGTCGCGATGGTGAGCGAGGGGTACGGCTTGGCGAAGGCCTCCACGAACTCGCAGCGGCCGGCGTGCGCCACCCCGGACCAGAGCCCCTCTAGGAAGCCGCGCATGGCCGGCCGCCAGCGGTCGGCGGCGCGCGGGGTGAAGGCCGGGTTCACGAGGTTGCGGAGGCGGCGGTGCTGGTCGCCGTCGAGGTGGAGGATGTTCCGCTCCATCTCCTCGCGCAGCGGCCCGTCGTCGACTCCGAACAGCTCCGCGATCTTGATCCCCGGGAAGGTCGCCGAGCGTGTGCGAAGGAAGAAGGTCGCCGCCTCGCGGTCGAGCACCGTGTAGCCGAATGGCGAGGCCGCGATCCAGGTCCGCTCGCGGAGCTCGCGCATCGTCTCGTGAAAGCGATCGCCGCGGAGCTCCGCGTCCGTGTAGTCGAACGGCGGCAGGTCGAGCTCGGACACGAGTGTCATCGGCCGAAACCGGAGCGGTCGATCACACGGCGCTCGTGGGTGCCCACCCCAATCGTCCGGTCGCCCTCGCGCACCTCGACGTCGAAGCGGAGCTTGCGGCCGTTCACCACCTCGCGGAGGCGTGCCGACACGGTGCAGCGAGCGCCCTCTCGTGCGCTCGCCACGTGCTTCACGCAGACCTCGAAGCCCACGGTGGCCTGGCCGTCGGGGAGGTGCTCGAGCGACAGCCGGGCCGCGTTCCGCTCCATCATCGCGATCATGCCCGGTGTGGAGAGGACCCTGACCGGGAGGCTTCCCCCCACGTCCGTGAGCAGGCGCCCGGAGACCTCGAACTCGTCCACGCGCTCCGTCACAAGGCCTCGACCTCGTGGAACTCCCTGCCCTCCGCCTCGTGCTTGACGCCCCGCGCGGCAGCGAGGACGAGCACCCCGAGCACGGCGATCGCCAGCGGGCCCCCCGCCTTCACGGTCGTGAGGTCGTCGAAGCCCTGCTGGATGATTCGGAAGAGCACGAGCAGCGCGGTCGCCGCCGCCACGATCGCGGCTACGGCACACGGGCTCCAGGGCGGCTCGTAGTGGCGCCCGGTCGCGCGTAGGAAGGCGGCAAGCACGCTCAGCGCCACGGTGGCGAGCAGGATGACCAGTATCACCGGTGGATCTTGCCCTCCGCCTGCCAGGCGTTCTTCTCATGCCCCTCCGCGCTGATGGCGGCCTCTTGCGACTGACCCCGCGCCTCGTCCGAGCCGGGGGTGGGCGTCTGCTGGTTGCGCTCGATCCGCCCCGCCTCCTCGCCGAGCTTGGTGCTGTACCAATCGACCGCCATCACGAAGAGCAGCGCGACCGCCGCGATTATGCCCACCCAGTCGGCGGCCCTGAGCCGGGCGAAGCTCATGTCCGCGGCGCCGGGATCGCCTCGATCTCCGGGGGAGGCGGCGCGGGCCTGCCCGTGGCGTCGGTCGGCCGGCCCGGCTTCGAGATCCGCTCGTCCCGCATTGCCAGCCAGCCGCCCACGGCGAGCCCGGCGGCCGAGGCCAGTCCCAGCCACGCCCCGGCATCACGCGTCGTGTCGATGGGCCCCCCCGGGTCGATCACCACGAGCACCCGCACCACTGCGAGCACCAGCGCGACGCTGCCCGCGAGTGCGGTCAGGCCCGCGAGGGCGATCGGGATGGGCACCGTGCGCTGACTCGCCGTGACGATCCAGAGCGCGGGTCCGAAAGATGCGAGCACGGCCAGCAGCACGTCCGTGACGGCGAACGCCTCCCAGCCGGTCGCGTCGGTGCCCACCACCTCGAGACCCGGCCGCGCCGCCTCGTAGCCGTACCAGGGCAGGAACAGCGACACGAACAGCCCGATCCCGGAGAGGGCGACGATCCACTCGCCGGCGCGCAGACGTCGCAGGTCCATGCGCGGCGGAGACTAGTGCTTCCCGCCGAGAGTACCGTCGATGGTCGGGCGAGCCAGAGCGTGGCTGACAAGCGCGGGAGCGCAGTCGATGCCAGAGCATCGACGAGCATCGCGGGCGTCGTCAGGCGCGCTCCGGGCCGACCGAGCGCGACGGTAGTTGAGGCGGAGCACTAACGTCCGGCGGTCGCCTCGCGCCGCACCTCGAGCTGCCTGCGCGCGGCGGTGACGGTGTTCGCGAGCAGCATGGCCCGCGTCATCGGGCCGACGCCTCCCGGGACGGGCGTGATGGCGCCGGCCACCTCCCTCACGGCCTCGAAGTCGACGTCCCCCACCAGCCCCGCGTCGGTGCGGTTCGTTCCCACGTCGATCACTGTCGCGCCCGGCCGCACCATGTCCGCCGTGATGAGCCCAGGCGAGCCGACGGCGGCCACGAGCACGTCGGCCTCCCGGCAGACGGCGCCGAGGTCGCGCGTCCGGGAGTGGCACTGCGTGACCGTGGCGTTCGCCGCGAGGAGCAGCGCGGCGAGCGGCTTTCCCACGAGCTGGGAGCGGCCCACCACCACCGCGCGCGCCCCCTCGAGGTCGACGCCCGCACGGGCGATCAGCTCCATCACTCCCTGCGGGGTGCAGGGCACCAGCCCGGGCCTGCCCTGCGCGAGCAGGCCGGCGCTCACCGGGGTGAGCCCGTCGACGTCCTTGGCGGGGTCGATCAGCGCGGTCATCTGGGCGTCGTCCAGGTGGTCAGGAAGCGGGAGCTGGAGCAGGATGCCGTGCACGCGCTCGTCGGCGTTCAGGGCGATCAGCAGCTCGGCGAGCTCCTCCGCGGACATGTCGCCACCCGGCTCGTGCTGGAACGACTCGATCCCCACCTGCGCCGAGTCCTCCCGCTTCATGCGCACGTAGACCGCCGAGGCGGGGTCGTCGCCGACGAGCACGGTGGCCAGCCCCGGGCGCTCGGGCAGCGCCCCGACCTCGCGCCGCACCCGCTCGCGAACGTCGGCGGCCACCGCATTCCCGTCGATGACCTCAGCCATCCGCGCTCCCGCGCCGCTTGAGCGGGGCGTAGTCCGCCATCAGCTTCCGCTCCGAGCCGTCGCCGGCGAAACGCACGACGACCAGACCTCCCGGCTCGATGCCCGTGACCACTCCCTCCCCGAAGTTGGCGTGCACCACGTCGTCCCCGAGCGCGAAGCTGGCACCGGTCCGCGGCGCTGGCCGCGACGGGGCGGCGTCCCAGCTCGTCGGCGAGGGGGCCTCCTCACGGTCCGTGAGCTCCGCGGGGATCTCGTCGAGGAAGCGGCTCGGGAGGTTCCAGTCGCGCCCGCCGTAGAGGTTTCGCGTGCGCGCGTGACTGAGAAAGAGCTCGCGCTTTGCCCTCGTGACGCCCACGTAGCAGAGGCGCCGCTCCTCCTCGAGGTCCCCGCCCTCGATCGCGCGCGAGTGCGGGAATACGCCGTCCTCGCAGCCGATCATGAAGACGATCGGGAACTCCAGTCCCTTTGCGTTGTGGAGCGTCATCAGCGTGACCACACCCTCGTCGTCCCGCAGCGCGTCCTGCTCGGAGAAGAGCGCCACCTGCTGGAGGAACTCCTCGACACTCGGCTCCTCCGCGGTCCCGTCGTACTCCCGCGCCACGCTCACCAGCTCCTCGAGGTTCTCGAGCCGGCCCTGCGCCTCGATCGTGCGCTCCGCCTCGAGCGCCTGGAGGTAGCCGCTCTCGTCGAGCGTCTCCCGCAGCAGGTCGCCCACGGAGGCACCGCCCGCGGCGCGCTCCCGCAGGCGCTCCATCACCGACATGAAGCGCCCCACCGCCTTGACGGCCGCGGAAGCCAGGCCCGGCACCGCCTCAGGCGCCGCGGCCACCTCCCAGACGGGCTGCCCGACCGTGTTGGCATGACCGACGATGCGGCCCTGCGAGGTGGCGCCGATCCCACGCCGGGGCGAGTTCACGATGCGGCCGAAGGCCACCACGTCCTGCGGGTTCACGATCAGAGTCAGGTAGGCAAGCGCGTCCTTGACCTCCGCCCGCTCGTAGAAGCGGGTGCCGCCGATCACCTGGTAGGAGACCGCGTAGCGGACGAGCATGTCCTCCAGCACCCGGGACTGCGCGTTCGTCCGGTAGAAGACCGCGATCTCGTCCCGCGAGGAGCCCTCGTCCACGAGCCGCTCGATCTCGGAGACGACGAAGCGCGCCTCGGCGTGCTCGTCCTCGAGCTCCCGCACGTGTACCGGATCGCCCTGTCCAAGCTCGCTCCAGAGCGTCTTCGCCTTGCGATCGCGGTTGTGCGAGATGACCGCGTTGGCGGCGTTCAGGATCGTCTGCGTCGAGCGGTAGTTCTGCTCCAGCTTGACCACCGTCGCATCGGGGAAGTCCCTTTCGAACCCCAGGATGTTCTGGATGTCGGCACCTCGGAAGCGGTAGATCGACTGATCGTCGTCCCCCACCACGCTCAGGTTGCGGTGCTCCTCGCACAAGAGCTGTAGCCAGCGGTACTGGGCGCGGTTGGTGTCCTGGTACTCGTCCACCAGCACGTGCCGGAACGCCTTGCGGTAGCGGTCGCGCACCTCGGGGAAGAGCTCGAACAGGTTCACACAGCGGAACAGCAGGTCGTCGAAGTCCATCGCGTTGTTCGCGTGTGCCCGCTGCTCGTAGAGCTCGTAGACGTCGGCCGCGGTCTGCTCGAAGAAGCTGGACACCTTGAGCCGGTAGGCCTCGGCGTCGAGGAGCTGATTCTTGGCGTCCGAGATCTGGCGCCGGATGCCGCGCGGCGCGAAGCGCTTCGGGTCGACGTCGAGCTCGTCCAGGCACTGCTTGACGAGCCGCAGGGAGTCGCCCTCGTCGTAGATCGTGAAGCCGCGCGTGTAGCCGAGCCTGTTCGCGTCCGCCCGGAGCATGCGCGCGCAGGCGGAGTGGAAGGTCATCACCCACATTGCCCTACCGCGGTTCCCCACGAGGCGCTGCACCCGCTCGCGCATCTCGTCGGCGGCCTTGTTCGTGAACGTGATCGCCAGGATCTCGCCGGGCGCCGCCTGCCCGGTGCCGACGAGGTAGGCGATCCGGTGCGTGAGCACGCGGGTCTTTCCCGATCCGGCGCCGGCGAGGATCAGGAGCGGGCCCTCGCCATGCAGCACGGCCTCTCGCTGCGGCTCGTTGAGGCCCTCGAGCAGGGCGTCGGTTGCCGTGGTGGCGCTCACCCGGGCGAGGATAGTCCGGCCGGCGGCGGGCCCTCCGCCCCCGCCCTTCTCGGTGCCCGAACCCCGAACGTCCCGGACTACCCCCTATGGCGGCGGGTGCGGGACGTTCGCGCCCTTCACGCGTCGCGACGCCAACGTCGCCGGTAGCGTGGTGGGCCGTGAGTGAGCGGCACGCCTCCACGTTGCCGCTGTATGTCGGCGGCTTCCTGGGCCCCTTCGGCGGGGCCATCATCGCGGTGCTCATCCCGCAGCTCCGGGAGGCCTTCGACGCCTCGACCGGGGCGGTGGCGGCCGCGATCCCCGCTTACCTCGTGCCGTTCGCCCTCGTCATGCTCGTCTCGGGCACGATCGGCGAGCGGCTAGGGAGGGCGCGGGTCGTGCGCGCCGGCTACGTCGCCTACGCCGCCGCCTCGCTCGCCGCCGCGCTCTCCCCCGGCATCGGCGCATTCCTCGCCCTGCGGGCGGCGCAAGGGTCCGCGAACGCGTTCCTCACGCCGCTGCTGCTCGCCGGGCTCGCGGAGGTCGTGCCGCGCGAGCGCCTCGGGCGCAGCGTGGGGACCTTCGCCGCCATCCAGACCGCCGCCGTGGCGCTGTCGCCGCTGTGCGGCGGGCTGCTCGGGGCCGTCGACTGGCGGCTCGCCTTCCTGGCGCCCGCCGGCGTCGCGGCCCTGCTCGCGGTCGTACCGCCCGAGGACCGCCCGCGGGACGAGGAGCGTGAGCCGCCCCGCTTCCGGGCGCTGCTCACGCGGCGGGTGGGGCTGCTGTCCGGGTCGGCGTTCGCCGCCTACGCCGGCATCACCGGGCTCACGTTCCTGGTCGCGCTGCGGGCCGCCGACGACCTCGGCCTGGCCTCCGTCGAGCGCGGGCTGCTGCTCGCCGGCTTCGGGGTCGCGGGCATGCTCCTCGGCCGGGCTGCGGGCGGCGTGGCCGACCGCGTGGGGCGGGTGCCGGTCGTCATCGCCGGCGCATTGGCCTGCGCCGGGCTCGTCGCGCTCCTCGGCGCGGCCTCCTCGCCGGGCGGTGTCGCGGCCCTGTGGGCGCTGGCGGGCGCGGGCTCCGCATTCGTCTGGGCGGGTCTGAACTCGCTGATCGTCGAGGCGGTGCCGAGCAACCGCGCCGGCGCGACCTCGGTGGTGTCGGCGTTCAAGTTCGCCGGCCAGGCGGCGGCGCCGCTGATGTGGCTGCCGCTCTACCACGTCCAGCCGGAGCTCGGCTTCGCCGCCGCCGCCTTCATGGCGGCGCTCACCGGCCTGTTCGTGCTCCCGCTGCGCCGCGCGCCGCGCTTGGCCGGCGTGGCGCGCTGAGCGTGAGGCTGCCCGACCAGGTACGGCGCCTCTGCGCGGAGACCGCCGACACCGCCCGCTGGGTGCGCATCGACCTCGCTCGCCTGGGCGGCATCGACCCAGGCCCCGAGCCGGTGCTCGACCCAGCACGGCACTACCTGGAGGGCTCCCTGGAGGACGTCGCAGCCTACCTGCTGACGCTCGACGCGATCAACTTCGGCTCGGGCTGGTTCCCCACGCTGCGCAAGCCGTCCGGCCTGTCCGGCTATTACACGGTCTCGTCCGCGCTCGCCGAGCGGTTTCGCGTCGAGGGGCCGTGGGCCGCCGAGCAGCTGCGACTCATGGACGTCGCCACGGTCGCGGGCGTGCTGGGCCAGGATCCGGGCCACGACCTGATGCAGCTCTACGGCGAGGCGCTCCGCGACCTGGGCCGCTTCCTCGGCGAGCGTAGCCCCCTTGAAGTCGTGGAGGGCGCGGGCGGCTCGGCGGTGGCGCTGGCCGAGGAGCTCGCGCGCGGGATGCCGTTCTTCGACGACGTGGGCTTCTGGAAGCGGGCGCAGATCACCCCCAACGACATGGCGCTCGCCGGGATCGCCGAATTCGACGACCTCGACCGGCTCACGATCTTCGCCGACAACCTCGTGCCCCATGTTCTGCGCGTGGACGGCGTGCTGGTCTACGACGATCGCCTCGCGGACCACGTCGACTCCGAGCGGGTCCTGCCACCCGGCGACCAGGAGCGCGAGATCCGCGCCTGCGCCGTGCACGCCTGCGAGCTGATCGCCGGCGAGCTCGGCATTCCGCCGCGCACGCTAGACGTGATGCTCTGGAACCGCGGCCAGGACCCGCGCTACAAGTCCCGCCCCCGCCACCGCACGCGGACCGTCTATTACTGAGCGAGCCGCCGCTCGAAGAAGGCCCGCTCGGCGGGGTTCGAGGCCAGCTCGAGGGCGCGCCGGTAGGCGGCGCGCGACTCCTCGCTCCGTCCGAGCCGGCGCAGGAGATCGCCCCGAGCGGCGTGCAACGGGTGATAGCCCTCGAGCCCCTCCAGCCCGTCCATCAGCTCGAGGCCCCGCTCAGGACCCTCGCTCATGGCCACCGCCGCCGCGCGGTTGAGCTCGACCACCGGCGACGGCTGGATCGCGGCAAGCTGGTCATAGAGCTCTCGCACCCGGGCCCAGTCGGTCTCCCCGCGGGCGTGCTGCGCGGCGATCGCCGCCTGGAGGGCATAGGGACCGGGACGCCCCAGGCGCAGGCTGCGCTCGAGGAGGCCGCTCCCCTCCGCGATCTCGGCGCGGTCCCAGAGCGAGCGGTCCTGTTCCTCGAGCAGCACGAGCTCGCCGCCCGCGTCGGAGCGTGCCTCGCGCCGCGAGTCTTGCAGCAGCATCAGCGCGAGCAGCCCGAGAGCCTCGGGCTCGTCCGGCATCAGGGCGGCGAGGATCCGGCCCAGCCGGATCGCCTCGGCGCACAGCTCGCGCCGGACGAGCGCGTCTCCGGCAGTTGCGAGGTAGCCCTCGTTGAAGACGAGGTAGAGCGTGGCCAGCACGGAGGGCAGGCGGTCCGGCAGCCGCTCGTCGGGCGGGACCTCGTAGGGGATCCCGGCATCCCTGATCTTGCGCTTGGCGCGCACGATCCGCTGCGCCGTGGCCTGCTCCGAAGCCAGGAACGCGCGCGCGATCTCCGGGGTCGTGAGGCCGCCGAGGGTTCGCAGCGTCAGCGCCACCCGCGCCTCCGGGGCAAGCGCCGGATGGCAGCAGGTGAACATCAGCCGCAGCCGCTCGTCGGGAAAGCTCGACTCCTCCTCCGCGGACTCGCCGCCCAGCGCCTCGAGGTCCCGCAGCAGCTCGGTCTTCTCACGCAGCCGGCGCTCGCGGCGGATCCGGTCGATGGCCTTGTTGCGGGCCGCCGTCGTGATCCAGGCGCCCGGGTTCCGCGGTAGACCGTGGCGCGGCCAGCGCTCGAGCGCTACGACGAAGGCCTCCTGGACCGCCTCCTCCGCGAGGTCGAAGTCCCCTAGGACGCCGATCAGGGTCGCCACCGCCCGTCCCGACTCGCGCCGGAACAGGCGGTCGACAACCTCCCCCGACGTCTCTACTGCGCCGCCTCCGCGCCCGTGGAGTGGACCTGGGAGCCGGCCGCCTCGTAGTCCATCACCGGCCGGACCTCCACGCTCCCGCCCTGCACCGGGAGCCTCTTCGCCCAGGCGAGCGCGTCGTCGTGATCCTTGCAGTCGAGCAGGTAGTAGCCGCCGAGCTGCTCCTTCGTCTCGGCGAAGGGGCCGTCGCTGACGAATTGCTCGCCGCCCGGCTCGAACCTGACGGTGGTGGCCGTCGCGCTGGGCGCGAGCCCCTCGCCGCCTAGGTGCACGCCCGCCTCGACCGCCTGCCGTGTGTAGGCGTCCCAGCGCCTCATGTCCTCCTGCATCTGGTCCGGAGTCCGCTCTGCGAAGGCGGACTCGTCGACGAAGATGCTGAGCATGTACTTCACCGCTGACCTCCTGGTCGCCGTTTGCACCCTAACGACGAACGGGAGGGACGGGGATCGACAGGCGGCGTTCAGCCGCCTGCGGAATCCGGACCGCGGCGGTGGCGCAGCGGGTGCACGTCGGCCGAGGCCTCGGGCTTTCGCCCGGTGAGCTCGGCGATCATGGCCTCGAGCTCGTTGACGCGGCCCGCCAGGGCCTTGATCGCGTCGGCCACCGGGTCCGGCAGGTGCGCCCAGTCGGCGTCGGGTCCCGACGGTCGCTTGCCGTCCACGCGCACCGGGTGTCCGGGGTTTCCCACCACCGTGGAGTTGGCTGGGACGTCGTGGATGACGACGGAGTTGGCGCCGATCTTCGCGCAGTCGCCGATCGTCACCGGTCCGAGCACCTTGGCGCCCGAGCCGATCACCACCTCGTCTCCCACCGTGGGGTGACGCTTGCCGCGGGCGAAGCCGGTACCGCCGAGCGTGACGCCCTGGTAGAGCGTCACCTCGTCTCCTAGCTCGGCCGTCTCCCCGATCACCACACCCGCACCGTGATCGATGAAGAGGGCCCGCCCGATCACCGCCGCGGGATGGATCTCGACCCCCGTGGTCACTCGGACAACGTTCGCCAGGAGGCGAGGCGCGAGCGGCGCGCCCGCCTGGTGCAAGGCGTGCGCGACGCGGTGTCCGAGCAGCGCCTGGACCCCGCCGTAGGTCAGGAGGATCTCCATCCGACCGACATGCCGCGCTGCCGGATCGCGCTCCTGCGCGGCGGTGAGATCGTCCCGCAGCTCACGGGCCACGCGCGACAGGGTGCCGAACCCGAACATCAACCGGATTGTGCCGCACAGGCCGCGCCGCCCTCGCGGCGATCCGTGCGGAGCGGACCATGCCGCAACGTCAGTAGCTCTGTCACGGGGCGAAGAAGGGCGCCGTCACGTAGCGCTCGCCCGAGTCGGGCATGACGACCACGATCCGCTTGCCGCGCATCTCGGGCCGGGAGCCCACCTGGATCGCCGCCCACAGCGCGGCGCCGCACGAGATTCCGGCGAGCACGCCCTCGCGCCGCGAGCACAGCCGCGCCGTCTCGATGGCGTCCTCGTCGTCGACGGGGATCACCTCGTCGAGGACGTCGCGGTTCAGCACCCGCGGCACGAAGCCGGCGCCGATGCCCTGGATCTTGTGCGGCCCGGGCGGACCTCCAGAGATCACCTGCGAGGCCCTTGGTTCGACGGCCAGCACCTGGAGGTCCGGATTTCGCTCCTTGAGCCGCTCCCCGGCCCCGGTGATCGTGCCGCCGGTCCCGACGCCGGCCACGAGCGCATCGACCCGGCCCTCCGTGTCGCGCCAGATCTCCTCCGCCGTGGTGCGGCGGTGGATCTCCGGGTTGGCGGGGTTCGAGAACTGATCCGGGATGAAGCTGTCCCCCAGCTCGCCGGCGATGCGCGCCGCCTCGTCCACCGCCTCGCTCATCCCGCCCATCGACTCGACCATGGCCACCTCGGCGCCGTAAAGCCGCAGCAGGGCCTCGCGCTCGCGGGTCATCCCCTGGGGCATGGTCAGCACGAGGTCGTATCCCCGCGCGGCGCACACGAACGCCAGCGCTATCCCGGTATTGCCGGAGGTGGCCTCGACGATCGTCGTCCTCCCGGGCTCGATGCGCCCCTCGGCCTCGGCGGCGTCGATCATGGCCACCCCGATGCGGTCCTTGACCGACCCCGCGGGGTTGTACGCCTCGAGCTTGCCCACCAGCTCGGCATCGCAGTCGGGCGCCACGCGCGTGAACCTGACCATGGGGGTCCCGCCGACGATGTCCGCGAGGTTGTGCGGGATGGCGCGCGCTGTGGGCGAGGCGCTCACGCGGAGCGACTGTATCGGCCCGCGGCGCCAGATGACCGAAGCGCTCAGAGCAGGTTGCCGAGCGGCCCGAGGTGGATGTTCAGGTCCTCCTCGTCGAGCCCGAACTCGAGCCTCAGCTCTTCGAGCCGCTTGTCGAGCTCCATGAACGTGCGCCCGAGGCGCTCGACCTGCTCCTCGGTGAGCGACTCGGCGTCGATGCGCCGCAGGGCCTGACGCTCCATGAGCTGGCGCAGCAGCTCGATCACCGTGAGCACGAGCTGCGCCAGTCCGCGCTGGATGTTCTCGGGGTCGGCATTGATCCGTCTCGAGAGGGCGTCTTCGATCTCCGGCCGGTCGTTCGCGAAGAGCTCCAGGTCCGGCGGCCGGTGCAGGAGCCTGTCGGTCATCGCTCGACGAAGCTGTACGGGGGCCAGGGGCCCGTGAGCAGCAGCCGAAGCTCCGGGCTGGCCTGCTGGGCGCGGGCCACGAGGGCTGTGAAGGAGCCCACCGCGCTCCGGTCCACGAGGTAGGCGCCGCGCAACAGCTCGGACGGCGGCCGGGGAGGCCTCACGACGCTCTCGCGTGCGAGCGCGTCGAGCGGCTCGTGCAGCGTGCGCACCCCGGCCTCGTGTCGGGCGACGAGGCGCGCCTTGGCCCTGATGTACTCCGCCCCGGAGAGTTCGGCACGGTTCGCGGGCCGCCGGGCATCGCCTTCCTCGCGCTCGGCGGCGATCACTCGGAGGGAAAGCTCGACCGCCCCGCGAACCCGCTCGAGCGCCGCCACCAGCTCCTCGCGGCGCTCGTCGATCGCGCGCGCGGCGGCCGCCTCGTCCTCGAGACGCGTTCCATAGCGGACCGGCAGTAGGTCGCGGTCCTCCATCAGGGCCTCGACGGTCTCCTCGTGCCGCCACAGCGCGTCCACCGTGGCGTCCTCCCGCTCCGCGGGCGCACATACGGCGGCCAGTCCGTCGGCGGGAACGGCGCGCAATGGAATCAGGTCCGGAAGCGGCGGGCCCGGATGGTCGGTGATGGCGATCAGCTGGATCACACGGCGCTCCCCATTCGCGGCAGCACGCCCTTCTCCTGGGCCGACGCCACCGAGCTGATCAGGGCCCGCAGATGCACATAGACGAGGTCGACGTCCGCCGCCGCGAGGGTGATGTCGCCGGCGATAACGACGCCGCCCGCGAGCAGGCGGTCGAGCAGGTCGACCAACGCGACCTCTCGCTCGGCGATCGTGGTCATGCGATCGTCGCGGCGCCCCCGCCCGGGACGAAGTTGTACGGCGGCCAGGGACCGGTCAGCTCCAGCCGGGCTCCGAGGTCACGGTGGCGATCCTCTAGCTCCGCTACCAACTCCTGGAAGCCCCCGACGCGATCGGCCTCCACGAGGTAGGCGCCGTTCAGCAGCATCTCCCCCTCGTGCCCGGACAGGTCGCGATTCTGCGGCGGCCGGCTGACGGCGTCGACGGTCCAGTCCTGCAGCCGAGCGTGGACCTGCTCGGCCAGCTCCCCGGCGAGCCCGCTCGCGGCCTCACGCACCTGGCGCTCGAGCCGGCGGCGCAGCATGTAGGCCCCGCCGCTCGTGCTTCCCTCGAGCTCGTCCTCGAGGGTGGACGCGTCCTGGTTGCGCGAGCGCGCCGCTGCGGCAAGCTTCTCCGGGTCCACCAGCAGCTTCACGCCCCACTCTTGGCGGCCGTCCAGTAGCGCGAGTGCCTCCGCGAGCGCGTCGTGCTTGCGCTCGAGCATGGCCCGTACGCTCGCCTCATCCTCGTAGATCGTGCACAGCCGCAACGGGACGATCGTGGTGGCCCTTAGCGCGCGGTCGAGCACGGCCTCGTGGGCCCGCGCCACGCGCTCGAGCCAGCCGAGGTCGTTCAGATTGCGCCTTAGCGGCTCCTCGCCGAACTCCGCGAGCGGCACGGCGCTGACGAGGGCGGCGAGCTCCCCCGCCTCGACCCGGGTCACAGGGGCCGACGCCGCCACGCCACTCAGGTCCTCGAGACTCGGGTCGTCGGGCCGCAGGACGCAATAGGCCCAAAGGGCCTCACCGCTCGGCGGCGGGGCATCGGGCTTGCCAGAGGGCGCGCCGGTCATCTCGGATCGCGGCCGCCGCGAGCGATCGAGCGCGGCCTCGACGAGTGCGTCGCGCAGGAGGATTACCGCCTCCGCCTCGGCGCGCGAGAGCAGGCCGGGCGCTCGCTCGGCAGCCCATCGCGCAAGCTCGTCAGGCATTCCCGCCCTCCGCCTTCTCGGCGGTGTCCTCGGTGGAGCCATCGCCGTTGCCGGCGCCGAGCCGGCGCTCCAGGCGCTCGAGTCGCTCGCGGAGCTCACGATTCTCCTGCTCGAGGCGCCCGCCTTCGTCCAGCCCCGGCGGCTCGACGCTCTGCAGCGATGGATCGCCCTCCCACCAGTTGATCCCCATCTCGCGGGCCCGGTCGACGGATGCGATGAGCAGGCGCAGCTTGATCGTAAGCAGCTCGATGTCGAGCAGGTTGATCTGGATGTCCCCCGCGATAACGATGCCCTTGTCCAGGACACGCTCGAGGATGTCGGCGAGATTGGTCTGGGGCTCCGGGCGCCCGGGCAGCGGGCTGTACGAACGGGTCGGCAGCTGCTGTCGCTCGTCAGTGCTCATTCCTCGCTCGCCCGGCCGCGCACGAAGCGGCCCGTTCGCCTGTAGCCGCGCAAGGTGCCCTCCTCGTCGAGCTGCACCACGTAGGAGCCGAGGACGTCGGTAGTGGTCGGGACGCGCGCGAGCTCCAGGACGTCGACGGTGATCTGCCAGAACTCACCGTCCCACTCGACGGCGGTAACGGCCTCGGGCTCGTACCCCGTGAGCTCCTCGACGGTCATCAGCGCCGCCTGGCTCAACTCCGTGGCCGACAGGCGACCGTCATTCGACCTGGCCATGGCCCCCCTCTCCGCGGAGCTCGCGAATCGTCATCAGCTGCTGGATCAGCGCGTCCTCCGCCGCGGCGATCTCTTCCTCCTCGAATTCTCCACCTTCGCGCGCGTGCTCCAGCTCCAGCAGACCCGCGCGAATCGCCGACTCGTCGTAGAGCTCGCTCTCGGCCTGTTCCTGGAGTCGCTCTGCGATCCACATCGTCCCCCTCACGGGGGCGAGGGGAAGGGTCAATAGTCCCGTGATCAGGCCCATGCGGCATCCCCCGCAGTGAGGTTCGCGTCGACGAAGCTGTACGGCGGGAGAGGGCCAAGGTAGCGAAGTCGCGCCCGCTCGCCGATCTCCTTGGCAAGCTTGCCGACGGCCGCGCTGAACTCGTCCACCCGATCGCGCTCGACGAGGAACGCGAGGTGGAAGCCGGTCTCCGGACTGGCAGGAGCCTCCTCATGGACCGCGACCGCAAGGCCTTCGAGCCGCCCGAGAGCGAGGCTCGCATCCGCCTGCTTGCGGCGCCCGACCTCGGCGGACACGAGTTCGCCGAGCCGGATCCGGTCGTAGTAGCCGGCGTCGCCCGGCAGCTTGCGCACCCGCTCGCGCAGGGCCAGGATGCTCGGAGAAGCGCGCGCTATCTCGCGTAGCAGGCGATCCTCGTCATATTGGCCCTTGAGGCTCAGCTGGACGCGTCCGTCGAGCTCGCGCAAAAGGCCGGCCAGCCGCTCCTCGCTCGGCTTCAGCAGGCGCTCACGGACGGCGGCCTCGCTCTCCATGACCGTCCCGAAGCGGATGGGCAGGATCGTCGCGCCGCTCTCAGCCGCCTCCTCGAGGACGCGCCAATGCGCGCGCATCTCGCGGGCGGCAGCCAGCGGCCCCCCGTCGACGTCGCTGACCAATGCGGCGAGTCCGGAGTGACGGACGGCCCGGACCGCGGAGCCGCTGACCCCGGCGACTGAGACCGCTCCGGCCTGCGCTTCGGCGAGGACTCCGTAGACGTAGACGTTGCCGTCCTGGGTCATCCACGCCCCTTGCTGCGGGAGCCAGAGGACTTGCTACGGGAGCCGGAGGACCTGGACCTCGACGAGGACGACTGACGCGACGAAGACGACCGGCGCCGGCTGGCGCTGGCCTTCGGCTTCTCTTCCTCTTGATCCTCGTCTTCGTCACCGACGCCCAGCTTCTCCTTGGCGGCTTCGATCGCGCCCTTCGTCTTCGACTTGGCCCCACCGGAGGTCACGGACTCCATCAGTTCGGGCAGTCCCGGCGCCTCGTCGGCGCTCGCGATGTCCATTCGGTTGACCGCTTCCGCGAAACGCAGGTAGGTGTCGACGCTGGCGATGACGATCCGCGCGTCGATGGTGAGGATCTCGATCCCGATGAGCGAGACGCGGACGTAGACGTCGATCACCATGCCCTTGTCCAGGATCACGTCGATCACGTCGGCCAATCCGCTCGGCCGCGGGCGCTCCAGGTAACCCCGAGGTGTCGTAGCTATCGACATGCGTTCATCTCCCTTCCCCGCGAATCGCCTCGGGGCTATTTCTGCTTTGTCTGTTGAGTGGGCAACGCCTCTTCCGGCCGCCCCATGAGCTGCTGTCGGATGTAGGAGCGGTTCTTGGCCAGGGCGCGCGATATGTCGAGCTTGTGGATTCCGTGCAGGTATCCGATCGCCCAGTCGAGCTGCTGCAGGGCGTCCTCCGCCGCCTTGCGGTAGCGGTCGGCCTCTTGCTCCTTCGGGTGGTCGGCGTACTTCTCAGGGTCTTCTCGCGCCATTGGGATCCTCCCGGCCGGTTAGCTCCCGGCCTTCGTGTTCGCCTTTGAGCTCGAGCCCGACTTCGAACGACCGCTGCGCCGCTTGGTTGAGCTCTTCTTCTCACCCGAGCCGTTCTCCGGCGGCTCGGGAGGTCGCGCCGCCGGACGCATCCGTCGCGGGTCGCGATCCCTCAGGCGGGACAGGACGGGTGGAGGCGAACGATGGGCGCTCAGCATGCCGATCACGTCCGGCGTGCGGCCCGGCCCGTTCCTGCGCTCGGCAGCGCCCTCGACCTCGATGGGGGGCGCGGGACGTCCCCGGGCCTCGTCCTCAGAGTCCTCGTCCTCCGGCTCCTCGTCCTCGGGCCCCTCGTCAGCCTCGTCCTCCGGCTGCTCGTCGTTCTCCGCTTCCTCGTTCTCGCCCACCTGATCCTCGTCGGCGACCTCTGCGTCCGGCTCCTCGTCGTCGGCGTGGGCCGCGGGCTCCTCGTCCTCCTCCGCCTCAGGCTCCTCGTCGAACTCCGGCTCTGACTCCTCCTCGTCCCCCTCGGCCTCGGGCTCCAGGTCGGCCTCGTCAAAGGGCTCCTCGTCGTACTCGTCCTCGTCCTCCCCGAGCCAACCACGTTCGGCCAGACGGTCGCGCACCATGTCCGGAACCCGAGAGATGTCCGGAAGGCGGGGAAGATCGGGGGCCTTGGTTACCGCCACTCGGGCCGCTGCAGCCAGCGCAACTCCGGCCGCGAGCGCGCGAAGGCCTGACCGACGACCGGGCCGGGGCTTCTGCTTCTCGTTGCCGTCGTCGAATGCGGCCTCGATCGCCTTCGCAGCAATTCGCCTCATGTCAACCGCCACTGGACCACCTCCTTCCCTGGATACGTCGTAGACCGGCTAGCCGTCGGATCGAGACACAAAGGAGCCTCCGGCCCATCTACCGCCGAAGCAGTCGATAGGTCACGGCGGCGGCGGCGGCGCCCAGGGCGGCGGCGGCGAGCATCGCTCGCCCGGGCCCCGGCCGCCCACCCGAAATCCGCTCCGCGGCGACGCGCTTGACGAACCCGGCCACAGTCCCGCCAGGTCAGCATTCAGGACCGCGCGGAGCTCTTCTTGCGAGCGGAGCTCGAGCGGCTCGTACCGTTATTGGAGGACGCCCGGCTCGAGGAGCTGCCCTTTCGGCTGGACGAGCGGCTCCGCGCTCCAGACGAGGACGCCTTGCTCCCGCCCGAGGAGGACCGGCTGCGGCTGCCCGACGACGAGCTCTTGCTCCGGCTCGACGACCGCCCGCGGCCGCCCGAGGCCGAGCTCCTCTTCTGGCTGGACGAGCTGCTCTTCTGGCTGCTCGACGACTTCTTCTCGCCATCGTCGATCACGCCGCGCCAGGAGCCCGTCTCCTCCTCCTCCATCTCGATGTACGCCTTGAAGCGTGCGAGGTCCGCTCGGACCGCCCGCTTCACGTGGCGCATCCCGCGAGCCGCCTTCTCGATCAGCGAGCCCGGCTCGACGTCGAGGGTCACCTCCATGCGCGTGAGCCTGGGGGCGAGCTCGTGGAACGATACGACCCCGGTGTGACTGAGACCTTCGGTCACGTGCCACTTGATCCGGTCATCGGGACGCTGCTCGAGGATTTCGGCCTTGAACTCCTTCGAGACCCCCCAGATCTTCGCCTTGAACGAGACGTTGCAGTCGTCTTCCTGGGTAACCCGGTCGAGGCGGTGCATGAAGGAGGGCCACTCCTCGAACTGGGTCCACTGGTTGTAGGCCGTGCTGAGCGGTACGGCCACGTCGACGGACTGCTGTATCGGCATCCGCCGGCCCTTGCCGACGCCCTCGGGTCCGTCTGACTTGCCGCCTCCACCGGGAAGCAGACCCTTGCCGGCCTCCTTGGCCAACCCTGCCGCGCCGCCTGCCTGCTCGGTGGACTTCCCGACGGCGTCCTTGACGCCCTCGCCCACCTTCTCGGTGGCCTTCTTGCCGGCCTTCTTGACCGGGTTCGCCCCGTTGGTGAGCGCGCGCTTCGCGAGCTTCCCGGCCCCTTTCGTGGCCAGCGGGGCCAGTGCCGCGAGGCCGGCGCCAGCGGCTACACCCTTCATCCCCGACAGCGGGCTGGATGCCCTCCTCATCCCGAGCGGACCCTTCCGTCCGTCGCTCGAGATGTTCTTCGCCGCCTCGCGGGCCATTTGCCCGATGGCGGTCCCGATTACATCACCCATTTCTTTGGCCATTCCTCAGTCCTCCGTGGTCTCCGTCGAACTCGGCTACCCGTTAGGCATCACCGGGAAACGTCGCCGCAAGGTGGACTGCAGGCACACGATCTCACCCGATTAGAGGCGGCTTGCGCCGGGGAGATCAAAACTGATGCGCTATCTCGTCGTCGATGACGAAGGACGTGTTCTTGCGGCGCTGCAAAGCCTCGACCAGGCCGCACGCGAGCTTGCGCGCCTGCGGCGAGGCTCCGAGGCAGAGCGACGACTCAGGGTGGTGAGATACGACGAGTACGGGGACGGTCTGATGACCGCCAGCTCGTTCATCACTGCATCGCCGCTGCCGCCCCTCCGCGAGTTGCTGCCCCGGCGTCGTTAGCCGAGGCCGCCACCGGGCTTTCGCGTCGATCCATTCCCCGTTTGCGGGAGCTGGGACGGGGGCATTTGAGCCGGTAGCGAACCCAGGAGGTACGAGTAGTGGCCGGCTCGCTTCAGGACGTGTACGTAAACCTGCTACTGGACCGGGTGCGGGAAGACAGGTTCCCGAGCCCGGAGCACCTGAATCGCATCGAGGCGTCGTTGCGTACCCCCGAAGACCTGCGGGAATACGTCCTGGCCCTGTTGGATCGTGTCGAGGGCGTGAAACGTCCCAGCCCCGCGATCCTGGACCGGATCGAGCGCTTGGCGGCTCTGGAGGAGAAGGCGCTAAGGCAGGACTGATCTGCCGGGCCGCGGCAGTGCGGTCCACCTAGGCAGCTCCCCGCCAGGCGCCTCAGCTACGGAGGCGCCGCGCCGGCTCGTCCGTGCGGTCGAGGCTTGGCGCCCCTCGAGCCGGGTAGCCGATGGATCGAAGTGGACAACCCTTAGCGGAGGCTTGTGTCATGGACTCGCACCAGACCGGACGTGACGAACGAGATCTAGATCGTGAAGCCGAGCGGTATCGCCAGGCCGCCATCGACGCGTTGGGACAGCTCGAGTGGATCGTCGGGTATCTGCACCAGGCGCGGAAGTCGGAACTCGCTCTGGCGCTCGATCGCAACCGAAAGCAGATCCTGGAGACCATCGACTAGGAGGTCGGCGGTGGCGCCCGCCGCGGCTGGGCGCATCCCGGAGCTTCGGTCCGCTGCGCGGGATACTGCGCCGGCATGTCTCAAGCCGACGTCTCCGCTGTTCGACGAGCCTACGAGGTCTTCAACACAGGCGACCTAGCGGCCTGGCTCGAGCAGTTCGACCCGCGGATCGTGTGGCACGCATCGGAGGACAACCCGGACGTCGACACCTATCACGGGCACGAGGGTCTGGCCGCGTTGTTCTTGACCTGGCGCGAGATGTTCGAAGAGCTTCGAGTGGAGCCACACGAGTTCATCGACGCCGGAGACATGGTGATCGTCCCGGCCCGGGTGCGCGGGCGCGGGACCGGTAGCGGCGCCGAGATCGACATGCCGAGCACGTGGACCTGGAAGCTTCACGCCGGGAAGACGATCGAGGCTTGGGAGCATCGAACGAAGGAGCAAGCCCTCGAAGCGGCGGGCTTGCGGGTGTAGGCGACGTCGGAGGCGAAGAGCGCTCCGACCTCTATGCCGCTGCGGCCGCGCTCGACCTGGATCCGGCCCGATCTGTCAGCGAACCCTCTCTAGGAGCAGAGCGCGAACCCCTCGCCGATCAACGCGTCGGCGTCCTCGAAGAACTGGGGGCTCAAATGGTCAACTCCCTGGCCGTCGTGGAGCTTCGCCTCGCCTTTCCCGTTCTTCTCCAGGCCGCCGGCCATGAGGGCGTGCTGGTTGATGAGCACATCGGTCTTGTAGCCGAGGTCCTGCAGCCCCTCGATCACGTGGTCGATGCCGGCGGGGCACAGCCCGACGTCGCTGGCAAGGAGCTCCTGCAAGGACGCCAGTCCGTTCGAGTTCGCGGCGCTGGCATTGCCCTGTGCGGAGCGGTTTGCGTTGTAGCACTCAAAGGCCAGCGCCGGACCGGCTGACAGCGCGAGCGTGGCCAGAACGGCAATTGCGAGGCGGACTACCGAGCGTCGCAGAGACATGGGCGTGGTTCCTTCCGTTCGTTCGTGCGCCGCCTGGGTCCGATTCAAAGGCTGCGCGGTTGCGAGTCCGTACCAAGCACTACTGCATGAGGCTGGATTTTGCGAACCCTTCGCCTCGAGGCCGAGAGGCAGGAGCGACGGCCGGGTGGAACGAATTCCGCGTCTGAGTGGTCTCGGCGCTCCTGATGCTTCACAGGGTGAGACGGGCGCTGCGCTTCGCAGTTCGCGAGGACGACTTCCTGGATGTGCTGAGCGCGGGCGTGCTGCTCATCGTGATCGGGACGATCTCGTATGCGCTCGGGGAGGGCTGGAACGTCGTCGACGCGCTCTACTTCGCGGTCGCGACGCTCAGCACCACCAACGCGTCCGACCCGGACCTCGTGCTCGACCACAGCTGGATGAAGATCTTCACGATCTGCTACCTGCTTATCGGGATCGGCATTCTGGTGGAGATTCTGCGGCGGCTCGGGCTTCGCCTTCGTGACGGTGAGGGCGGAGGAGCGCGAGGAGAAGGCGGCGGGACCGAAGCGGCGACAGCCCCGATGAGACTCGGCGCCGAGGCGCTGCTCGGCGGCTGGTGACAAGGGACATCAAGGACATCCAGCTCTTCGGAGTCACCGCCTCTCGCGTAGCGGCGGGCAACCACAGCGTGACGGCCGGAACGTCGTGCGCCCAAGGGGACGGCGAGTTCGATCGCCAGCGGGTTGTTCCCTCCTTCGGGGCGATCGTGCTCGGGGGTAGCTCAGGCCGCGCGGCTAGCTTGCCGTGCCGCGCCGATGAGCCCGGCGCTCGCCATTGGCAGAGCCTATGGCGAAGCGGATACTGGAGGGACGATGTCGCAGGAGAACGTGGACGTCGTTCGCCGTCTCGCGCGAGCCTTCAACGCCGGCGATGTAGAGGCCCTCGTGGCGGAGTGTGCCCCGGATGTCGAGTGGGAGGAGCAGCCCATACCGGGGGTCAGCCCGGTCTACCGGGGACTGGACGGTGTGAGGCGTTGGGCCGACGACGTCTTCGGTCAGGGGCTGGACTCCCTCGAGGTGCACGAAGAGGCGCTCGAGGAGGCGGACGACACCCTGGTCGCGTCTGTTCGCGTGCAAGGCGAGGGCAGCAGCAGCGGGGCGAGAGTCGAGATGCTCGTGTACCTAGTAGTTGCGTGCCGGAACGGCAAGGTCGTGCGAAGGCAGGTTTTCCAGAGGCTCCCGGAGGCTCTCGAAGCCGCCGGGCTGTTGGAGTAGGCGATGTCGCAGGAGAACGTCGAATCGTTCAAGCGATCGATTGAGGCGAACAACCGCCGAGACATCGATGCCCTGCTGGCGGAGATGGACCCGGAGGTGGAGTGGCACCCGGCGATGGCGGCATTCCTGGGAGGACAAGCCACGGTGTACCGGGGGCACGAGGGCGTGCGCGAGGCGCTTCAAGATTTGTATGGCTCTTTCGCAGAGCTTCGGCTCGAGATATCGGAGATCCGGGACCTCGGCGATCGGCTCTTCGCGATGGGCCGGATGCGCGGGCGCGGCACGGAAAGTGGTGCCGAGATCGAGTCGCCCTGGGCCTACCTGGTCCACTACCGAGACGGCAAGGCGACTCGGGTCCGGGCCTACCTCGATCCCAATGAGGCCCTTGAAGCGTTGGGGCGGGAGCAGACCAGGAGTCATTAGCACTCGTAGCGCGATCTGGATCGGCGCGAGGTCGCCGACGATCCGCAGGTAGTCGAGATCACGCTCCAATAGGGCGAAGGCCTTGCCGAGCAGGCTCCGCCTCGCGACGAGCGATAGCGTCGTCATCGGCGCCCTTCCAACTCAGCGCGCGAGCTGACGGGTGCATCGGAGTGCTTCGCGGTTGAACGCGCTCTACGTCAGAACCGCGCTAGATCTAGTAGATCGCGGCGCTTCCGCACTGCGAGCGGGATCGCGCCCCGTGCGCGTAGGAAACGCGCGTAGGTCTAGGCCCCGCCGCCTCGACGTAGGTCTGAATCAGCTCGGCCGCCTGGTCCCGGCATCAAGTGGTGGTACCGGTCCCACGCGATCGTCCTGAGCGCATCGCCCAGGCCGCCGAGACCGTCCCCGATTTCCACGCCCGCCGCTATGGCGATCCACGCGAAGGTGTGCCTGCACTCGTGGGGGAGTGATCCGCCCCGAGGCCTAGTACTTCGTATTCGCGCCGGTCGTGTCACCAGCGGCCAGCGTGCGCTTGCGCGTCTCGCCGGTTGCCACGAACGGGTACATCGTCTGCACGTCGTTGTCGAAGTGCTCAAGTCCGACCGGATGGCCGAGCTCGTGCGT
>JBKPFJ010000022.1:0-11575 GCA_046728795.1 Actinomycetota bacterium | reverse complement strand
ACTCGAGGCCGTCCGCCCCGGTAAGGCTGTCGTCCTTCACGTCGTTGCCGGTGAGCGTGCCGGTGCGGATGTCCTCGCCCTGGACGTCGTTGTTGTGGATGTCCTTCGATCGGATCGTGTTGTTCTTGACGTCGCCCGAGTTGACGACACCGATGCCCGGAAGATCGGCGGCGGCACCAGCCGACAGCGCGATGAACAGCGCGAGGCAGGCGACGATCATGGGCGGGGAGGGAAGGCGTTTGGAAATCGTTCTCATGGGGGCTCCTTCGACGGTGGTGCCTACCGCGCCCATGCTGCGCTCGTGGCGGTCGCGCGACCCGGAGGGCTGGCCGCCAGATTGGTGGCGGTCTTCCGAACTTGGGTGCGGCGGAGAACCGACGAGTACCGGGCCGCTAATCCGTCAGCGCCTCACGAGCCGGCGCAGCGTGGCGACGGACTCATCGGGCGCATGGCCACCTCATCCGTGCGCTGCTGCTTCTCGCGCAAGGCAGCACTCCAGCGGCGACGAATCCTTCGCATGAGGGGAGGCGTCCTCCGCAGCTCGCGCGAAGCATTAGCGCTCGAAGACCAGGCCCGGTACGGTCGTCGGCCAAATGGAAGAGAGGAGCACCAGCCATGGCCCGCCTAGACGCGCTCGTCGACGGCATCTACAGGATCTGCACCACCGTCCAACTTCCGGACACCGACTTTCAGTTCAACCAGTTCCTGATCGACGACGAGCGCCCCGCGCTCATCCACACCGGGATGTATGGGCTGTACGAGGGTGTCCGTGACGGAGTCGCTGATGTGCTCGATCCCAGCAAGCTCGAGTACGTGATCCTCCTCCACTTCGAGGCGGACGAGACCGGGGGAATGGACCGCTTCCTGGAGGGGGCGCCGAACTCGACCCTCGCGTGCAGCGCCATGAGCGCCATCCTGAACCTGAGCGGCTGGAACTATTCAGGCCGCGTCGAAGGCCATACCGAGGGCGAGGTGATCGATCTCGGCAAGCATAAGCTGCGCTTCCTCGAGACACCGCACGTGCACCACTGGGATTCGATGATGCTGTTCGACGAGACCACGAAGAGCGTGTTTCCCTCGGACCTCTTCATCCAGCCGGGTGACCAGCCGCCGGTCGTGACCGAGAACCTCGGCAGCATGATGTGCAAGTACTACCGCGAGATCGGGATCTTTGCTCACGATCAGCCGGTCAGGGACGTCGTCGATCGAATCGAGGCCCTCGACCCTGACTGGATCCACGGCATGCACGGCGGGAGCCTGGGGCGAGAGACGATCCCCAACTTCATCCGCTCGCTGCGGGAGGAGCCGGTCGGGTATCAAGGCAAGCTGCTCGGCCGAGAGGTCTTGCCTAGGTAGAAACGCGGTCGGGCGTGACGGCGGGTTCGGCCCGTACCCGATCTACACGCTCAAGCTGTTCGACGGCTACTCCGCCCGCACGAGGGATGGCTTCGTCGAGGACACGGTGGCGGTGCACGCGTCGCGCGAGGTCCTGCGCCGCAAGCTCGCGAAGGCCGACATAAACCAGATCGTCGGCATCAAGTACCAGGGCCCGCCGAACAACGGCGCGCGATCGCATCGGTACCGCGTTCTGGTGTACGAGCCGGACGGCACGTACACCGAGCTCGAGTACGACGACGCGGCCAAGGATCCCGGCTTCGCTGGCGACGAGGCGACCGAGCTGGCGCGCCGAGCGCGTCGAGCGAGCGGGACGAGAGCGGCTCGCCGAGCATAACGAGCTCGCGGCCCGGCGGGCCGAGCGGGACAAGGAGGTGACGACGGATGACCACGGAACCCCGATCACGTACTGAGAGTCTCGCCGAGAAGCTCGAACGGGCCGAACAGCTCGAACTGCTCGAGGAGCGGCGTCGAGACGTGACCGCGCGACTCGCGCCGGACGGCGTGCCGCGGGACTTCCACGCCAAGCTCGTGCTCGAGGGGCAGGACCGGCGCGTGCACGAGCAGACGCAGGTCGTGCACGAGTTGCGGGAGCAGTTGTGGGCGCCGCGCGCGGCGATGGGTTGCCTTCGGGCCCCCCGCCCGCCGACAACATCCCCGAGGAGCTACGCGCTCGCCCACAGTGGGTCGTCTGGTGCCACGAGACGCGGAACGGGAAGGGAACCAAGGTTCGCTACAACGCCAAGTCGTCGTCGGTGAAGGCGAGCGCGACCGACCCCGAGACGTGGTCGTCGTTCAGGCTCGCGGTGTCCACGTCGAAGATGGAGGACATCGACGGCATCGGCTTCGTGTTCGCCGAAGGCGACCCGTACACCGGCGTCGACCTTGACGAGTGCTTCGACGAGCACGGAGAGCTGCACCCCGACGCGGCCCGCATCGTGGACATGCTCGGCTCGTGGGCCGAGCGCTCGCCCTCCCGCACCGGCCTCCACGTGATTGTGCGAGCCGACCTGAACGGACGCCCCCGCAACCCCGGTCGCGCGCCCTGGGGTGGCGAGTTCTACTCGCAGCGCAGGTTCTTCACGGTGACTGGCGCTCAGCTCGAGGACACACCGGACACGGTCGAGGACCGGCAAGCCGAACTCGATGCCGTGCTCGCCGAGTTCCTGCCAGCGGAGCCCGTGGTGGACACCCCGCCGGTGGGCACGTCAGAGCGCTCGGACAACGAGGTGCTCGCGCGTGCGTTCGCCGCTAGGAACGGCACGAAGGTGCTGGCCCTCTACCGCGGCGACCGTACCGGCTACGGCTCCGAGAGCGAGGCGGACCAGGCGCTCCTGTCGGCGCTCGCGTTCTGGACCCGAGACGCGCACCAGCTCGACCGGCTGTTCCGCGACTCCGGGCTGATGCGGGACAAGTGGGAGCGACAGGACTACCGCGAGCGGACCATCTCGAAGGCGCTCGCCGGCGGCAAGGCCTTCGACTGGGACACGCAGCCGAAGCCCACCCGCGCGCTCGAGGAGTTCACAGATCTGACCGTCGAGAGGATCCTCGATGACGCCGACGACGAGGCGACATCCGAGTTGAAGGAGCTTTCCAAGCTCCTCGCCCAGAAGGACTCGGTCGCGACGCAGATCGTCACGCTGGTGGAGGAGTCCGGTGCGGTGCTCTTCCATGACCCGGACCAGATCGCCTACGCCGCCTTCGACGTGGACGGGCACACCGAGACCCACGCCATGCGCTCACGCGCGTTCAAGCTCTGGCTGCGTCGCCGCTACCACGAGAATCACGAGTCTGCACCGAACGGCACCGCGCTGGGCGACGCCGTCGGCGTTCTTGAGGGACGGGCGATCTTCGACGGCCGACCGTGCCCGTTCACCTGCGCATGGCCGATGACGGCGAGACGATCGCTATCGATTCGGCGACGAGCACTGGCGCGCCGTGCGCATCGCCCAGGACGGCTGGAAGGTGCTCGATCACCATCCGGTCCGCTTCCGCCGCAGCGGGGGTATGGCGGCGCTGCCCGTGCCCGAGCGCGGCGGCACTGTCAAGCGGCTGCGGGACTTCCTGAACGTGGACGACGACGGCTTCCGGCTGCTCGTGGGCTGGCTCATCGCGGCGCTACGTCCCGACTCGCCATACCTGGTGGCAAACCTAGGCGGCGAGCAGGGCTCAGCGAAGTCCACCGTGGCCGAGGTGCCTGCGCGCTCGTGGACCCGAGCTCGGTTCCCCTGCATGCACCGCCGAGTGACCGGCTCGACCTGATGGTCGCGGCGTCGAATTCCTGGTGCCTGGCGCTCGACAACATCAGCTCGATCCCCAAGTGGCTCTCGGACTCGATCTGCCGGCTGTCCAGGCGACGGCGCTTTACGCCGGCCTGCGCCGCGGGGAAATCGTGGCCTTGCGGTGGGCGGACCTCGATCTGGCGGAGGGCGTGATCGACGTGCGTCGCGGCTGGGATGCGGAGGCCGGCGAGATCGAGCCCAAGTCTCGCAATGGTCGCCGGCGCGTCCCAATTCCGGGCGTGCTCCGCGACTACCTCGTCGAGCGCCGCCTGGGCGCCGATCCCCGCGCCGGGTGTTCGAGTCGGACTGGCACGTGGGCAGGGCCGTCGAGCGTGCCCGCGAGAGGTGCGAGACGAAAGGGCTCGCGCCGCTGACCCTGCACGAGGCGCGGCACACGTACGCATCTTTCATGATCGCCGCCGACGTGAACGCGAAGGCGCTCTCGCGCTGGATGGGACACGCGAACATCGGCGTGACGCTGGACCTCTACGGGCACCTCATGCCGGGCTCGGAGGCCGAGGGCGCGGCGCGCCTCGACGCCTACCTGGCCCGCAGCGCCGCCCTCGACTGCAGCGCGGACTGCAGCGCAGTCGCGCCGGCCTAGTTGGCGATGGCCGCGGCGTTCGCCACGAAGCCGCCCGCATCCCCAGTCGTAAAGCGCTCTTGGTACTCGCGGCGCTGCATGCGCGAGATCACGAGCCGCTGGACCTGGGCCGTGCCCTCGAAGATCTGGTAGATCTTCGCGTCCCGGAACCACTTCTCGAGCGGGCAGTCGGTGGTCTGGGCGTAGGGGCCGACGAGGTCCATGAGCGTGGTCGTGGCCCACATCGTCACGTCGCCGGCCTTCAGCTTCGACATCGATCCCTGCCCGCCGGTCATGGGGATCCCGTTGCGGCCCATCCAGGCTGCGCGCCAGACAAGCAGGCGCGCGGCCTCGATCTCCGTCGCAACGTCGGCGAGCGTCTGCTGAACGCGCTGCTGCTCTATCAGCGGAACGCCGTCCTCCGCCTTGTCCTCGAGGTACTCCAGGGTCCACTCGTAGGCGGCCTGGGCGATGCCGAGCGCCGAGGCGGCCACGAGCGGTCGCGTGATCTCGAACGTGGCAAGCGCGTTCGAGTCGCCGCTCGTCTGGCCCGACCGGGCCCGGTCGAGCTTGCGCTCGAGCTTGTCCATCCCGCCGAGCAGGTAGTCGACCGGGATGCGGCAGTCGTCGAGCACCACCTCGGCCGTCTGGGAGGCGCGGATGCCGATCTTGTCCTCCTTCTTGCCCTGCGAGAGACCGGGCGTGCCCTTGGGCACGACGAATGAGGCCTGGCCGCGGTGGCCGAGCTCCGGGTCGACCGTGGCGACGACCACCGTCACGTCGGCGATGCCGCCGTTCGAGATGAAGACCTTGGTGCCGTTCAGAACCCACTCGTCGCCATCGAGCCGGGCGGTCGTGCGCAGCGACTTGACGTCGGATCCCGCACCCGCCTCGGTGACGGCGTAGGCGCCGAGCTTGATCTCGTCGCCCTCGCCGAAGCACTCCGGCACCCACCGCCCGATCTGCTCCGGAGTCCCGGAGGCGGCGATGCCGGCGGCGGCCAGCGAGGAGGCGGAGATGGCGAGCGCGATCCCGGCGCAGCCCCAGTGGAGCTCCTCGCTGTAGATCACCCCGAACAGCCCGTCGGGATCGGCGCCCAGGCGTTGGATGTGGGCGACGCCGTGGAGATTCCACTCGCGGGCGGCCTTGATGGCCTCCCAGGGCACGCTCTGCTCGCGGTCATGCTTGGCGGCGATGGGCCTCATGACCTCGGTCGCGAAGCGGCGGCAGTAGCGCTGGAACTCGAGCTGGTCGTCGGTGAGCCGGAAGTCCACTCTGTTCGCCTCCTATTGACTGACCAGTCAATCGTACCCTCACGCGCGGCGGTCGGGGGCATTCGCGGCGGCCGTCGGGGGCAGACGCGGCGGCCGTCGGAAGTGGTCGCGGCGGCCTCGCCGCTGCCAGCTATCGTCCGCCGCCGGATGAGAAGAGGCTCTGCCGCAGCCGCGCTCGTCTCGGCCGCGCTGCTGGCTGGTTGCAGCCTCGGGGGCGGCGACGAGCCGAGCCGCCCGCCGCAGCTCGGCGCCAAATCCGGCGACAAGCAGGCCGCGGTCAAGCTCGGCTTCCCCTCTATTGCCACGCGGAACACGGTTCGCGTGGGCGGTGGCGATGCCGCCTCCGACGTGGCGGGCGTCGCAAGCGCCGTCTTTCCCGCCACGGGTCGCTCCACTCGGCCGACCGCCGTGGTGCTCGTCGACAAGGACGACTGGCAGGCGGCCGTCACGGCGGCCCCGCTGGCCGGCAACCCGATCGGCGCCCCGTTGCTCGTCTCGGACGGAAACAAGCTGCCCGCGGTGTCCCAGGACACCCTCGACCGGCTCGACCCGAAGGGCTCCGACCTCTCGAAGGACGCCCAGGTGATCCGAATCGGGAACGACGTGGCCCGCCCGGCGGGCTACAAGACGGCGGTCATCGAGGGCGACGATCCCTACCAGCGAGGCGAGGCGATCGACCGCTTCTTCTCGGCGGCGCGGGGAAGGCCCTCGGCGAACGTGGTCGTGGCCTCCGGCGAGCAGGCGGAGTGGGCGATGCCGGCAGCGGCCTGGGCGGCCCGCTCGGGCGACTCCGTGCTGCTGACCAAGCGGACGGAGATCCCGGGGCCGACACTCGCCGCCCTGCGCGAGCACCCGAAGCCGAAGATCTACCTTCTCGGGCCCCCGTCGGTGATCTCCGAGAAGGTGGCGCGGCAGCTCGGCAAGCTCGGCCCCGTGCGGCGCATCCAGGGGCCGACCCCCGTGCAGAGCGCGATCGCCTTCGCGCGCTACCGGCGCAAGGGGTTCGGATGGGGGGTGGTTGTGCCCGGCTACAACTTCACCATCGCCAACACCGACCGGCCAGCGGACGCCGCGGCCTCGGCATCCTTGGCCACGCGCGGCGTGTTCGCCCCCCTGCTCCTCACCGACCAGGTGGACCGGCTGCCGCACCCGCTCGAGGCGTACCTCCTGAGCGTGCAGCCCGGCTACGAGGGCGACCCCTCCCAGTCCGTGTACAACCGCGCCTGGATCCTGGGCGACGACAAGACCATCTCGGTCGACGCCCAGAGCCGGGTGGACCAGATCACCGAGCTCGTGCCCGTGCAGACGACCGCGCCGTAGGAGGCGGTGGCCGGAGCGCGGCCGCCCCGCCGAGCGTCCCGCGTTGCCCCCATAGCGAGCGCTGCGGGACGTTCGCGCCCGCGCGGGGTAATCTCGCCGCTCGTGAGCGAGTACGAGATGCCGGAGCGCTTCAAGCGCGAGCCCACCGTCGAGGACGTCCGCCAGCTGATGGGGGCCTCGACACCGCACTTCGCTCTCCAGCTCCGCAACCGTATCTCCAACCTGATCGCCGGCCTTCCGCCGGAGCACCCCGCGCGAGTCGAGGGCGAGCGCGAGATCGCACGGCTCGACCGGCTCGCGCTCGGGTCCGAGCGGCGCGGGCCGATCCAGGAGGGCGAGCAGGGGCTGCCGAGCTATCGCGGCGACGCATCCTGACTCGGCCCTCGAGCGCGCCCTGCCGCTGCTGAGCGCGGAGGCCCGCGAGGCGGCAAGGACCACGCCCGCCGGCTACCTCGACCTGCTCGGCCCCGAGGCGCAGCCCTCCACGGGACCGATGCAGGACCTGATGGTCACCCGCCTCGTGCCGCGGATCTACGAGCGCTGGTGGCGGCCGGCGCTCGGACGCGTGGCGAAGGGGCTGCTGGGACCGGGCATGTCAGACGAGCGGCGGATCGCCCGCCTCCTGCTCGGGCTCGCGCCGGGCGACGGCGTGCTGGACGTGGCCTGCGGCACCGGGAACTTCAGTCGCGACTTCGCCCGCTCGGTAGGCCCGGGCGGGCTCGTGGTGGGCATCGACGTCTCGGAAACCATGCTCGCGCGCGCCGTCTCGGACACTCGCAGGGCGCGCGTGGGTCAGGTTGCCTACGTGCGCGGGGACGCGCAGGAGCTGCCGTTCCGCGACGAGAGCTTCGACGCCGTCTGCTGCTTCGCGGCCTTCCACCTGTTCGCAGACCCGATGCGCGCGCTCGACCGCATGACGGCCGTACTCACGCCGGGCGGCCGCGTGGCCCTGTTCACGAGCGTGCGGGGGCGCTCGGCGCCTTTGCGCGCGATGGAGTCGCTGATCCTCGCTCGGGGTGGCGCCCATCTCTTCGAGCGGCGAGAGCTCGTGGACGCGCTCGAGCGCCGCGGGTTCGTCGAGATCCGCCAGCGCGTGACCGGCGTGACCCAATTCGTTGGGGGTATTCTGAGGTCATGACCTGGCAGTTCAGCGTCCTGGTCGTTGCCAACGTGACCGCGACCTCGGACGAGCTGATCCAGGCCCTCAAGGAGCGCACCTCGCGGGGCACGTGCCGCTTCACGCTCGTGCTGCCCGCGCCGGGCGGGGGCAAGGTCGGGCGCGAGGCCGGCCGGCGGGCGCTCGACGCCGCGCTGGAGCGCCTGCGCGCGGAGGGGCTCGACGTCGAGGGCAGGGTCGGTGACCAAGACCCGATCGGCGCCGTGCACGACGCCTGGGACCCGATGAAGTACGACGAGGTCGTGATCTCGACGCTCCCCACCGGCGCTTCGAAGTGGCTCCAGGTGGACCTGCCGCACCGGGTCGAGAAGCTCACCGGCGTGCAGGTCACTCACGTCGTGGCACAGCCGCCGCGGCCCGAGGCGAAGGTGGAGCGCGTGGAGCGCGGCGTCGAGGACTACGGGGTCCTGTCGCCGCTGAGCGCGATCACGGGCAAGCGGCCCGAGCGCTAGGCCGGCTCACCGCCCCGTGCCGGAATAGAACGCCCAACGAGCAGCCGCGTCGCGCTCCCGTCAAGTTCGCAGCGCTCCTGTGTGCAGGACAACGGGGTGGGGCGCGTTTTCGGTTCAGATCGACCTATAAAGCGCCCCACCCCTCGCGGGGAGCGGCGGTGGTTCCCGCGAAGCGGGAGCGGCGGCGTGCCACGCGACGCCGGAGCTGCCGCGGTGTCCGCAAAGCCGGACGGCCTAGGCCGCCGCGGGCTCAGCCGCGAGGCCGGCCAGGTCGGCCACCCGCTCGCGGTGCTCGCGCGCCGTGCCGTAGAGCTGTCCGTCGACCTTCGCTCGCTTGAGCAGGAAGTGGAGGTCGTGCTCCCAGGTGAAGCCGATGCCGCCGTGCACCTGGAGCGCCGCCGCCGTCACGCGCCAGCCGGCATCCGACGCATACGCCTTGGCCATTGAGGCGGCCAGCGGCAGCGTCTCCGGCTCCGCGTCCCCGGTCCAGCCCGCGTAGTACGCCGCGGACCGCGCGCCCTCCGTCTCGAGCAGCATCTGGGCGCAGGCGTGGGACACGGCCTGGTAGGAGCCGATCGGGCGGTCGAACTGCTTGCGCTCGCGCGCGTAGTCCACGGCCATCTCGAGCGCCCGCTGGGCCACCCCCACCAGCTCCGGGGCCAGCGCGGCGGCCACGCGATCCCGGGGGTCGCCCGCCAGTGGCTCGCCGCCGTCGGCGCGCACCCGGGCGAAGCGGCGAGTGGAGTCGATCGTCTCCACCGGCTCGACCTCGCAGTCCGAGCGCGGCACGACGCCCTGGTCGAGCAGCACGATCACCTCGGCCGTGTCCGCGTCCGGAACGAGTTCGCCCCACCCGACCGTGCCACGAGCCTCGCCCGAGGCGATCCCCGGTAGCCAGCGCTCCCGCTGCTCGTCGCTGCCGGCGTGCAGCAGCGCCAGGCCGGCGGCGGCGTTCGAGAGGAACGGCAGCGGTGCCAGCGCGTATCCCAGCTCCTCCATGAGGATCACGAGCTCGACCATGCCGAGCCCCTGCCCCCCGTGCTCCTCGGGGATGAAGATGCCGGGCCAGCCCAGCTCCGAGACCTCGCGCCAAGCGGCCTCGTCGTATTCCCTCGACTCCGCCAGCTCGCGGACGCGCTCGAGCTTCAAGCGAGCTGCGAGCAGGTCGTGCGCGGTGCGCTTGATGGCCTGCTGGTCGTCGGTGAAGTCGAAGTTCATCGCAGCTTTGGCAGGCCCAGCACGCGCTCGGCCACGATGTTCTTGAGGATCTCGGTCGTGCCCCCCTCGATCGAGTTCGCCCGGGCGCGCAGGAAGCGATAGGTCCACTCGGAGTCGCGCACGGGTCCCTCGTCGCCGCGGATCTCCATGGCGAGCTCGGTGAGGCCCTGGTTCACCTCCGCCCACTGCCATTTCGGGAGCGAGCCCTCCGGCCCGGGCACGCCGTTCTTCATGATGTGCGTGAGCCCGCGCCAGGAGTTCAGGCGCAGGAGCTCGGCCTCGATCGTGAGCTGGGCGATCCGCTGACGGATCAGCGGGTCGTCGGCCACGCCGCGCTCGCGCGCCAGCTCCTTCAGCTGCCCGAGCGCGATCCTCACCCCGACGGCCGAGGAGGCACCCAGCCCGGCCCGCTCGTGCATGAGCGTGGTGATGGCCACGGCCCAGCCGTTCCCCACCCCGCCGACCACGTTCTCGTCCGGGATCTGGGCCTCCTCGATGAAGAGCTCGTTGAACTCGGCCTCGCCGGTGATCTGCCGCAGCGGACGCACCTGCACGGCGTCCTGGTCCATGTCCATCAGGAGGTACGTGAGGCCCTGGTGCTTGGGCACGTCCGGGTCGGTGCGCGCCACGAGCATGCACCACTTCGCCTTGTGGGCGTAGGTCGTCCACACCTTCTGGCCAGTCACGAGCCATCCGCCGTTCGACCTCACCGCCCGCGTCTTCAGCGAGGCGAGGTCGGAGCCCGAGTCCGGCTCCGAGAAGCCCTGGCACCAGATCTCGTCGCCCGACAGGATCGGCTCGAGGTAGCGCTGCTTCTGCTCCTCGGTGCCGTGGGCGATCAGGACCGGGCCGCCCATCACGAGCCCGAGCACGTTGACCGGCGGGGGCGCCTTGGCGCGAGCCATCTCCTCGCCGAAGATGGCCTGCTCGACGAGCGTGGCGCCGCGCCCGCCGTACTCCCTCGGCCAGGAGAGCCCGGCATAGCCAGCGGCGTGAAGCTTGCGCTGCCACGCGCGCCGGAAGTCGAATGCCTCGTCGTCCCCCTTGGGCTCGTCGCCCGGATGGTTGTCCGCGAGCCAGGCCCGCAGCTCGTCGCGGAAGGCCTGCTCGGAGGGCGAGAGGGTCAGGTCCACGCGGCGGGCATGCTACCGGCCGCGCCGGGGAGCTCTACCCAGGCGCCTCGCGGCGAGCGGCGTCGAGCTCGGCCTGAACGGTCTGGGTCTGGTTCGGGATCCGGAGGCGCCGCTCGAGTATCGGGATGGCCTCGTCCGGCCGGCCCGCGCGGCGCAGGGAGGCGCCCAGGTTGTAGAGCGCGTATGCGTAGTCCAGGTCGGTCGTGCCCGCCGGGAACGACCGGACCGCCCGCCGGAGGATGGGGATCGCCTCGCGGTAGCGGCCCTGCTTGAACAGGTCGAAGCCGAGCTGGTTCAGCCGCGCTCCCTCGACCGCGTCTCCCGCGGCCGGCTCGGCGGGCGTAGTCTGCGCGGTCGGCGCCGCCGGCGCCTGGCGCGGCGCCTCGGCCCTCTTCGACCGCGTCTTGGCCCGAGCCTGCTCCTTCGGCTTCCCGGCTTTGAGCGGCGCTTTCGCGGGCTCGCCGCTGTCGCCACTGCTGCCGAGGAGGATCGCCCCCGCGCCGAGGGCCAACACCAGCGCCAGCGCCGCGGCGAGGAGCGCCGGCGACAGGTAGCGCCGGGTGGAGAGTGGGTCGGAACGCCGTTCCGGGACAGCCGACGGGGCCCTGGGCGCGGCTCCGGCCTTGCCGCCCGCAAGGAGCGCCTGCTCGAGGTCCCGCGCCAGGGACCCCGCGGAGAGCGGCCGGTCTTCGGGGTCGCGCGCCATCGCGCGGCGCAGCACGTCGGCGGCCGCCGCCGGAG
>JBKPFJ010000024.1:0-4538 GCA_046728795.1 Actinomycetota bacterium | reverse complement strand
TCTCCGTACTGCGACGAGGCTCCGAGCGTCACGAGCGCTTCACCGGTGGCCATCCCCACCCGGATGGCCGGCTCCCCGTCGGACAGCTCGAGGAGTCGCAGAGCCGCTCTGACGGCGCGCTCGGGATCGTCCTCGTGCGCGACCGGGGCCCCGAACACCGCGACCATGGCTGCGCCGACGAATCGATCGATGGTCCCGCCGCGGCGCTCGAGCTCGGTGCGCACGCGCGCACGTGCTGGCGCGAGCCGGGCGCGCAGCTCCTCGGGATCGAGTCCGGGTCGGACCACGGTCAGCTCCGCGCAGAGGACGGTGACCAGCCTGCGCTCCTCGCGCGACGTCTCGTCGGCCGGTCCATCCGGCTCTCGGCCGCGGTCGTCGGGCGCTAGCGCGACGAGCGGGTCGACGAGCGCAGCTCCCGCGGGCCCGCCGCGGCCGTCGATCAGCAGCCGCTCGTGCAGCGCCTGGACCGCCGCACTCGGAGCCGTCCCCAGCTCGTCGCGCAGCAGGACGCGCAGGTTCTCGTAGACCCGAAGCGCCTCCGCCACGTTGCCGCGCGCGGCGAGCGACGCCATCAGGAAGCGATGGCCCGATTCGCGGAACGGCAGCGCCTCGATCAGCGCCCGCGCGGCTCGCTCACCTGCGGTCAGCTCGACGCCGCCCAGAGCGGCGCCGGCGCCGGCAACGCACTCGAGCGCCCGCAGGCGCAGCTCATCCACCTCGCGCCGGCGGTCTTCCACCCCCGGCGCATCGTCGCCGGTGAGAAAGCCGCCGCTGACGATGTCGACCGCGCCGCTCGCCTCGTCGAAGGCGGCGCGCCAGTCCGAGCGAGCGAGACCAGCTTCCGCCCGCTCAGTGGCCTGGCGGGCCTCCTCGAGGTCGACCGAGCCATCGGGCGCAAGCACCAGCGTGAGCTCCTGGCGCCCCTCGATCACGCCCTTGCCCAACGCGCGCCTGACTTTCGACAACAGCGCGCTGAGCGCCTCGTCCGGGTCGGCCGGCGGATCCGTCGGCCACAGCGCGTCGATCAGCTCGTCGCGACCCACGGGACGCTCCCGACGCGCCGCCAGGAAGGCGACGACGAGCCTGCCCTGGCGACCGGGCAGATCCTGTTCCACCGCGCGACCCTGAAGCTGAACCTTCAGCTGCCTGCACAACCGGATGCGGCTCGCAGCTTCGGTCCCCATGCACCGACGTTACGGCTTGCCCGAGCGCCGGGGCAAGCGCGCCAGTGACGCCGCAGGGTTTCGGCAGGTTTTCGCCAGCCATCGCCGTGCACCATCGCGCCGTGATGCCAAGGAGCACGAGGACGCCATGGACAGCCGCTTGAACGCACTCATCGTCGAGGCCCGGGAGCACGAGATCGCGCTGCAGTCGATGCGGCCGCGCTCGGACGCCAGGGCGACCCGCGCGTTCAGGGCTTCGCGAGCGCGGTCCTCGCGGCGCCAGAGCGTCCGCCGATTCCTTCGCCGCCGCCTGGCGACCCAGGAATGAACACACCGACCCTGGAGGTCTGAAGTGAGTGCAGTCGCAGACACGTTCCGCAACGGCGTGGACACCGACAAGATGTTCGCCACGCTCGACCTGATCAAGGCCCAGCCCGAGCTGGCCAAGTTCCAGTTCCGCGCCACCAACCGCTGGCTCGGCGGCGCCCACAACCGCTCGACGATCAAGGGCTTCTACGCCGCCGGCGGCGAGGACACCACTCGCAGCGCCGCGTTCGAGCTCGATGCCGGCGAGCCGGCCATCCTGCTCGGCACCGACACCGGCGCCAACCCGGCCGAGTACCTGCTGCACGCGCTGGCCGCCTGCCTGACGACGTCGATCGTCTACGTCGCCGCGGCGCGCAAGGTCGAGCTCACGTCGGTCGAGTCGACGTTGACGGGCGACATGGACGTCCGCGGCGCGCTCGGCGCCGACCCCGAGCCCCGCAACGGGTTCGAGCGCATCGGCGTGTCGTTCCGCGTGACCGGCAACGCGCCCGAGGAGAAGCTGCGCGAGGCGTCGAGCGCGCCCGCAAGCGCTCTGCCGTCTACGACATGGTCACCAACGGCGTGCCGGTGGTCGTGGACGTGAACACCGACTGAAGCTCGCATCGCGCCCGTGGCCGGAGCCAGCCTTCGGCCACGGGCGCATGACGAGCCCGATTGGACCCATCGATGCCCATCGAACTCACAGCCCGCACCGATGCCGGCGCCCGTCTCGTGGCGATCGCCGAGCAGCTCGCCGCCCGCGCGTCCGAGCATGACCGCGACGGCACCTACCCCTTCGAGGCGATCGACGCCCTCAAGGCAGTCGGCTACTTCGTCGCGCCCATCCCCGTCGAGCTCGGAGGGCTTGGCGTCTCGTCGGCGCATGATCTCGTCGTGGCGTCGAGCCGACTGGCGCGCGGCGAAGCCTCCGTCGCGATCGGCGTCAACATGCACCTCGTCGCCGTCCTCAACATGGAGCGCCGCCGTCGGGATGCGGTCGCCGGCGGGGCGGAGCGTCGCGCCCGTGCATTCGCTTCGTCGCTGCAGCAGATCGCCCGCGACGGCGTCGTGCTCGCCGCCGCGATAAGCGAGCGCGGGCAGGACCTGACCCGGCCCGGGACACGCGCGACCCGCACCGAGTCGGGGTGGCGGATCGACGGGCGCAAGATGTTCTGCACGATGTCGCCGGCCGCGACGGACCTCTACGTCGCGGTCACCTACGTCGATGAGGAAGGCGTCGAGCGCATGCAATGGTCCCCACCGACGCGCCGGGCGTCGTGATCAACGACGACTGGGACGCGCTCGGCATGCGCGCCTCGGGCAGCAACTCCATCTCGCTCGAGGGGGTCGAACTGCCCGAGTCCGGAGTGCGCGGCGGCTTTCGCGCCGGCGACCCGGTGCCCTACATGGAGCGCAACCTCGTCGCCGGCCTGTTCCACGCCTCTGCCTCACTCGGCATCGCGGAGTCGGCCGACGCGATCGCCCGAGCGAGCGTGGCGGGGCGCATCAATGGCGATGCACGGCCCCGCATGCTCGTTGCCGACAATGCGGTCGACCTCGCCACCGCACGCGGCGTCCTCTCGCGCGCGGCCGGGCTCATCGACGACCACCACGCCGACACTCCCGCATCCGACCAAGCCGCCGATCGGCTAGGCGCCCTGTTCGCCGAGGCGCAGGCCGCCAAGGCGTTCGTCAACGAGGCCGCCGCCCGCATCGTCGACCGCGCCCTCGCGCTCTCCGGCGGCGCCGGATACGTCAACGGCAGCCCCCTCGCCCGCGCCTACCGCGACGTCAAGGCCGGATCCTTCATGCACCCTCTCGGCGCCAACCGCGCCTACGACTACCTTGGCCACGTGGTGCTCGGCGAGGAGGCCGCGCTGCATTGAGCGACCAGCATCAGCTCAGCGCACCGGGCATCCGCCACGCGGGCATTCCGCTAAGCCCGCGCAGGGGTGGTCGACGTCCCGTCGAGGGGTCGAACCGTGGACCTGCTGCGCGGAAAGCAGACCGCCCAGCCATCGGAGCCCCATTCGGAAATGGTTCGGAGAACCCCCCGGAATCGGCCCAGAATCGACGGGTAATCAGCTGGGGCTCTCGGAGGCAGAAAGCGCCAATTTGCAGGCAAAAAGCGGCGTGCAACGCCGAGTCAGGTTCTTCTTGCCATGCAGAAGGTCGTGGGTTCGAGTCCCATCAGCCGCTTCCGAGACGCGCCCGCTACCAAGCGGTTTCCGCGCCTTCCAGCCAGCTCCACGATTCGGGCTGGGAGGCATTTTTCTCGGCCGGCTGACGACAGCGGTGTGAAGGCCTCTGTGAGCGTGCACCCGATCGCCTTCTCAAGCGTCTCAGCGCCAGCATCGCCCATGTCCATGACCTGCTGGTAGACGCGCGTATCAGCGTCGGGTTGGTTTGCCCGATGAGGTACATCGCCCGGCGCGGCGGCAAATTGACCTCAGCAAGGATCGGCGCGAACATGCGCCGCAGCGTGCGCGGCGTGCAGCGCACGATCTCGCGCTGGTCGCGGGGACAAGCAGCGCGTTCGAGCGTCTGACAGCACGGTCGACGATCGTGCGGCGGGACGTTGTCCACGGTGTTGCGGCGCCCATTGCGTGTGGCGAGGACCGGGTCATGCGCGCGGTAGCCGAACTCCGCCTTGTGATCGATCAAGACGTCATGGAGCGCCGGCAGCATCGGCAGAACTCGCTCGGCCGCCTCGGTCTTGATCTCGCTCACGCGCACCAGCTCACCGTCTGGGTCGCGACGTAGCCGCGGGACGTAGATGCGGCGTACGGCGAAGTCCGAGCGTGCGGGCGAGCTCGTCGACCGTATGGCGCCGGCGAGCACGCGCAGCCGCTGCGTCGGCCGCAGTCGAGCGCCGGGCGTGGGTGGCAAGGGGCGGTGCGCGATCTCGACCGCGCGCACCACCCGCTTCGCGGTCGGTGCCGGTGGCCGCGGCGAGGGGTCGCGCTTCCGATTCCATAGGCTTCCGGCCGTGCGACTCGACTCCGTGCGCGACGTCAAGGCCGAGCTGCTCGCCCGCCCGCGCGAGGCCGGTGCCGTCCACGGGCCAGG
>JBKPFJ010000035.1:0-18930 GCA_046728795.1 Actinomycetota bacterium | reverse complement strand
GGCTCGCCCTTGCGGTTGACCCACGCCGTGCGCATCCCCAAGCGCTGCGCCGGCCCGATGTCGTACTTGAACCCGAAGGCCACGTGCAGGATCTGCTCCGGGGGCAGGCCGAGCTGTCCCAACGCGACCGTGAAGGGCTCCGTGCTCGGCTTGTAGGCGTGGCAGTCCTCGGCCACGAAGACCCGATCGAACTCGATCCCGTCGAGCTGGCGCAGCGTGTGCTGCATGATCGACCGGTCCGTGTTCGAGATGATGGCGAGCGCCACCCCCGCCTCCTTGACCCGGCGCAGGGCCGGCACCGTGTCGGGAAACGGCTGCCAGCTCTCCATGGCCCGTACGAGGGCTTCGCCCTCGCGCTCGTTCCAGCGCAACTCGCGCTCCTCCATCCACTCCTCGAGGCTGCGGGCCAGGATCTCCCGGTACGGCGCGTAATCGCCCTGAAGGAGCCGAAATTGGAGCTCCTCCCAGCGCGCGCGCAGCAGGTGGCCGGGAACGAGGTCTCGCTCTCCCTCGCGCTGGAGCAGGTCGTACAAGAAGGAGCCGAGCCCGCCCTCCCAATCGACCAGCGTCCCGTAGCAGTCGAAGGTGGCGGCGCGGATCTCGTTTGGAATCTCTCTGCCCTCCTACACTTGGGCCATGGCCGTGCTCGAACAGGTGCAGGATGACGTGAAGGCCGCTCTGAAGCAGGGCGACCGCGACCGAGTGCACGCGCTGCGCCTGATCGCGTCCGAGCTGCAGAAGGCCGCCAAGGAGGGCGACGCGGAGGAGGTCGAGGTGCTCCAGCGCGAGCGCAAGCGGCGCATCGAGGCGGCCGAGGCCTACCGGGACGGTGGGCGCGACGAGCAGGCCGCCGCCGAGGAGCGCGAGGCGCAGCTGATCGCCGACTACCTGCCGGACCAGCTCTCGGACGACGAGCTCGACGCGATCGTGGGCGACGCCGTGGCCGAGTCCGGCGCCTCCTCGCCACAGGAGATGGGGAGGGTCATGGGGCTCGTGATGCCCAAGGTCAAGGGCCGGGCCGACGGCAAGCGCGTGAGTCAGGCCGTGCGGGAGAAGCTCACCGCCTCGTGAGGACCCAGCTCGAGCTCACGAACGACGTGGCCACCGAGCTGGCAGGCGCCAACGACCAGATAATGCGCACGCTCGAGGACCACCTCGACTGCGACGTCTTCCTGCGCGGCAACGTCCTGACCCTGGACGGTGACCAGGAGGAGGTCGGCCTAGGCGAGACCGTGGTGCGGGAGTTCTCGGACCTGGTGCGGCAGGGCCACGACGTGTCCCCGGGGACGATCAAGGCGATCTCCGAGGCACTCGACCGGCACGAGTCGCCGAGCGCCATCCTCGAGGACGTGGTCTGGCGGCACCGCGGGGTCAAGGTCGCACCGAAGACCGTCAACCAGAAGCGCTACGTGGACGCCATCCGGCGCCACACGATCACCGTGGGCATCGGCCCCGCCGGCACCGGCAAGTCGTTCCTGGCCGTGGCCATGGCCGTGGCCGCGCTCTCGAGGCGCGAGGTGAACCGGATCGTGCTCACTCGCCCCGCGGTCGAGGCTGGTGAGCGGCTCGGCTTCCTGCCCGGTGACGTGATGGCCAAGGTCGATCCCTACCTGCGCCCCCTGTTCGACGCGCTCTACGACATGCTCGAGCCGGAGCGGGTGAACCAGCACCTGGAGCGGGGAGTGATCGAGGTGGCGCCGCTGGCGTTCATGCGGGGCCGTACGCTCAACGACGCCTTCATCATCCTCGACGAGGCACAGAACACGAGCCCCGAGCAGATGAAGATGTTCCTCACCAGGCTCGGGTTCAACTCGAAGATGGTCGTGACGGGGGACATCACGCAGATCGACCTCCCGCGCGACGAGCGCTCCGGTCTCGTGATCATCGGCGACATCCTTGGCGACGTCGAGGGCATCGAGTTCGTGCGCTTCGGCAGCGAGGACGTCGTGCGCCACAAGCTCGTCCAGCGCATCGTCGCCGCGTACAACGAGTACGCAGAGAAGCGCACGCCGGAGTTGCGGCCCGCGCGCCGGAGTGATCGAGCTCGAGGCTCCTGAGGGGCTGCGGGCGGCGGCGCTCGCCGCGCTCGAGGCGGTCCGGATCGACGACGGGCACCTGGCGGTCGAGCTCGTGGACGCCCGCCGCATCCGCGAGCTGAACCGCGAGCACCGCGGTATCGACGCCCCCACCGACGTACTCTCCTTCCCCGTGGACGAGGCGGGCGCGTCGGCGGGCCCGAGGGAGCTGGGCGACGTGGTGATCTGCCCCGAGCACACGAGGAAGCTCGATGAGGCGGTGGTCCACGGCGTGCTCCACCTGTGCGGCTACGATCACGAGACGGACGGCGGGGAGATGCTGACCCTCCAGCGCCGCGTACTGGCCTCGCTCGCTACGGGGTGAGCGCTTCGCGTTCACCCCTCGCGCGCCGCTCCGGCTTCGTCGCCCTGGCGGGGCGGCCCAACACCGGCAAGTCCACGCTCGTCAACGCCATCGTGGGCGGGAAGGTGGCGATCGTCTCGGACAGGCCGCAGACCACGCGCCGGCAGATCCGCGGCATCGCCACCGGCCGGGACTGGCAGCTCGTGCTCGTGGACCTGCCCGGCGTGCAGAAGCCGCGCGACGTGCTGACCGAGCGGATGCAGCGGAGCGTGGAGGAGGCGCTGGCAGACGCCGACATGGGCCTTCTGCTGCTGAACGGCGAGCAGCGGATCGGGCCCGGCGACCGCTTCATCGCAGAGGCGCTGCGGCGCTCCGGCTTGCCGGCCGTGACCGCCGTGAACAAGCTCGACCTGCTCGACCGGCGCCGCGCCGTGGAGGCGCTCGCGGCCGCCGCCGAGCTCGGCGTCCCAGGCGACGTGTTCGCCATCAGCGCGCTGAGGGGCGACGGCGTACCCGAGCTGGTCGAGCACCTCGTCGAGCTCCTGCCGGAGGGTCCGTTCCTCTACCCGCCGGACGAGCGCTCCGACCTGCCCGAGCGCTTCCGGCTGGCGGAGCTGGTGCGCGAGCAGGTGCTGCGCCGCACGCGTGAGGAGGTCCCGCACGCGGTGGAGGTCGAGGTGGAGGAGCTCGAGGAGCGCGACGACGGCCTGCTCGTGGTACGCGCGCTCGTCTGGGCCGAGACCGAGTCGCAGAAGGGCATCCTGGTCGGGGCTGGGGGACGGATGGTGAAGGCTGTCGGGACGGCCGCCCGGCGCGAGATCGAGGCGGCGCTTGATCGCCGGGTCCACCTCGACCTGCGCGTACGCGTCCGGAAGGGCTGGCGCCGGGACGAGGGCCTGCTGGACCGTTTGGGCATCGAGTAGGGGGGCGCCGAGTGGGCACCGCGAGCGCGCCGAGGGCCGCCGCGGGGTGCCCCCCCGCGGCCCCGATCCGCTCGGCTGGAAGAATCTCGCCCGTGGACATCGCGTTCGACGAGAACGGGCTCGTGCCGTGCGTCGTGCAGGACGCGCGCACGGGCGAGGTGCTGACGCTCGCCTACATGAACGAGGAGGCGCTCGCGCGGACGCGCGAGACGGGTGAGGTCCACTTCTGGAGCCGCTCCCGGGGCGAGCTGTGGCGAAAGGGGCAGAGCTCGGGGAACGTCATGCGCCTGCGCGCCCTCCGCTACGACTGCGACGAGGACGCCCTGCTCGCCCTCGTCGACCCGGCCGGTCCGGCGTGCCACACCGGCGAGCGCACGTGCTTCTACCGCGGTGACATGGAGCCCCAGGCGGCGGAGGCCGTGGCCAAGCTCGGGCGGACCATCGCCGACCGGCGGCGGTCGGCGCCGGCCGGCTCCTATACGGCCGAGCTCTTGGCCGACCCGCCGATGCTGGCGGGGAAGGTGCGGGAGGAGGCCGCGGAGGTGGCGGCGGCCGCGAGCGACGAGCCGGCCGAGCGCGTCGCCGAGGAGGCGGCCGACGTGCTCTACCACCTCGCCGTGCTCATGGCGAGCCGGGGTCTCGCGCTCGAGGACGCGTTCGAGGTGCTGAATGGCCGTCGCCGCTGAGGCGCCGGGCCTCGACGCGGTCCGCGACCTCGCGCGCGAGTACACGCTCGTGCCGCTGCGCCACACCTTCATCGCCGACTGCGAGACGCCGGTCTCGGCGTTCCTCAAGCTGCGCGGAGAGGGGCCAGCATTCCTGCTGGAGTCCGCCGAGCAGGGCCAGCGCTTCGGGCGCTGGTCGTTCCTCGGCTTCCGGCCCCGAAGCGTGATCAGGATGCGCCTCGGGGAGCACCCGGACCCCTACGGCGCGGTCGCTGAGGAGCTCGGCCGCTACCGCATCGCCCCGCTCGAGGGGCTTCCGCCCTTCGCCGGGGGCGCCGTGGGCCTGTTCGGGTACGACCTGGTGCGAAGCGCCGAGCCGAGCGTGGGCGAGCCGAACGAGGACAACCTCGGCGTGCCCGATCTCGCGCTGATGGTCTCGGACGTGCTGCTCGCTTTCGACCACCTGCGCCACGAGGTCACCGTGATCTCGAACGTCTTCGTCGAGGATGACCTGGAGGGCGCCTACGCGCGGGCGGCGGGCGCGATCGCCGAGGTCAGGCAGCTGCTGGCGGCGCCAGTGCCGCGTGCCGCGAGCGCGCGGCAGGAGCCGCCCGAGTTCGAGTCGAACGTCGGCTCGGCGGGCTTCGCGGACGCGGTCGAGCGGGCGAAGGAGTACATCCGGGCGGGCGACGTCTACCAGGTCGTGCCGAGCCAGCGCTGGAGCGCGGACGCGGGCGTGGACGCGTTCTCGATCTACCGCGGGCTGCGGGCCATCAACCCCAGCCCGTACATGTACTTCCTCGACTTCGGCGACTTCGAGATCGCGGGGGCCTCGCCGGAGCCGCTCGTGACCGTCAACGGGCGGCGCGTGGAACAGCGTCCGATCGCCGGGACGCGCCCTCGCGCCGCGACCGCGGAGGAGGACATCGAGCGCGCGGGCGAGCTGCTCGCCGACGAGAAGGAGCGCGCCGAGCACGTGATGCTCGTAGACCTCGGCCGCAACGACCTGGGACGGGTGTGCGAGTACGGGAGCGTCTCGGTCGACGAGCTGATGGTCGTGGAGACCTACTCGCACGTGATGCACATCGTCAGCTCCGTGTCCGGCACCCTCCGGGACGGGATAAGCGCGATGGACGCCCTGCGGGCGGCGCTGCCCGCGGGCACGCTGTCGGGGGCCCCGAAGATCCGGGCCATGCAGATCATCGACGAGCTCGAGCCGGTGCGGCGGGGGCCCTACGGCGGGGCGATCGGCTACCTCTCCTATACCGGCGACCTCGACGCGTGCATCTACATCCGCTCGGCGCTCGTTAAGGAGGGTCGCGTGCACGTGCAGGCGGGCGCGGGAATCGTCGCCGACTCGGACCCGGACTACGAGGTCCGCGAGACGGAGGCGAAGGCTGGCGCCGTGATCGACGCGATCGGACTGGCGTGCTCCCAGGAGGAGTGGGCGTGATGCGCGTCCTCGTGGTCGACAACTACGACTCCTTCACCTACAACCTCGTCCAGTACCTGGGCGAGCTGGGCGCGCAGCCGCTTGTGCTGCGCAACGACGACCCCGCCCTGCTCGAGCAGGAGGCGGACCGGGTGATCGTCTCGCCGGGGCCCTGCACGCCGGCGGAGGCCGGCGGCTCGGTGGAGGCCGTGCGCAGTTTCGCCGGGGTGGGAACGCCGGTGCTGGGCGTCTGCCTCGGACACCAGGCGCTGGCGGCGGCCTTCGGGGGCCGGGTCGTGCGCGGCGAGCCGGTGCACGGGAAGACGGCGGCCGTCGAGCACGACGGCAGGACGATCTTCCGGGGACTCGGATCACCGCTCGTGGCCGGTCGCTACCACTCGCTCGTCGTCGCCCCCGACCTGCCCGGCGAGCTCGAGGTGTCGGCGCGCTCCGGGGATGTGATCATGGGACTGCGGCACCGCGAGCTGCCGGCGGAAGGCGTGCAGTTCCACCCGGAGTCCGTGCTGACTGCCGAGGGCAAGGCGCTCTTGCGCAACTTCATGGATGCCTAACGCGGTTCTGACACAGGCCATCGACCGTCTGGCCGGCGGCGACGATCTCTCGGCCGACGACGCCGCGGCGGTGCTCGACGAGTTGATGGAGGGAAACGCCTCCGAGGCCCAGGCCGCGGCCTTCCTGATCGCCCTGCGCACCAAGGGCGAGACCGCGCAGGAGATCGCGGGGCTCGCGCGCGTGATGCGCGAGCGGGCCGTGCACGTGGAGGTGGCCGGCGACCTCCTGGACACCGCCGGCACGGGCGGGGGGCGACCGACCTTCAACGTCTCTACCACCGCCGCCCTGGTGGCCGCTGGCGCGGGCTGTCGGGTGGCGAAGCACGGCAACCGATCGGCCACGAGCCAGTGCGGCTCGGCCGACGTGCTGGAGGCGCTCGGCGCCAGGATCGACCTCGAACCCGGAGCCGTGGCCGAGTGCATCGAGACCGTGGGCTTCGGGTTCATGTTCGCCCCGCGCCACCACCTGGCCATGCGACACGTCGTGCCGGTGCGCAAGGAGCTGGCGGTGCGGACGGTGTTCAACCTCCTCGGGCCGCTGACCAATCCGGCGGGCGCCAGGAGGCAGGTGATCGGTGTCTCGGACGCGGCCTACCTCGAGACGATCGCGGCCGCGCTCGGCGAGCTCGGCACAGAGGGCGCCTTGGTAGTGTCGAGCGCGGATGGCCTCGACGAGCTCAGTGCCTCCGGCGCAACCCGCGTCGTGGAGCTGAAGGGCGGATCGCTCGAGGCCTACGAGGTGACCCCTGAGCAGGTCGGCCTCGAGCGGATCGCGGACGGCGCCGTGGGCGCCGGAACGCCGGAGCAGAACGCCGAGGTGCTGCGACGGGTCCTCGACGGGACCGGGGGCCCCGAGCGCTCTCTGACCGTGATGAACGCCGGGGCCGCGATCTACGTGGGCGGCGGCGCCGGCTCGCTCGAGGCGGGAGTGCGCCGCGCCGAGGAGGCGATCGACGCCCGCACGGCGCGGGAGGTGATGGAGAAGTTCGTGGCGCGCAGCCGGGAGCTCGCGGGGTGAGGCCGCGGCTCGAGCAGCTCGTCGCCTCCACGCGGGAGGCCGTCGCCCGCCGGCGTGACCAGCGGCCCCTGGCTGACCTCGAGCGGCTCGTGGCCGTGCGCGAGGAGGGGCGTCCGTTCGCCGAGGCGCTCGCCAGGCCCGGCACGTCGCTGGTCGCCGAGTACAAGCGCCGCTCGCCGTCGGCGGGAACGATCCGCGAGGGCGCGTCGGTCGGCGAGATCGTGCGCGCCTTCGAGCGTGGCGGCGCGGCGGCGCTGTCGGTGCTCACCGAGGAGGCGCACTTCGGCGGCTCGATGGACGACCTCGAGGAGGCGAGGCGCTCCTCCCACCTCCCCATCCTGCGCAAGGACTTCACCGTAGACCCGTACCAGCTCTTCGAGGCCAAGGCGGCCAGGGCCGATGCCGTGCTGATCGTGGTGGGCTCGCTCGAGCCGACCGAGCTCGGCGAGCTGTGGCGCCTGGCGCAGGAGCTCGACCTCGACGCCGTGGTCGAGATCTCTCTCCCCGAGGAGCTCGACGTAGCCCTCGAGCTAGACGTGGACGTGATCGGGATCAACAATCGTGACCTCGAGGACTTCAGCGTCGACATCCAACGGACCTTCGACCTCCTGGCCGACGTCCCCGCCGGCAAGACGGTGGTCTCCGAGTCCGGCATCCGCTACCGCGAGCAGATCGAAGAGCTCGAGCAGGTCGGCGTCGACGCGGTCCTGGTGGGCGAGACACTGATGCGGGCGCCCGACCCGGAGGCGGCCTGCCGCGATTTGACGCGCTCCGAGGAGCCGACCCAAGCGTAGGGCGATTTCCGCCGCCCCCTACCATGAAGGGACATGGCGACCGTCCCGGAGCTCGATCCGCCCGCCGTCGCCGAGTTCGGCTCCCGCCTGATCGCGAACGTCAGGCGCGCGGTGAAGGCATCCGACGCGGTGGTGCGCGACGTTGTAATCGCGCTGCTCGGGGAGGGGCACGTCCTCATCGAGGACTACCCCGGCGTTGGAAAGACCGCCCTCGCCCGCTCGCTCGCCCGGTCGATCGACGCCGAGTACGCGCGCGTGCAGTGCACCGCCGACCTGCTGCCCGCCGACGTCGTGGGCACGGCGGTCTTCAATCAGCGCGAGGCGCGATTCGAGTTCCGTCCGGGGCCCGTGTTCGCGAACGTCGTGCTGGTGGATGAGATCAACCGCGCGTCGCCCAAGACGCAGTCGGGGCTGCTCGAGTGCATGCAGGAGCGGCACGTGACGGTCGACAAGCTGACCCACGAGCTGGCCCGGCCCTTCCTGGTCATGGCCACGCAGAACCCGATCGAGTACGAGGGCACGTACCCGCTGCCCGAGGCCCAGCTCGACCGCTTCATGGTGCGGGTCTCGCTCGGCTACCCCACTGCCCAGGACGAGACGGACATGCTCGCCGCCCACGCGGAGCACGACCGGGTGTTGGATCTGGAGCCGGTGGCGGAGGTCGCGGAGGTGATCGCCGCCCAGCGCGCCGCGGCCGCGGTGCACGGCAGCGAGACCCTGCGCCGCTACATCGTGGCGGTGCTCGACGCCACGCGCGCCGACCCCCGCGTAGAGCTCGGCGCCAGCCCGCGCGCCGGGCTGATGCTCTTCCGCGCCGCGAAGGCTCTCGCCGCCCTCGACGGCCGCGACCACGCGCTCCCTGACGACGTCCAGGCGCTCGCCTCCTCGGTGCTCACCCACCGCCTGCTGCTCGCACCGGACTCCGCCGGCGACGACCGCGCCGCCGTCGTTCGCAGCGCGCTGGACCGCGTCCCGGCGCTCTGAGGGACCAGCCGCCGTGACCCGGGCCCTCGCCACTCTCCTGCTCGGGGTCGGCCTCTGCCTCTCGGGGGGAACGTTCGACTCGCCGTCGCTCTACGTCCCCGGGCTCGCCCTGGGAGTGCTCGCCATCGGCTCGCTGCTTTGGGTTCGGCTCTCCGCCCGCGGGGCCAGCGTCATGCGCCTGCCCGGCCCGCACGCGGTAGTCGAGGACCAACCCTGGCCGCTGCGAGTGGAGATCCGGCTGCCCCTGATCCCGCCGCCCGGGGGCGAGCTCCACGAGCCTCTCCTTGGCTGGCCCGTGCCGATCGGCGGTCGCTGGCTCAAGCGCGTGCGCATCAACGTCCGCTTCGGACGGCGGGGCCGCCGCCGGCTCGAGCCGAACAGGCTCGTGATCCACGACCCGCTCCGGCTGGACACGGTCGAGGTGGAGGGGCCGGGCGGCGACGAGGTGCTCGTGCTGCCGCGGATCGAGCCGGTGCTCGCCCCCGGAGGCGGGGGCGCGGCCGGACCGAGCGATGGGCTCATCGGCGGCGCCGACCACGGCCCGGCGGGCCGGCGACTCGACGGCGCCGCGGAGCTGGAGATCGACGGCCTGCGCCCGTACCGGGAGGGAAGCCCGGCCTCGCGCATCCACTGGCCGGCCGTGGCGCGCACGGGAGAGATGATCGAGCGCCGCCTCACAGCCGACGTCGACTCGGCCCCACTCGTCGTGCTCGATCCCACGTGCCCGGCGAGCGACGAGGCGCTCGACATGGCGGTCCGGGCGGCGGCATCGCTCTGCGTCCATCTGGGCCACGCGGGCGGGTGCTCGGTCCTGCTCCCCGGCGACAGGCGGCCCGTTGAGATCGGCAAGGACATGGGGGCCTGGCCCCAGGTGTACGCCCGCCTGGCGCTCGTCGAGTCGGATGTCGGGGTCCCGGCCACGGCCCGTGCGCCGCGCGGCGGGGCGGTCTTCTGGGTCACGGCGGCGGACGCCCGGCGCGTGCCGCGCACGCTCGATCGTTTGGCCGCCGCGGCGCGCTACCTGGTCAGCCCCTCGCCTCTCCCCGGCTATCGAGCGGCCTTCACGGTGGCCGGCTGCACGGGCCAGATGCTCGACCGAACGCGACGTCCGCGCGGCGTAGCACGGGCCAGGGCGGCCGCGTGACCGCCGCGACCCATCCGCTTCGTACCCGCCCGCGGGTCGTGGGCGCCCGGGCCGAGGAGCCCGCCCGGCGCTCGCTGCCGATCGAGCTCGCCGCGTTCACCGCGCTGGCGGCCTACGGCGCCGGGCACTGGACGAGGCTCGTCGTCGACCCGCCCGTGGGGCGCTTCGCGCTCTGCGTCGCCATCGCGGTGGCGGGGGGTGCGGCGCTCGCCCTCTTGGGGCGTGCCCCGCTCGACCGCGCGGTCAGGCTGCCCCTCCTGGTCGGCACGGCGGTCCTCACACTCGCCGTGGCCCTCGTGGCCATGGGCCTGCCCGCCCGGCTGTTCTTCCCCGGTGGCTGGGCCGAGCTCACCGACGGGCTCGACCGGGGGCTGACCGGGGTCCAGGCCGTCTCCTGGCCCTACGGCGGCACCGAGGAGTGGGTCCGGCTCGTGATCCTGCTGGGAGTCCCGCTGCAGCTCGCGGTCGCCGCCTGCCTGGCCTTCTGGCCCGCCGGGCGAGCCGCTCCGCTGATGCGCGGAGTCGGCCTGGCAGTGCTCCTGCTGCTGTACGGCACTGCGGTCACACAGCACGAGCCGTCCGGGCCGGTCCTGCGGGGGCTCGTCCTCTTCCTGCTCGTGGGCGCCTACCTTTGGCTGCCGCGCATGTCGCCGCGCGAGGCGGGCGTGGCCGGCGCGGTGGTCGTGTCCATTGGAGTGCTCACGCTCCCCTTCGCCGCGAAGCTCGACGCCAACGAGCCCTGGTGGAACTACCGCGACTTCAACTGGTTCGGGCAGGGTCGTTCGGTGACCTTCCAGTGGGACCACACGTACGGCCCGCTCGACTGGCCGCGCGAGGGAACCACGCTCATGAACGTGAAGTCGAGCAGCAGCCACTACTGGAAGGCGGAGACGCTCGATCGCTTCGACGGCTACGCCTGGCTGCGCTCTGGCGACAACTCCCGCACCGCGGCGACGGCCGACCTACCGACAGAGCGCACCCCCCCGGGACAGCCGTGGCACTACGGCGAGCTCAATCCGCGCTGGATCGACACGGCAGAGGTGACGATGCGCGCCCTGAGGAGCACGTTCGTGGTCGGGGTAGGAACGACCTACAGGGTCCAGGGGGTCGACTCGGTCTCTGGCTCCTCGGACGGGACCACCGTGACCCTCGAGGACCCGATCAAGCGCGGCGACAGCTACACGGTGACGGGCTACGACCCCGAGCCCTCCGCGCGCATTCTGGAAGGGGCCCCCCGGAGCTACGGCCCCGGCCTGCTCCTCTACACGAGCCTTTCCCTGCCCACGCGGGGCGGCGCGGACAGCACGTCCGAGTCAGGGCCGCTCGTGACGGTCGACCCCTGGGGCTCCACGCCCGTCGTGCCCTCTGACGCGCCCACCCGGCTCCTGGAGTCACCCTACGCCCGCACCTACCGGCTCTCCCGGCGGCTGACCGCGGGGGCGGCCGCCCCGTACGACGCGGTTCGCCGGATCCAGGGCTACCTACGGCGCAACCTGCTCTACGCCGAGCGAGTCCCCGCGCGGCCACTTCCGCTGGACGCCTTCCTCTTCCGGGACAAGAAGGGCTACTGCCAGCAGTTCTCCGGCGCGATGGCGCTCATGTTGCGCATGGTGGGCATCCCGGCCCGCGTGGCCGCGGGTTTCTCGCCGGGCTCGTTCAACCGCGACACCGGCGAGTATCGCGTGCGCGACCTCGACGCTCACTCGTGGGTCGAGGTCTACTTCAACGAGATCGGCTGGGTGACCTTCGACCCGACGCCGGCCGCCTCCCCCGCGGAGCTCCAGGTGAGCGACATCAGCCCCGGGTCGGCAGCGCGCCTGAGCACGGACAGCGCCCCCGGCCAGCGCGGCGACCGGCCCGAACAAAAAGCGCCCGGGGCGTCCACGGCACAGCCCTCCGACAAGGGCCTCTCGTGGTGGCTGGCCTTGGCCGGGCTCGCGACGCTCGCCGCGCTCGGCGCTGTCTCCCTCGCGGTCCTCAGGCGGCGCCGCCGACCCCCGCCGAGCGCGGACGCGCAGGTTCGCGAGCTGCGGGCGGCCCTTCAGCGGCTCGGGTGGCGGGTGCCCGCGAGCACCACCCTTCTGGGGCTCGAGCAGCGCCTGGCCAGGACGGTCGGCCCGCGCTCGGCGGCCTATGCGGCGCGGCTCCGGGTGCATCGCTACAGCCCGAACGGACCAGGGGTCCCACGGCGCGAGGAGCGTCGCGCGTTGCGCCGAGAGCTGATGCGGACGGGCGGTTTCGCTACTCGTCTGCGCGCCCTGATCGCGCTGCCGCCTCGAGGCCCCCGGCCCGGCTGACAGCATTTCGCAGCGTCTTAGGATCGCTTTACGACCCGCTTAGGGTGCGGGCCTAGAACCAGAGGCATGTCTCGCGCGAACCTCCTCTCCGGCGTCCTCGGCGGCCTCGTGGTGCTCGTCCTCGGGGCCGTGCTCATCGCCACCAACGTCATCGACACCGGGGACACCACGAGAGAGGTCGTCCAGGCGCCGATCTCCCGTCCCGCTTCGAACACCGGTGCCAGCTCCGGTCGGACCGTGTCCGACATCTACAAGCAGGAGGGCAAGGGGGTCGTCTTCGTCCAGGCGCGCGGCGTGAGCCAGAGCTCTCCGTTCGGACTCCCCGGGACGCAGCAGGGAACGGCCACCGGCTCCGGCTTCGTAGTCAACAAGGACGGAACCATCCTCACCAACGCGCACGTCGTGGATGGCGCCAGCAGCGTCACGGTCAGCTTCAACGAGGACGGCAGCGATTCGATCCCGGCCCAGGTGAAGGGCCGCGACGTCTCCGCCGACCTGGCCGTGCTCAAGGTCGATCCCGACAAGGTCAAGGCCGTGCTCCCGCTCGGCGACTCCTCCCAGGCGCAGGTGGGCGATCCGGTCGTCGCGATCGGGAACCCATTCGGCTTCACCCGCACCGTGACCACCGGCATCGTCTCGGCGCTACAGCGCCAGATCGAGGCCCCCAACGGCTTCTCGATTCCGAACGTCATCCAGACCGACGCGGCCATCAACCCCGGCAACTCGGGTGGCCCCCTGCTCGACGCGAACGGGCGTGTGATCGGGATCAACTCGCAGATCGCCACCGGCGGATCGGGCAACGGCTCCGTGGGCATCGGCTTCGCCATCCCCATCAACACCGCCAAGAAGCTGCTGCCGCAGCTCGAGAAGGGCGAGAAGATCGAGCGCGCCTACCTCGGCATCGAGATGACGGGCGTTGACAGCCAGCTCGCCCGTGACCTCAACCTCCCGACCGATCGCGGCGCGCTGATCCAGACCGTCGTGCCGGGCGGGCCCGCGGACAAGGCCGGCCTTCAGGGCGGGCGCGCCCAGACGAGCGAGGGTATCCGGGTCGGCGGCGACCTGATCGTCAAGGTCGGCGACAAGGACATCAGGTCCCCAGACGACGTGACCGCCGCGATCGCCTCGAAGAAGCCGGGCGACAAGGTCACGATCGAGTACTACCGCCACGAGGACGAGAAGACGACCGAAGTCACCCTCGGCAAGCGGCCCAGCCAGCTGCAGTCGAGCCAGCAGGACCAGGGCGGCGGCAACAACTTCCCCTTCCCCTAACCCAAGCGAGTCCTCCCCCAGTGGATCGCACGCACGCCTCGGCGTGCGTGCGACCATTTCCGGCGTGACGCGCGTGAAGATCTGCGGCATCGCCCGCCCCGAGGACGCCCGACTGGCCGTCGAGCTGGGGGCGTGGGCGCTCGGCATGGTGTTCTGGCCCGGCAGTCCCCGGGCCTGCCCGATCGCCGTGGCCGAGGAGATCGGCGCCGAGCAGCGCCGCGCGGTGGAGCTCGCCGGCGTGTTCGTGAACGCCGGCCTCGACCACGTGGCCCAGACCGCGGAGCGGGCGTCGCTGTCGATCCTCCAGCTGCACGGCGACGAGGGTCCGGCCTACTGCCGCGAGGCCGCACGGCGGACCGGCTGCAAGGTGATGAAGGCGGTGCGGGTGAAGGATCCCGCTCAGCTGTCCGCGCTCGAGGCCTTCTCGGTGGACTTCCACCTGCTCGACGCCTATGTGCCGAGCGCCCCGGGGGGCACGGGCGAGCGCTTCGACTGGGAGCTCGCGCGCCGCCACCGCGGGCCGACCCCGGTCGTGCTGTCCGGAGGGCTGACGGCCGACAACGTCGCCGAGGCGATCGCCACCGTGCGCCCCTTCGCCGTCGACACCGCGAGCGGCACCGAGGCCGAGCCCGGGCGCAAGGATCCCGCCAGGCTGAAGGCGTTCTTCCGGGCCGTGGAGGCCGCTGCCGTCGCGGCGGAGCCGGCGAGGGCTTCGCGGTGAGCGGGACGCCGGCCGTGCGCGAGCCGGCGAAGCGATGATCGAGCGTCGCTTCGGCCCCTACGGCGGCCGCTACGTTCCGGAGACGCTGATCCCCGCGCTCGACGAGCTGGAGCGTGAATGGCTCGCGGCGCGCGAGGATCCCGGCTTCCAGGCCGAGCTGGGCGCTCTGCTGCGCGACTACGTTGGGCGCCCCACGCCGCTCTATCGCGCCCCGCGCCTGTCCGAGCTGACCGGGGGGGAGGTCTACCTGAAGCGCGAGGACCTGGTCCATACCGGAGCGCACAAGATCAACAACGCGCTCGGCCAGGCGCTGCTCGCCAGGCGGATGGGCAAGCCGCGCGTGATCGCCGAGACCGGCGCCGGGCAGCACGGCGTCGCCACGGCCACCGCCTGCGCGCTGCTCGGCCTCGAGTGCGTCGTCTACATGGGCACCGAGGACATGCGCCGCCAGCGCCCGAACGTGGAGCGCATGCGGTTGCTGGGCGCCGAGGTGGCTCCCGTGGAGGCCGGGGCCCGCACGCTCAAGGAGGCGGTCAGCGCGGCCATCCGCGACTGGGTGACGAACGTGGAGACGACTCACTACGTGATCGGCTCGGCGGTGGGCCCGGCTCCGTTCCCGGCGCTTGTTCGCGACCTGCAGCGGACGATCGGCGACGAGGCGCGGGCCCAGGTGCTCGAGGCCGCGGAGCGCCTCCCGGACCGGGTGATCGCATGCGTGGGCGGCGGCTCCAACGCGATCGGCGGCTTCGTCGCGTTCGCGGACGACGAGGTGGACCTGATCGGGGTCGAGGCGGCGGGCGAGGGACTCACGACGACGCGTCACTCCGCCCCGCTCACGACCGGGGCGCGAGGCATCCTGCACGGTGCGCTCTCGGCGGTGCTCCAGGACGAGGACGGGCAGATCCTGGAGGCCCACTCGGTGTCCGCCGGGCTCGACTACCCGGGCAGCGGCCCGGAGCACGCCTGGCTGCGCGACTCCGGCCGGGTGCGCTACGTGGCGGTGGACGACGGCGAGGCCCTGGCCGCGTTCCGGCGCGTGGCGGAGCTCGAGGGGATCATCCCGGCGCTCGAGCCGGCGCACGCGCTGGCCTGGCTGATGGCGAACCCCTCGCCGGGGGTCGATCTGGTGGTGCTCTCCGGGCGCGGGGACAAGGACCTCGAGGAGGTCCTCGGCAGGTGACGAGGATCGCCCAGGCCTTCGCCGCCGACGGCAAGCGGGCGGCCCTGCTGCCCTACCTGATGGGCGGCTTCCCGAGCCTAGACGCCTCCCGCGCGTCGCTCGAGGCCGCCGCAGCGGAGGGGGCCGACCTGGTCGAGCTGGGCATTCCGTTCTCCGACCCGCTGGCCGACGGGCCGGTCATCCACGCCGCCGCCACCGCGGCCCTCGAGCGCGGGGCGAGCGTGCACGCGGTGCTCGAGGTGTGCCGGGCGGTGGCCGACCGGCTGCCGGTCGTGCTCATGGTCTACGCGAACGTGGTCCTGCGCGCCGGCCCCGCCGCCTTCGCGCTGCGGGCCGCGGACGCCGGGGCGGCCGGCCTGATCGTGCCGGACCTGCCCTTCGACGAGGCCGGCGAGCTGCGCGAGGCCTGCGATGCGGAGGGCCTCGCGCTGGTGCCGCTGGTCGCGCCCACCAGCACCGAGGAGCGGGTCGCGGAGATAGCCGCTGGCGCCCGCGGCTTCGTCTACACCGTTTCCCTGACCGGGATCACGGGCGAGCGCGAGGAGCTCCCGGCCGCGCTGCGCGAGACCGTCGAGCGGGTAAGGGCCGCCGCAAGCGTTCCGGTCGCCGTCGGCTTCGGCATCGCCACGGGAGAGCAGGCGAGCCGCGTGGCCGACCTCGCGGACGGCGTGATCGTCGGCAGCCGCATCGTGCGAGCGGCGGAGGAGGGCGGGCCGGAGGCCGTCGGTGAGGTGGTCGCCGAACTAGCCCGGTCCCTGCGTTAGTACTAGGGTGGCGTCGATGGCCGAGACGGAGACTGAGGAGCAGGCGAAGCCCCGCCGCCGCCCTCCCAAGCGCAAGCGCAACGAGGAGCTCGTCCGCCGCTACTTCGACGCGGTCGCCCGCCGCGACGCGGAAGGCATGGGCGAGTTCTGCACCGACGACGTGGTGGAGGAGCAGGTACCCCTGCGGATCTTCCGCGGGAGGGACGATCTCGTGTCCGGCTTCCGCGAGCTGTTCGCGGCCGTCCCCGATCTCGAGACCACGGTCTCGCGGGTGGTCGCCGACGACCGCCATGTGGTGGTGGAGTGGCGCATGACCGGCACCTTCACCGGCGGCCCGTACGAGGGTCTCGAGCCGACGGGACGGCGGATCGAGCTGCGCGGGCTGGACCTGTTCGAGATCGAGGATGAGCTCATCAAGGCGAACACCGCCTACTTCGACGGCATGGCCTTCGCCCGCGGCGCGGGCCTCCTTCCGGCCCAGGACTCCGGGCCGGAGCGCGCGATGAAGGGCGCCCTGAACACGGTCACGAAGCTCCGCCGCGCGGTTACCGAGAGGATGGGCTCGTGAGCGTCCTCGTGGCGCTGCTGGTGGGGCTGGTCTTCTGGATCGCCGCGTGGGCCTTCGGAGCCAAGGCCTTTGACGCCTTTCTCGTGACCGCCGCGCTCGTGGTGTCGGCCGCCACCTACGAGCTCTTCGCGCCCGTCCTCCGGCAGCTTCTCGGGCGCGAAGAGGCGGCGCCCGATCAGCTCGGCCCCCCGGGGGCGCCTGGCGCGTAAGCCGCCAGAAGCACCCGCCACACGACCGCAGCGCGAACGTCCCGGAGTACCCGCTATAGCGGGTAGCGCGGGACGTTCGGCGTTCTAGCCGAAGAACACCTCCGCCACCTCATACTCCTCGTCCGGGACGGTGCGGAGCTCCTTCACGGCCTCGCCTAGGGGCACCAGCTCGATGGCCGTGCCCTTGAGGGCGGGCATCGTGCCCCAGCGGCCGTCGTTCGCCGCGTCGATCGCCGCGACGCCGAGCCGGGTGGCCAGCACGCGGTCGAAGGCCGTCGGGGTTCCGCCGCGCTGCACGTGGCCGAGCACGGTGGCCCGGGTCTCGAAGCCGGTGCGGTCCTCGATCTCGCGCTCCAGCCGCTGCCCGATGCCGCCGAGACGCTCGTGGCCGAACTCGTCGGCCTCTCCGCCCTGGACCTCCATGGTCCCCTCACGGGGCACCGCGCCCTCGGCCACCACCACGATCGAGAAGAAGCGCCCGCGCGAGTGGCGGCGCTCGATGTGACGGCACACCTCGCCCACGTCGAAGGGCCGCTCGGGCACGAGGATCACGTCGGCGCCGCCCGCCAGTCCGGAGTGCAGGGCGATCCAGCCGGCGTGGCGGCCCATGACCTCCACGATCATCACGCGGTTGTGGCTCTCGGCGGTCGTGTGGAGCCGGTCGATCGCCTCGGTGGCGACCTGCACAGCGGTGTCGAAGCCGAAGGTCATGTCGGTGCCGCCCAGGTCGTTGTCGATCGTCTTCGGGACCCCGACGATGGGCACGCCGTACTCGCCGTGCAGGCGGGCGGCCGCCCCCAGCGTGTCCTCCCCGCCGATCGCGATGAGGCCGTGGAGGTGCAGCGCCTCCAAGTTGTCAGCGATGAGCGCCGGGCCGTCCTCCCGCTTCAGCGGGTTGGTGCGCGAGGAGCGCAGGATGGTGCCCCCGCGGGGCAGGATTCCGCGCGTCGACTCCACCGTCAGCTCGGAGAAGGCGTTCTCGAGCGGGCCGCGCCAGCCGTCGTTGAAGCCCACGATCGAGTGGCCGTAGACGTCGATGCCCTTGCGCACGATGGCGCGAATGACGGCGTTGAGCCCGGGGCAGTCACCCCCTCCGGTCAGGACGCCGATCCGCACGCCGGGAACATACTGGCGGCCGGACGCCGGACGTAGAATGGCCGCCGTTGGCGCGCGCCGCGACAACGATCGCGCTACTGATCGCCGTTGCTTTGTCGGGGTGCCTCACCGACGGCGGATCGCCCGGCTCCTCAAAGGTCTCCGGCGACAGGCTGACCGTGTACATGAGCCTCCCGCTCCACGGGCTCTCGGCGGTGAGCGCCCGATTCGTGCGGCGCGGCGCCCGGCGCGCCCTGGCCGACGCCGGCGGGCGCGTGGGGCGCTTCATGATCAGGCTCACGGTGCTCGACTCGACCGAGCCTCGGGACCCGCTGTGGGACCCCGGCCGGGTCGAGGCGAACGCAGAGCGGGCGACGGACGACCCCACCGCGATCGCGTACCTCGGCGAGCTCGACTACGGCGGCTCGGCGGTCTCGGTGCCGGTGACCAACAAGGCGGGTCTGTTGCAGCTCTCCCCGGGCGACGGATTGGCCAGCCTCACGGTTCGCCCCGACGGCTTGAGCGTGGGTCCCGAGCGGTACTACCCGGCCCGCCGGCGGAGCTTCCTACGCCTCGTCCCGAATGACGCTTCACGGGCCCGCGTCCTGCTGGAAGACCTCGACGAGCGGGGGAACAGGTTGGCGATCGTCACCGACCGGGGCGTGTACGGTCGCGAGCTCGCGCGGCAGCTGAGCTCGCGGGCCGCTCGAAGCGGACTCACCGTGACGGGCATCGAGGACTTCGACGGGTCGCCGGACGCCGTGGACACGGCGGCCCAGGCGGTCGCCGCGCAGGATCCCGACGCGGTCGTCTACGCCGGGGCCACGGAGCCGGGCGCGGTTCGGGTCCTGGGCGAGATCGGGGACCGGCGACCCGACGTGCGCCTGGTCGCCTCGGGAGGCTTCGCGGCCCC
>JBKPFJ010000109.1:0-10259 GCA_046728795.1 Actinomycetota bacterium | reverse complement strand
GCCCGCTCGGTCCCGGGGGCGGCCTGGAGGCGACGGGAGACCTTCGCCAGGCGCTCGCGGAGATCCGCGTCGCCCAGCAAGTCGTCGACGGCCGCCGGCAGCTCGCCATTCTCGAACGAGTAGGTGGGGAGGCGGCTGCCGAAGCCGGCCTCCTCGACGCGCGCCGCGTTGTCGTGCTGGTCCCAGAAGATCGGCAGCACGAGCATGGGGCGACCGAAGTGGAAGCACTCCGTGACCGTGTTGTTACCCCCGTGCGTGATGACGAGGTCGGCGTGCGGGAGGATTCGCGTCTGGGGCAGGAACTCCGCCCCGGTCATGTTCGGGGCGAGGCGCAGCAGCTCGTGCTGCGGTCCCGTGCTCACCACGTAGCGGTGCGGCGTCCGGCCGAGCAGGTCAATGAGCCTCTGCATGAGCTCAACGTCGGCCGCCCCCAGCGAGCCGAGGCTGAGGTAGACGAGCGCGCCCTCGCCGGGCGGCGGCTCCCACGCCTCGTCGGTCCCGCGCACGCACGAGTCGAGGCGGTGCCAGGTCGGGGAGAGCGGGCGAGAGCGCCGGTAGTCGGCCTCCTCCGGATAGAGGTACAGGTCGAGCCAGGGCGACTCGTGGATGAACTCGAGCTCCGGGAGCGGCTCCGCGCCCTGCTCGCGTACCCAGGCGTCGAACTCTCCCCAGAGCGGCTCGTGGACGCGCCGGTACTCGGCGCGAAAGTCGCCCCACGGCTCGTCGGTCCGAAGCCCCGAGTACGGCGGCGGCAGCTCGGGGTCCTTCAGCTCGAGCGGGTTGCACGAGGTGATCCGAACCCAGGGCGCGCCGCTCGTCACGAGCGCCGGGAAGCAGACCACGTTGTCCTCCACCACCACGTCCGGCTGCAGCTCGGCGAGGATCTCGCGCAGCCGGGGCTCCACGTAGCGGGCCCCGTCGACGAGCGCCCGCCAGGTCGGCTCCATGAAGCCCTCGAGCTGCTCGAAGGTCGAGCGGCGGAAGACCGGCGCCGTGTCGCGTATGAAGTCCTTCCAGAACTGCCCCGGCTCCTCCTCCACCTCCGGCGGCGGCGTGAGCCGCATCAGGCGCTCCTCGAACCCGTACCGCTCGAGCGTCCCGGCGAACGACTCCTCGACGATGAACACCACCCGCACGCCGCGGCGGCGCAGCACGTGGCCGATCCCGACGCAGTTGTTCGTCGGCCCGTAGGCTCCCTCGGGAAACAACGCGACCGTGGTCATGCGGCGCACCCTACCCCGCGGCCGGCGCCGCGATCAGCCGATCGTGAAGTGGACCCGGACGGTCTTGGAGCGGTTGCCCCAGCCGTCCGTGGCCTGCAGCACGGCGGTGTAGCTGCCGGCCTTGGGGCTGCCGACGCCGATCGCGCGGCGGCCGGCCGACAGCGCTTTGGTGATTCGCTTCACCCTGCGGCTGCCGCGCTTGAGCGTCAGCTTGACCGAGGAGCGCTCGGAAAGCCGGAAGCGGACCTTCCCCAAACGGAAGCGCGCGTGCCTGATCTTCGGATCGACGCTCTCCGGCGTTCCCACGCGCACGACCGCCGTCATGAACAGGTGGATCTTGCAGAAATAGCGGAAGCGTCCCGAGTAGGGGAACTCATGATCGAAGGAGCTGCCGGGTCCGCTCAGGATCTTCGAGCGGAACCTGTCGATCTGGCCGCTGCGCGAGGTGACCGTGTGCGAGTTCTGTCCGGTCCAGTGCCAATGGACCGTGTCACCGGGCGCTATGGGGAGGATTGTGGGGGTGAAGATGTCGTCGTCCACCGCGACCGGGGACGTCGCCGCCGAGGCAGTGGCGGGAGCGATGAGGAGCAGTCCGAGCAGAGAGATCGCGAGTCGCATCGGCCGCACTCTAGTGACCTCGCCGTACGATGCCCGCGTGCGACTCTCCGCCAAGGCCGACTACGCGGTGCGCGCGGCGCTCGAGCTCGCCGGAGCGGACGGCGGCCCGCTCAAGGGCGAGCGGATCGCCGAGGCGCAGCACATCCCGCTCAAGTTCCTCGAGAACATCATGCTCGAGCTGCGCCACGCGGACCTGGTGCGCAGCCAGCGCGGGCCGGAGGGCGGCTACCGGCTGGCGCGCGCGGCCGCCGAGATCAGCGTCGGCGAGGTGATCCGGGCCGTCGACGGGCCGCTCGCGAGCGTGCGCGGGCAGGCCCCCGAGGAGGTCTCCTACGCCGCCGCGGCGGAGAGCCTCCAGACCGTGTGGATCGCCCTGCGGGCGGCGGTCCGGAGCGTGGTCGACACCGTCACGCTCGCGGACGTCGTCTCCGGGAGCCTCCCGAAGGAGGTCGTGAGCGCCACCCGCGACCCGGACGCCTGGGTGCGCCGCTGATCAGGTGAGCGCGAGCGCGCGCTCCGCGCGCACGTAGACGATCTGGCCCTGCTCGAGCTCGAGCTCGTCCGCGCGCTCGCGGGTGAGCTGGGCCCAGGCGGCGCCTCCGTCCGCGAGCGCCAGGTCCACGCGCACCTCGAAGCCGAGCCGCGACACCCGTTCGATCATGGCCTCCCGGGCGCCTTCGCTCGGCTCGAGCAGGATCTCAACGTCGTGCGGGCGCAGCTCCACGTCGCCCAGCCGCGTGATCGGCCCCACGAAGCCCCGCACGAACTCGTTGGCGGGCTGCTCGTACAGCTCCCGTGGCGAGCCGGCCTGCTCGATCCGCCCGCCGTTCAGCACCACGATCTGCTCCGCGACCTCCATCGCCTCCTCCTGGTCGTGGGTTACGAAGACCGTGGTCACGTGCACCTCGTCGTGGAGGCGGCGAAGCCAGGCGCGGAGCTCCTTGCGCACCGTGGCGTCGAGCGCCCCGAAGGGCTCGTCGAGGAGCAGCACCTCCGGCTCGACGGCGAGCGCGCGCGCCAGGGCCATGCGCTGGCGCTGGCCGCCCGAGAGCTGGGCCGGGTAGCGGTCGGCGAAGCCCTCGAGGTGCACGAGGGCGAGCAGCTCGTCCACTCGGCGCCGCACCTCGTCCTTCGGCCGCTTTCGCACCTCGAGGCCGAAGGCCACGTTCCTGCGCACGGTCATGTGCTTGAAGGCGGCGTAGTGCTGGAAGACGAAGCCCACGCCCCGGTCGCGGGCGGGGCGCGGCGTGGCGTCGTCGCCCGAGATGAGGATGCGCCCCGCGTCCGGCTCCTCGAGCCCGGCGATCACGCGCAGCAGCGTCGACTTGCCGCCCCCGCTCGGCCCGAGCAGCGCCGTCAAAGACCCCTCGGGCACGACGAGCGACACGTCGTCGAGTGCGACGAACCCCCCGAAGCGCTTGGACACGGACTCGACGACGATGCTCATTCGCGCTCACCCTTGGGCCCGATCAGGTTCATCACGAGCAGCGTGCTGAGCGCGAGCAGCGCGAGCACGATGGAGGCGACGTAGGCCCCACGCAGGTCGAAGCTCTGGAAGCGGTCCTCCACCAGCAGCGTAAGAGTCTCGGTTCGGCCAGCGATCTTGCCGGACACGACGCTCACCGCGCCGAACTCGCCGAGCGCGCGGGCGGTGGTGAGGACCACGCCGTAGGCGACGCCCCAGCGGATGGCGGGCAGCGTCACCCGGAAGAAGGTCTGGAGCGGCGAGGCGCCCAGGGTGGCCGCGGCCTGCTCCTGCTCCGTGCCGATCTCGCGCAGGACCGGGATCACCTCGCGCACCACGAAGGGCAGCGAGACGAACATCGTGGCCAGGATCATGCCCAGTGGCGAGAAGATCACCTGGACGCCCTGGTCGGCGAGCCAGCCCCCGAACCAGCCCTTGCGCCCGTAGACCAGGACCAGCGAGAGGCCGACCACCACCGGGGAGACCGCGAACGGCAGGTCCACGAGCGCGTTCAGGAGGGCCCGGCCGCGGAACCGCTGGCGCACGATGACGAGCGCGCAGATGACCCCGAAGAGCGTGTTGAGTGGGACCGCGACCAGCACCATGAGGCAGGTGAGCCAGAGCGCGTGCAACGCCTCCGGGGTCGTGATCGCGTCCCACACCGGCCCCACGCCGTCGGCAAAGGCGCGCCGGAAGACCACTCCCACCGGAAACGCGATCAGCAGGGCCAGGTAGCCGAGCGCGAGCGTGCGGAGGACGAGCCTAGCCCTCATGGCGCCCCACCCTGCGCGAGAGCGCGCCGATCGCGAGCAGGACCACCAGGGAGATCAGCAGCAGCACCACGGAAACGGCGGCGGCGCCCGTCATGTTGTCGCTCTCCACCTGGGAGAAGACGAACACCGACGCCACCTCGGTCTTGAACGGGATGTTGCCGGTGATCAGCACGAGCGAGCCGAACTCCCCCACGGCCCGCGCGAAGCCGAGGCCCGAGCCGGCCAGGATCGCGGGCCCGAGGTTCGGCAGGATGATCCGCCGGAACACCGTGGTGCGGCGGGCGCCCAGCGACTCCGCCGCGTCCTCCATCTCGAGGTCGAGCTCGAGCAGGACCGGCTGCACCGCCCGGACCACGAACGGCAGGGTCACGAACAGGAGCGCGAGCACGATGGCCGCGCGGGAAAAGGCAAGATCGATGCCGACCGGGCTCTTTGGGCCGTAGAGGGCGAGCAGGGTCAACCCGGCCACGATCGTGGGCAGTGCGAAGGGGAGGTCGATCAGCGAGTTCACGATCCCCTTGCCGCGGAACTCGTCGCGCACGAGCACCCAGGCGACGAGCGTGCCGGTCAGCGCGTTGATCACGACCACGATCAGGGAGGCCACGAGCGTGATGCGCAGCGAGGCGAGCGCCTGCTCGTTCGTCACCGCGCGCCAGAAGCCCTCGAGCCCGCCGTCCGTCGAGCGCGCCACGACGGCGGCCAGCGGTATCAGCGCCACCAGGCTCAGGTAGGCCATGGCCACGCCGCGGCTGAGGGCCGCGCCCGAGGGCGCGACCCTCGGCCTCGGAGCGACTGCCGCGTCAGCCGGCAGTGGACCTCCCCTGGTTACGGAAGATCTCGGCGATCTTCCCGTTCTCGGGGTCGAACAGCTCGTCGTTCACCTTCGACCACCCGCCGAGCTTCCCGATGTCGAACAGCCCCGAGGGGGTCGGGAACCGCTGCTTGTCGACGAGGTCCTCCTGCACCGGCCGGTAGCCCTTGGAGGCGAAGATCTTCTGGGCCTCCGGCGTATGCAGGAAGTCCGCGAAGGCCTTGGCCTTGTCCGGGCTCTTCGAGGAGCTGACCACCGCCACCGGGTTCTCGATCAGGATCGTCTGGTCGGGGATCACGTACTCCACGTCCTCGCCGTGATCCTGCGCGGTGATCGCCTCGTTCTCGTATGCGATCAGCACGTCGCCCTTGCCGCTCGAGAACGTCTGGAGCGCCTCACGGGCGCTCTTGTCGAGCACCGAGACGTTCTCGAACAGCCGGCTCACGTAGTCGAGCGCATGGTCCGGGGACTCGCCCTGCTCGATCTGCGCCCCGTAGGCGGCCGAGATGTTCCACTTGGCCCCGCCGGAGGTGAACGGGTTGGGGGTGATCACGTCCACGCCCGGCTTCACGAGGTCGTCCCAGGTGCGGATGTTCTTCGGGTTCCCCTTCCGCACGAGAAAGACGACGACGGAATCGGTCACGAAGCCGTGGGAGCTGTTCTTGTTCCAGTCCGCGTCCACCAGGTCGGCGTCGACGAGCTTGTCCACGTCCGGCTGAAGCGAGAGCGCCACGACGTCGGCCGGCAGGCCGCCCTCGACGGCGCGCTCCTGGTCGCCGGAGGCGCCATAGGACTGGTCGAACGAGACCCCTTTGCCCGCGCGCGTCTTCTGGAAGGCCGGGATCAGCTCCGCGTAGGCCTCCTTCGGGGTGGAATACGCCACCAGGCTGAGCTTGCCGCCGCCGTCTCCGCTGGCGCTCGAATCCGGGCCGCAGCCGGTGGCCAGGGGCAGGAGGGCCAGCGCGAGCACGAGCAGTGAGACCGCCGCCCGCGCGGGACGGGCGGGGGCTCGGCCGGCCTGCCCTCTCCCGGGGCGGGCACGCGCTCGGCCGAACGGCGATCGGGAGCGAGGCACTTAAAGTCCACCTTTTTGGTCGGATTAATGGATATGGCACCGTAGCACAGGCGCTGCCAGGATTTCGCCCCCCGTGGCCGCTCCCGACGTCGTCGACACTCCCGAGCAGGCGGCCGAGCTCGAGCTGCCCCCGCTGATCGTGCGTCGGCCGCTCGAGCGGTTCCTGGACGAACACGGGATCGGCTCCGGCGAGCTGGTCGCCGAGCGGATCGGCGAGGGGCACTCGAACCTGACCTTCCTCGTGCGCCGCGGCGAGGCGCGGGTGGTGCTGAGGCGGCCCCCGCGCCCGCCCCTGCCCCCCTCGGCCCACGACGTCCTGCGCGAGGCGCGCCTGCTGCGGGCCGTCGAGTCGACCCCGGTGCGCGCGCCGCGGGTGATCGCCGCGGGCGAGGACGAGCGGATACTCGGCGTGCCGTTCTACGTCATGGAGGAGGAGCACGGCACCGTGATCACGGACGCGGTCCCGCCCGCCCTGGACGACCCCGGCGGACGCGCCGCGCTCGGGCGCGACCTCGTGGCCGCCCTGGCGGAGATCCACGCGGTCGACTGGCGAGCCTGCGGCCTGGAGGGCTTCGGCAAGCCGACCGGCTACCTCGAGCGCCAGCTGCGGCGCTTCGGCGGGCTATGGGAGCACAACAAGACGCGCGAGCTGCCGCGCGTCCAGCAGGTCGGGGACTGGCTGGCCGCCAACCTGCCCGACTCCCCGCCGGCCACGATCGTCCACGGCGACTACCGGCTGGGCAACGTCATGGTCGGAGATGACCCCCCGCCGCGCGTCGAGGCCATCTTCGACTGGGAGCTCGCCACGATCGGGGACCCGCTCGCCGACCTCGGCTACCTGACCGTGACCTGGGTCGAGGCCGACGACCCGGCGGACACGATGTTCTCCTCGCTCACCGCGGTCACGCGGCGGGACGGCTTTCAGACGCGGGACGAGCTCGTCGCGCTCTACGAGGAGGAGACCGGTCGCTCGATGTCCGACCTGCGCTGGTACCAGACGCTTGCCCTCTGGAAGGCGGCGGTGTTCATGGAGGGCAACTACAAGCGCTCGCTGGCCGGCACCACCGACGACCCGTTCCTGAGGCTGTTCGACGAGGGAGTCCCGGCCCTGGCCGAGGCCGCTTGGAGCACGGCGAACCTGCCCGCACCGAGCACGTGAGCCGCGGCCTGCTCGTCGACTTCGGCGGCGTGTTGACGACCGACGTGTTCGACTCGTTCCGCTCCTTCAGCCTGGCCGAGGGGCTCGAGCCCGACGCGGTCAAGCGGCTCTTCCGCGAAAACCCGCGCGCGGTGGCGGAGCTCCGCAAGCTCGAGACGGGTGAGACGGGAGAGGCGGAGTTCGCCTCGGCCTTCGGCGCGCTGCTCGGGATCGAGCGCACGGAGGGGCTCGTGGAGCGGCTCTTCGCCGGGGTCGAACCCGACCTGCCGATGATCGAGGCCGTGCGGCGCGCCAGGCGGTCGGGGGTGCGCACCGGGCTCGTCTCGAACTCCTGGGGGGCGGGCCACTACGACCGCGACGCCTTTCCCGGGCTGTTCGACGGCGTGGTGATCTCGGGCGAGGTCGGGCTGCACAAGCCGCAGCCCGAGATCTTCCGGCTGGCGGCGGAGCGGGTAGGGGCGGCGCCGGAGCGGTGCGTGTTCGTGGACGACCTGCGCGAGAACTGCGAGGGCGCCGAGGCCGTCGGGATGACCGCGGTGCTCCACCGCGGTGCGGAGGGCACCGTGCCGGAGCTCGAGCGGCTCCTCGGCGTGGAGCTCAGATCCCCGGGATCCGGTCCCTGAGTTCCCGCAGCTCCACGTGGAGCCCCGCGATCGTCTCGCGCGTCGCCGTCAGCTCGCGCTGGAGCGCCTCGGCCGTGTCGTCGACGTCGGTCAGCTCAGTGTGGAGCGGGTCGAGCCAGGCGAGCAGCTCGACCACGCGGGTCTCGAGCGCGTCGATCCGGGCCGACAGCTTCTCCTCGATTCCGGGCAGGGCCCGCACGGCCACCAGCAGGTCGTTGACGTCGGCCTCGCTGTCGGTGAGACGGCGGAGGCCCTCGGCCAGCGCGTGCAGGTCGTCGAGCGCGCGAGCGAGCATGCGGGGCGGGACGGCGAGCCGATCGAGCACGGCATGGGACCGTATAGCAATGCTCTTGGTCCTCTGGGACGTCGACGGCACGCTCGTGGACACCGCGGGGCACGGCCGGCATGCATTCGAGGAGGCCTTCGAGGCGGAGATCGGGCGGCGACCGGAACGGATCGAGATGGCCGGGCGCACCGACCACCAGATCGCGCTGGCAATGCTCGAGAACCGGCCGGAGCGGCTGCCCGCGGTGCTCGGCCGGCTGGCGGAGAGCCTGGCCGACCGGCGGGAGGCGATCCGCCGCGAGGGCCGGCCCTACCCCGGCGCACCGGAGGCACTCGAGGCCCTTCACGGCCGGGACGGGGTGGTGCAGTCGCTCCTCACCGGCAACATCGAGTCGAACGCGGCGCTCAAGGTGAGCGCCTTCGGCCTCGACCGCTGGCTCGACTTCGAGGTGGGCGCCTACGGCTCCGACCCGCACGAGGCCCGCTCCGACCTGGTCGGCGTCGCCCGCGAGCGCGCGGCGGCAAAGCACGGCGAGCCTACCGGCGCCGTGCTGATCGGGGACACGCCGCTGGACGTGCGCGCGGCACGCGAGGCGGACGCCCGGGCGGTGGCCGTCGCCACCGGATTCAGCAGGATCGATGAGCTGCGCGCATCTCAGCCGGACGCGCTGCTGACCGACCTCCGTGACACGGAGAAGGTGGTCTCCGCGGTGCTCAGCCCTTCCACTTGACGCTGCAGCCCACCGGTCGCGTCTCGGCGGGGTCTGGGTCGCGCCCCGCGAGCACGGCGTCGAGCGCCCCGCGCAGCCAGGCCGCGCCCTGAGAGGGGTCCCCGTAGTCCTCGTCCGGGGCGCCCCGGTAGCGCAGGATCCCCTCAGCGTCGAGGACGAAGACGTCGGGGGTGGTCTGGGCGCCATAGGCCCGCGCCACGTCCTGCGTCTCGTCGCGAAGGTAGGGCAGCGGCCAGCCCCCGTCGGCCTGGACCCGCTCGCGCATGGCCTCGAAGGAGTCGCGCGGATAGCGCTCCGCGTCGTTCGGGTTCACGGCCAGGAAGCGGACGCCCGGGTGGTCACGGGCGGCGTCGAGAATGCGCTCGTGCCAGGCGAGCGCGTAAGGGCAGTGGTTGCAGGTGAAGACGACCACGGTCACTCCGTCGGGCGAGTGCTCGGCGCCCTCCGTGTCGGGCAGGTTGAACATCGGGGCCTTCTCGCCGACCCTCACGCCGCCCTCCTCAGCGCCGCGCGCAGGTCCTCGGGGTCCGGCGTGGGCGACGGCCGGCCGTCGCGCAGCCGGTAGACCCGGCAGGTGAGCGTGAAGGGCTCTACATCGCCCGGTGGCACCACGTCCTCGCCATTCACGCGGATCGTCGGCGAGCCCGGAAAACGCTCGGCGCGGGCCTGGTCGTCGGACCCCACCTCGCGCTGCTCGATCGTGGCGTCGATGCCCTCCTCGCGGAGCACGGTCTCGAGGTCGCGGAGCGTCTCCGCGTAGGAGGGACAACCCTCCCACCACAGGAGCTCAACCCTCATGTGCCTCCACCCGCTCGATCTTCACCGGCTCGACGGGGCGGTCCTGCGCCCCGGTCTCGACCGACTCGATTGCGTCCACCGAGCTCATCCCACCGGCGACCCTGCCGAAGACCGTGTGCTTTCCGTCCAGCCACGGGGCGGCCTCCGTCGTGACGATGAAGAACTGGCTGCCGTTCGTGTTCGGCCCGCGGTTGGCCATGGCGAGCGCGCCCCGGACAATCTTGTGCTCGTTGATCTCGTCCTCGAACTCGTAGCCCGGCCCGCCGGTGCCGGTCCCGAGCGGGCAGCCGCCCTGAATCATGAAGTCGGGGATCACGCGGTGGAACGTGAGGCCGTTGTAGTAGCCGTCGCGTGAGAGCTTTAGGAAGTTGTCGACGGTCTTCGGGGCGTCGTCGTCGAACAGCTCGAGCGCGATCGGACCGTGGTTCGTGTGCAGGGTCGCCTGGCTCATCTAGCAGTCACCTCCAGCGTGAGTTCCGTACCCCGGACCCGCCGTCCGCTCACCTTGTCCACCACCTCGCCAGCACGGTCGGCCGGCACCTCCACGAAGCTGAAGCGCTCCAGCACGCGCACGTTGTGGATGTCCTCGCCCTCGAGGTGCGAGTGGTCCACGATCGCGCCGACCACGTCGGCGGGCTCGAAACCGTCGCGGCGTCCCGCGCCCACGATCAGCTTCACGCGCCGCTCCTCCCGCTCGT
>JBKPFJ010000172.1:0-21238 GCA_046728795.1 Actinomycetota bacterium | reverse complement strand
CGGCCCCACGCTCGCCATGGCCGACCACGACGACCACATCCACGTCGGCTTCAGGCCCCTGTTCGGCGACAACCGCAGGCTCGGCAGGCAGGCCCTGGCGGTGCTGAGGCCGGGGCAGTGGTCGGATCTGGTGGCGCGGCTGCGCGACCTCGACAACCCGGTGGTGCCGACGAGGCCCTCCAAGTTCGCGCTCCCGGCCGAGAAGTGGTCGAGTAGCGCCCACAAGGGCGAGTAGCCGGACCACGGACCTCTTCGGCTTCGTCCAGCTCGAGTTCGGTTTCCTACTGGGGCCTCCCGATGGCCGCTATCTCGTGCGCGCGGCGCCCGACGCCGAGCTCGAGGCGGTGCTCGTGCTGACCACGCTCGGGGCGCCACCGCGGCGCCTGCTGACCCGCCGCGGCCGCCACGTGGAGGAGGCCGAGCCCGAGCCGGTGCCGACCTCGCGGGCGAGCGTCGTGCGCCCCGAGCCCTTTGCCAGCCGCGACGCGGCCGAGGAGTGGGCCGCACGCGACGCCGAGGACGAGCGCGTCGAGGAGGCGCTCCGGGTGCTCAACCGCGCGCTCCACGCGCACCGGGTGTCCGCATACACACCCCACCCGGCTGACCTCTCGCGTGAGGCGGCGCTCGTCGTGCGCGTGGGCTACGGCGCCGGCGAGGCCGTGGCCGCGGGCCGCTACGCGCAGGCTCGCGAGCTCCCCAGCCGGGCCCGGCGCACGAGGCGCTTGATGGAGGCGCCGGAGGAGCGCTTCGCCGCGATCCGGGCCGGCCGGACGACCCCTTCGCCGGCCGAGGAGCTCGTGCTCCGCGCCCGCGCCGACCTCGACGCCGGGCGCCACCGGGAGGCCGCGCTCGGGGCGCGCGTGGCCTTGGAGGCGCTGCTCGCCGAGCCGGGCGCACCCGCCGGGCTCGAGTCCGACCGCGGCCCCGTGGGGGACGCGGCCAACGCGGCCCTGCGCGGCCCGCTGGACGCCGCCACACGGGAACGGCTCGGCGCGGCGATCGTGCGCATGGAGACGGAGCTCAGGCGCCGCCGCCTCGAAGCGTAGGGCGACCACCCCCTCGCCCCGCACCCACCCCGATCACCGCCGCGCTCGCCGCGCCCGCCAGCAGGGCCACGCCCCCCGCGCCCAGCGATGCGTGGATCGAGTGGAGGCCGCCCAGGAGCGCGACCCCCACGGCGCCCCCGGTCTGGCGGCTCGTGTTGTTCACCGCCGAGGCCATCCCCGCTCGCTCGGCGGGCACGGAGCCGGTCGCGGCCGCGACGAGCGCGGGGGTGGCCAGTGCGAGCCCGAGACCCGCTAGGAGCAGCGGGGATACCAGCTCGCCATAGCCGCTTCCGGGACCGAGCCCGCTCAGGAGCAGGTAGCCGAAACCGGCGAGGCCGAGCCCGGCTGCCGCTGGTACCCGGGGACCCACCTGGCCCACCAGGCGGCCGGTCAGGGGGGTGAGCAGGGCAAGCGGTGCGAGCCACGGCAGGAGCCGCACGCCGGTCGCCGCCGGCGAGTGCCCCTGGACCTGCTGAAGGAAGAGGCTGAGCGCGAACAGGGCGCCGAGTGTGCCGAGGTTCATGAGCCCGGCGCCGAGGTTGGCCGCCGTGAAGGTCGGCTCCCGGAAGTGCCGCAGCTCGACCATCGGGCGCCTCGCCCGGAGCTCCACCCACACGAAGGCGACCGCGGCGGCCACGGTCAGCATCACGGCCACGACGACCGCGGTCGACGCGAAGCCCAGCCTCCCGCCCTCGATGAACGCGAAGGTGAGCGACCCCAGGGCGACCGCCCCCAGGAGCTGTCCCCTCACGTCGATGCTCGCCCCCCTGCGCGCGGTGGACTCGGGGACGAAGGCCAAGGCCAGCGCGAGGGCGACCGCCAGCAGCGGAACGTTCAGCCAGAACACCGCGCGCCATCCGTACGCGTCCACCAGCAGGCCGCCGACTAGGGGTCCTGCGACGAGGGCCAGGCTACCCACCGCGGCCCAGTACCCGATGGCTCGGGCGCGCCGCCGGGGCTCCGGGGTAGACCCGGTTGGTGATCGCCAGCGAGGTAGGGAGGATGGCGGCCGCGCCTACCCCCCTGGACGGCGCGCGCCCCGATCAGGACCGCCGCGCTCGGGGCGAGCCCGCATGCGCCCGACGCGAGGAGGAACAGGGCCAGCCCGCCCGCGAAGACCCGCCGGTGTCCCAGCAGGTCTCCCAGATCGCCCGCCGAGAGCATCAGGCTCGCCAGCGCGAGCGCGTAGCCGTCGACGACCCACTGGAGCTCCGCGGTGCCGGCGCCGAGCCCGGAGCCGATCTGGGCCAGCGCAACGTTCACGATCGTGACGTCGAGCAGCACGAAGAAGTAGCCGAGCGACGCCGTGCCCAGCGCCGCAGGATGCCTCGCCGACACGCGCTCAGGTTACGGTCACGACCGCTTCACGACCGTTCCACCGCCGGCTCCTACGGACCGCGCTACGCCCACCTCGCGGTGGGACACGACTGACCTGGCCCCGGTCCGGGCTCACCCGAGCGCGGTCAGCAGGGCGCGCAGCTCGTCCACCACGTCGCCGGCGAGCTTGACCTCGGCGTCCCCGTCGTAGGGGGTGTGGCCCTGGGTCACCAGCGCGAGCCGCCCCCCACGGGCGAGCGTGAGCTGGGGCAGGCCCGCCACCGGGTAGACCTCGAGCGACGAGCCGATCGCGAGCATCAGATCCGCCTGGGCGGCCAGAGCCTCGGCCTCGGCGATCGCCGCCTCCGGAAGGAGCTCACCGAAAAGCACGACGTCCGGCTTAAGCGGCGCTATGCAGGCGGTGCACTCCGGGGCACCGGGCGCCTCCGCGAGCAGCTCGACCACGCGCTCGAGCGGCACCCGGCCGCCGCACTCAAGGCACACGCTCCACTCGATCGAGCCGTGGACCTCCACCACCCGCTCGCTGCCTGCCGCCCGGTGCAGGCGGTCGATGTTCTGGGTGATCACACCGCGGACGAGGCCCCGGCGCTCGAGCTCGGCCACCACCTCGTGTGCGGCGTTTGGGCGCTTGTCGCGGAGCGCGGCGAAGCGCTCGGCGTAGAAGCCCCAGAAACGGTCGGGGTCGCGCCGCCACGCGTCGATGTGCGCCACCTCCATCGGGTTCACCCGTTCCCAGAGCCCCGTCCCAGGGGAGCGGAAGTCCGGGATGCCGGAGGGTACGGAGATGCCGGCGCCGGTGAGCACCACGGCGCTGCGCGCGTCGCGCAGCAGCGCAGCCAGGCGCTCGACCGGCGTGGAGGTGACCGTCACTTGCCCCGGAACTTCGCCTGCCGCCTTCCGAGGAAGGCCGAAATCCCCTCTTTGGCGTCCTCCGAGCCGAACACAGTGGCGAAGCCCACGGCTTCCTCGCGCAGGCCCTCGTCCAGGTCGCCGTTCGCGGACACCCGCTTGATCTGCTCCACCGCGAGCGGCGCCTGCCGGGACGCCTTGCGGGCCCAGGCCAGCGCGGTGTCGAACAGCTCGTGATCCGGCACGACCTGGTTGACGAGCCCCACCCGCAGAGCCTCGTAGGCGTCGATCGGGTCGCCCAGCAGGTTCATCTCCCGCGCCTTGCCCTCACCCACGAGGCGCGGGAGGCGCTGGGTGCCGCCGAAGCCCGGGATGATCCCCAGGTTTATCTCCGGCTGCCCGAAGCTGGCCGACTCGGCGGCGATGCGGAAGTCGCAGGCCATCGCCAGCTCGCAGCCGCCGCCGAACGCGATCGAGTTGACGGCCGCGATCGTCACCGTCGAGGAGCCCTCCATGGCGCGCATGAAAGCTTGCCCGGTCTCGATCTGCCGGCGCCCCTCCTCGTCGGGCTTCATCTTCGTGAACTCCTTGATGTCCGCGCCGGCGGAGAAGGTGAAGATGTTCGAGGACGCGATCACGAGCGCCCGTAGCCTGCCGTCGACCTCCTGCCAGACCTCGGACAGCTCGCGGATCACCTGGGGGGAGAGCGGGTTCGCCGGCGGTCGATTGAGCCAGAGGATGCCGATTTCGCCGCGCGTCTCGAGCGCCACGGTCTCCCGCGACCGGCCCTCGTCGGGGCGCGGGTAGGGGAAGAAGCCCTGGCCCGCCTTCTTGCCGAGCCGGCCCTGGGCGACGAGCCGGCGGAGGATGAGCGGGGGCGTGAACGCATCCCCCCACTCGGACTCGGCGCGCTCGAGCGCCTCGAGGGCGTCGTCGAGTCCCTGCTCGTCGGCGCGCGCGAAGGGTCCGGGCAGGATGCCGGCGCCCATCATCATTCCCGTCTCGATGTCCCTCGCGGAGGAGACGCCCTCCTCGAGAACGAGGCAGGCCTCCACGAGCGCCTTGAGCGTGAACCGGTCGACGAGCGTGTCGAGCCCGCTCCCCTGCGTGCTAGCCGTGCTCATAGAACCCCTTCCCGGTCTTCTGGCCGAGGTCGCCCGAGTCGACCAGCTCCCTCATCCTCGACGAGACGTAGAAGCGATTGCCGAACGAGTCCTTCAGGTGCTCGGCCGTGTGCAGGGCGGTGTCGAGGCCGACCCAGTCAGCCAGGTAGAAGGGTCCCATCGGAGCGGCCTTCGACTCCTGGACCACCTTGTCGACCTCCTTGACGTCGAGGTTCTCTTCCTCGGTCACGCGCCAGATCTCGGAGCCCGCCGACATCAGGATGCGGTTGACCACGAAGCCCGGCGAATCGACGCAGCGCACGGCCGTCTTGCGGATCTTCTGGGCGAAGTTGGCCGTCGCCTGGAGCGTCTCCTCGGAGGTCTCCTCGCCCTCGACCACCTCGACGAGGCGCATCACCGAGGCGGGAATGAAGAAGTGGAGCCCGACCACCCTGTCCGGTCGGCTCGTGACCTCGGCCATCTCGCTGACCGACAGGGCCGAGGTGTTGGACGCCAGGATGGCGTGGCCCGGCGTGGCCGCATCCAGCTCGGCGAACACGGCCTGCTTGATCTCCATTCGCTCGGGCACGGCCTCGACCACGAAGTCGACGTCGCCGAAGCCGCCGTAGTCGGTCGTGCCCGCGATCCGGCCGGTGATCTCCTCGAGCTGGCGGTCGGCCTCCTCCCGGCTGATCTTCTCCTTCGCCACCAGGGCGTCGAGCTGACCGCCGGTGACCTGTCGGGCCTTCTCCTGCCCCTGGTCGACGAACCTCTGCTCCACGTCCTTCATTACGACCTCGACGCCGGCGGACGCGATGACCTGGGCGATCTCCCCGCCCATGGTCCCCGCGCCGACGACGGCGGCCTTGAATACCTCCATTGCACCTCCGTAGCTGGCGGGCGAGCCCGGCAGGCTACTACGGTGCGGCGGGCCAGGACCGAGGCTCAGCGCAGCCCGCGCTCTTCCTCGGCCTCGATCGCGAACCGGCGCAGGGTACGGCGAAGCGCGTCGCGAAGCGCGCGCCGTATGAAGATCACGTCGGCCACCGCCTTCAGCGGGGCTTCCGTCGTCAACTCGTATTCGAGCTCGACGCGGACTACGGCGCCCCCATCGTCGGCGGGCTGGAATACCGCGCGCTGGGTGCCGAGGAGCCGCTCCTCGGCCACGCGCGTAGCGAATCGCCGGTCGCCCGAGTCCACGACCTTCTCCGTGACCCGCCCGCGCCCCCTGGGGATCGACTCCCAGACGGCCTTCGAGCCGTTCGCCGGCCAGTCCGGCGATACCTCCACGAAGCGCTGGAAGCCCTCGACGAATGCCGACCAGCGCCGCGTGTCGCGCCACAGATCGGCCGCCTCCTCGGGCGCCAGCACGACGTGCGCCTCGGCCTCGGCCGTCCTCACCCCTCGTACACCTCCCGCACGATCTCCCCGATCGAGGACTGGACCGCGTCGAGGAAGGGCCGTACCTCCTCCACCAGGCGGCGGTACTCGATCTCTCCCGAGGGCGTGAGCGAGTAGTAGCGGCGGGTGCGACGCTCGGGGTGCTCCCAGGCGCCCTCGATCAGCCCCCGCGCCTCGAGCTGGCGCAGCAGCGGGTACATCGTGTTCGGGTTCACCGACAGCACCCCGGCGGTCACGTGGGCGATGCGCTCCATCAGCTGGTTCCCATAGCTCGGCTCCTCGGCGATGAAATGGAGCACGAGCAGCGGGAGGACCTCGCGGCGGCGTAGGCCCCCGGTGAACGGGTCGTGGGGACGCAGACCGGGCTCGACACCGGCCTGCGCTACGGCGTCGCGGGCCGCCTCGCGGCTTCGCTCGCGCCTCGACTTGCCGGCACGCGCCATTCCCGCGATCATCGCAGCCGTGGTCGGACGAGCCGTCGGCGCGCGCACCTTCGCGCTTTCGGACGAGGTCTACGACCGCCACGTCGGCCGCTACGGCCCGAGCCTCGCCGCGGCCTTTCTCGAGTTCGCCCGGGTGCCGGCGGGGGCGAGCGCGCTCGACGTCGGCTGCGGCCCCGGTGCGCTGACCGCCGCGCTCGCCGAGCGCGATCACTACGTAGCAGCTATCGACCCCTCCGAGCAGTTCGCGGATGCGTGCCGTCGCCGGGTGCCCGGCGCCGACGTGCGTGTAGGCGCCGCCGAAGAGCTGCCCTTCGACGCCGCCGCCTTCGACGCCGTCCTGTCCCAGCTCGTCGTGAACTTCCTGGACGACGCTCCGGCTGCGCTGGCCGACATGCGCCGAGTGGCGCGGGCGGGTGGGACCGTGGCCGCTTGCGTGTGGGACTACGCCGATGGCATGACGATGCTCAGGGCATTCTGGGATGCCGCCGTCGCCCTCGATCCGGCGGCGGCGGAGCGCGACGAGGGCCGCATCATGCGGTACTGCTCGCCGCCCGAGCTCGAGGAGCTCTGGCGGAGCGCCAGCCTCGCCGAAGTCCGGGGCGGCGAGCTCGTGGCCACGGCCTCCTACCGCGACTTCGACGACCTCTGGTCCCCCTTCCCCCAGGGTGTGGCGCCGTCCGGCGCCTACTGCGCATCACTGCCCGCCGAGCGCCAGACGGCCCTCCGCGACGAGCTGCGACGCCGCCTCGGCGCGCCCGAGGGACCCTTCGAGCTCTCGGCGCGCGCCTTCGCGGTGGCGGGCCGGGCGGCAGCCTGAGGCCCCGTCGCCACCGCATCGGGCATCAGCCGCCCGGGGTGGAGAAGGTTCTCGGGGTAATGGAGCGAGAACCTTCCTCACCTGCGGCGGAAGGCGGGCTCGGCCGCGCCTAAGCCGCGGCGGCCGGCTCCGCTGGCTCGGTCTGGACCTCCTCGGCCCGGCGGGGCATCAGCACCTCGCGCGCGATCACGAGCCGCTGGATCTGTGAAGTGCCCTCGTAGAGCTGCATGATCTTCGCGTCCCGCATCAGCTTCTCGACCGGGTACTCCTTGATGAAGCCGTAGCCGCCGTAGACCTGCACGGCGTCGACGGTGACCTCCATCGCCGTGTCGGCGGCGAATCGCTTCGCGTGTGAGGAGGCGAGCGTGTTCCGCTCGCCGGCGTCGAGCAGCTGGCCGGACTTCCAGACGAGCAGGCGAGCCGCCTCGATCTTGGTGGCCATGTCCGCGATCATGAACTGGATCGCCTGGTGCATCGCGATCGGCACGCCGAACTGGACGCGCTCCTTCGAGTAGTCCGCCGCGAACTCGAACGCCGCCTGCGCGATCCCCACGGCCATCGCCGCCACGCCCGGACGGGTGCGATCGAGGGTCATCATGGCCAGCTTGAAGCCCTTGTTCTCCTCGCCGAGCAGGTGGTCGGCCCGGATCTCGACGTCGTTGAACGAGATCATCGCCGTGTCGGAGGCGCGCTGGCCGAGCTTGTCCTCCTTCTTGTCGACCACGACCCCCGCATCACGCGGCACGACAAACGCGGAGATGCCCCGATGGCCCGCCTCCATGTCCGTCTTCGCGTAGACCGTGTACCAGTCGGCGTGCGAGCCGTTCGTGATGAAGCACTTGGTGCCGTTGATGACGTACTTGTCGCCCCTCTTGACGGCGGTCGTGCGCATGGCGGACACGTCGGAGCCCGCGTCCGGCTCCGTCAGGCAGAAGGACGCGAGCTTCGGCTCCTCGGTGAGCCGGCCGAGGTAGTCCTTCTTGATCTCCTCGCTCCCGGCGAGGATCACGGGCGCCGTGGCGAGCCCGTTGCACATCAGCGAGGTGCCGATGCCGGAGCAGCCCCAGCCGAGCGCCTCCTCGACGAGGCAGCCGGTCAGGTAGTCGAGCCCGGGACCCCCGTACTCCTCGGGGATGTGGTTGTTCATCAGCCCGACCTCCCAGGCCTTCTCGACGATCTCCTGGGGCCAGATTGAATCCCGGTCGTAGTCCCACGCGACCGGCCGTATCTCCTTCTCCGCGAAGTCGTGCGCGAGCCGGCGAATGTCCTTCTGCTCGTCGGTGAGGCTGAAATCGACCACTGTTGTCAGGGCTCCTTGCGGGCGGCTGCCTGGCCCCCTCATGCGGTCGGCGGGCGCCCGATTGATTCGTCAGTCAACTACTCCCAAGGCTACCGGAGCCCCCGGAACCTTTCAAAAGGCAACCCTCACCACGAAGTAGATCCCGCCCGCCAGCGCCAGCAGCGAGAAGAGCAACAGGCCTACCTGCTCCGGGAACAGAAGCGGCCTGCCCGGGGCCATGGTCCTCCGTCGAATTCTGCGCCACACGGCGTCAGACTGTACGGCTATGGGTGGCTTCGGGACGGTGATCGTGATCGTCTCGCTCGTCGCGGTCGTGGTGGCCGTCGCGAGCTTCTGGGGGAGCGGCCGGATCTACAAGGGGCTCGGCCGCAGCGGCGGCCTGGCCATGGACGGCGACGACGTCCCTCGCCCGCCCTCGCCCGCCGCGCCGACCAGCCCCGAGGCCCGGGAGGAGATCCGCCAGCTGCTCGAGGCCAAGAACGCGCGCCGCGAGGCGCGCGGAGAGGCGCCGCTCGACGTGGAGCAGGAGCTAACCGCCCTGACCCGGCCCTCGACCGCACACGACCCCGAGCTTCGCGAGGAGGTGCGCCAGCTTGTGATCGCACGCAACGAGCGGCGCATGCGACAGGGCAAGGCGCCCCTCGACGTGGAAGAGGAGATCGACCGCCAGTTGCGCGACCTCGGGGCGTGACTGCCGAGGTCACCGGGTATAGATTGCGCCGCGAGATGGCCGACCGCCGATATGAGCTCGACGACCTGGTCAACCGACCGGGCACCTACTTCAACCCGCAGACCGAGGTGATGGTCGTGGTGGACGACTCCGCGGCGCTCGACAGCGAGGTCTTCAACCTCGAGGAGTTCGAGGGCGCGGACTGGGTGCTGATCTCAGAGGACCTCCCCGTAGACGAGGACACGCGCGATGAGATGTTCGAGCGCTTCCAGGCGACCTACCACGGCGGGGACGGCCGCGCCGTGAGCGAGGCCTCCGTCGAGGACCCCGACGAGGAGGTCGACGAGCTCGAGCCCGACGAGGACCTGGAGGAGCCCTAGGCCGTGGCCTGCTCCGCGGGGGCGCCGGTCTCGTCGAGGCCCGCGCGCAGCTCGCGCACCTTGTCCCGGTAGGCCTTCTCGGACCCGCCGAGCAGGTACGAGCCCCAGCGCACGCCGTTGTGGACGTGCGGGACCTCGTCGGCCAGCAGGTAGTCGAACACGCGCGCGATCCGCTCCTGGCCGAGCTCGACCAGCACCTTGCGCCGGTGGGAGTGCCGCCACATCGCGCGCTGCTCGCTCGTGCCGTTGAACAGCGCCAGCCGGCCCAGCAGGTCTCGGGCGTAGATCGACTTGAAGTAGCCGAATCCGATCGGGTAGTCGCCCCACCGGCAGCGGAGCTCCTCCCTCATCAGCAGGTCGTGCACCTTCGCGTGGCGGGCCTCGTCCCAGGTCTGGCGCGCCATGTCGACGTGGAAGTCCCAGGGCATGCCTGGATACTCGTGCGAGTTGCGCGCCATGAGCTCGGCCGCGCACAGCTCCGCGTCCATCAGGCCGTGGAAGAAGTGGCGCTGTTCCTCCGGCTCGGTGGGCACGTGGTTCTCGGCCCCGTTCACATAGAGCTCCCGCGTGAGGAACGGGTCGCCCTCGGGGGTGATGCGGATGCCGGGGTCCCGCGCCGGCTCGACCAGGGGAGTCATCACCTGCAGGTCGCGCTCGGCGCGCAGCCGCACCGGCAGGGAACCGATGTCGAGCGGCCCGGGGTCGCGCGGCCGGCCCGGACCGAGCTCATGCACGTGTCGCTCTTGGCGCTCGCAGAGCTGGCGCAGGAGGCGCAGCGAGGGCTCGTCCGTGACCGGGTCGAGCTCGTCGAGATGAATGCGCATCGCGCGGAGCAGGGCCGGCTTCGCCTCGAGGTAGGCCACCTCCATGTACTCCGGGGACGAGCTCGCGGCGCTCAGTCGCTCGAGCAGGCGCTCGAGCTCCTCGGCGGGGGCACCCGGGTAGTCACTCGGATGGCGCAGCTCGTAGAGCCGCCGCCTGACCTTCGTCACGGCGCGCGCGTCGTCGTGGACATGGTCCGCGAGCAGGTACTTGCGCTCGAAGCTCGGCTCGAGCGGCAGCCAGCCGTTCGACAGGTGCACGAGCTCCCGCAGGACGTGGAAGTAGTTGGAGAAGCGGATCGCGTTCTCGTCCACCTCGTAGCCCCGCGCTCGCGCCTCAGATCGCGTGCTCATGGGTTTCCTCTTCGCCTCCCTCCTCGGCGAGCAGGCGCTGCCGGTGGCGGCCCATCACGCTGGGGAGCAGCCCGCCCCCGGCCGAAACATTGATCACCGCCTGATCGGAGATGCGGGTGATCATTCCGGCGTAGCGCCCGCCGATCCCGAACGGGTTGATGTTGAAGCGCTTCAGTCTCATCTGAACGTGCCCCTCCTCGACAGTCGGAAACATCTCCTCCGGCACGGGCACGTACTCCTGGACGACGTAGTCGCCGCGCTCGGCGTGCTCGGCTATCAGGCCGTCCCACTCCGACTGGGACGTCTCCATCCCCAGTGATACGCCGTGACCGCCGTAATCCGAGGCGGGCTTCAGCACGAGCCGCTCCCGGTTGTCGGAGGCGAACGCGATCAGGTCCACGACCCAGTCGCCGTACGTCACGCGTCCCGGCCGCAGGATCCGGGTCCAGGGGATCGTCTCCGCGATGACGGTGCGCTCCCGCTCGGTCACGAGGTGGGCGAAGCGCGGGTCCTGGAGCAGTGCAAACAGCTTCTTGTTGTTCGCGACCCGCGCGCGGAAGGGGTTGACCATCGCCACCCGCCGGTCGCGCGCCGCCGCCACCAGGTCTCCTTCGGACAGGTCCTCCAGCAAGGCCCGCCGGTACACGAGCTGCACCGGCTCCCCCCCGACGAGCAGGGTCGACCCGTCATAGGAGACGTCGTCGAGGGTCGCGTGCAGCGCCTCGATGCCGGCCCGTCGGGCGGCCGCGCACACGATCCGGAATTCCGGAACCGAGGGGCTCCCCTCCACGTCGACGAGCGCAAGGCGGGGCGTCTCCGGCAGGTCCCGCCGCGCCTCGCGGAGCTCGCGATAGGCGTCGAGCAGGGTGTCGATCAGCACCGGAAGCATGGGCGTGTAGGCGGTCTCGAACTCGGCCTTCACGCGCGGGAGCTGGATCGCCCGGGCCAGCCCCTCGTGCAGGACGTCCGTGTAGCCGATGCCCGCCGGCGAGTCGGCATTGAACTCGAGGAACTTCACGTCGTACCCCTGGAGGAAGGCGTCCAGGCGGCAGATGCGGAGGGGGCTACCAAAGCCGGGGTCGAGCCGAACCAGCGCGTCCTCCGCCGCCGGGACCGCCAGCTCCTCCCGCAGCGCGTCCTCGGCCGGGTAGGCGTCGCAGAAGCGGTTCAGCACCGCGCATAGGCAAACGACCGCGTGGCGCACTCGCTGGAGCTGTCCGGGAGAGACGAAGTGCGGCATGAGCACGAAGGGGATCGTCTGCCCGTCGAACACGACGTCGTGCTCGGAGAGCCAGCTCTCTATCTGCCGCTCGATGCCCGCGCAGCCGTCTCCGAGCTTCGAGAGCTCGACGAGGTGCTGCAACTTCAGGTTGTTGACGTGGTCGATCAATAGACCAGCGCCGGTCAGCCCTCCTTCCCAATCGCCAGATTACCGTCCGCCGATCCAGCGGGCCGCATCGAGGTAAGAACCTCCGCGCGGTCGTAGCTAAGTCGGTGGCATGACGGGGGTATCGATCCTGTGAGCCGGCGTCGGAGCGGCAGCTCGCCCGGCTGGATGCTGGTGCGGGGGTTGCCGGGGCATCCGCTTCACCCCCCGCTCACCGACGCGACGATCGGGATGTTCACGCTGGCCACCGGGCTGGCTGTCATCGGGTACGCCGGCGGGGTCGAGGAGGCGGCTGCGAAGGCGATGTGGCTCGGATTGATCGGCGGGCTGATCGTCGCGGCGCCGACCGCGATCACCGGCTTCGCCGACTGGGTCCTGCTGTCCTGGGGCAGCCCGCGCTGGCGGACGGCGACGCTTCACCTGAGCGCCATGCTGACCGCGGTGGCGCTGTTCGCGCTGGCGGCCTGGCGCCAGCACGGCGGCTACCTGAGCGGCGACGTGACCACGAGCGGCCTGATCCTGTCGCTCGCCGGCTTCGCCGTGCTGACCGTCGGCGGCTGGCTGGGCGGATCGATGGTGTTCGTGCACGGCACGCGGGTGCTGCCCGCCGAGGGACGGGCGTCCGCGCAAGGCAACGAGAGCGAGGAGGTATGAGATGGAATGGGCGGCGCTCATAACGTGGGTGCTGACGGCTGGCGGCGGCTTCTTCATGCTTGGCCTCTGGTTGAGGCACGGGGGCATGGAGCAGGCGGATAGGCCCGGACGCCGGATCAGACCCCCGCTCATCCTCGGGCACTTCGCGCTCGCGGCGGGAGGCCTCGTGCTGTGGATCGTCTACCTGGCATCCGACAGCGACGTGGTGGGGTGGCTCGCCTTCGCGGCCCTCGTGCCCGTGGCGCTGCTCGGCTTCACGATGCTCGCGATCTGGATCCAGCGCCGCCAAGGGCCGGCGGTCGAGGCCGGAGGAGCGGCGGCCGCAGCCGGCGGCGCGGAGCCGGCGGAGCAGCGCTTCCCCGTGCCGGTGGTGGCCGTCCACGGGCTGCTTGCGGTGACGACGGTGATCCTCGTGCTGCTCGCGGCGGCGGGCGTGGGATAGCCCCTCCCCGCCGCGGCCGGGGGCGGGCCGCCGCCGCGCCAATACGCTTACGCGCCGGTGCGCCCCGTCTACGCCCTCGGCGTCTTCATCCCCGTCGCCGTCGCGCTCGAGCTCGCCCACGCCTCGCCGGTGCTGGTGTTCTCGGCGGCGGCGCTCGGGGTAATCCCCACCGCCGCGGTCATGGGCGAGGCCACCGAGGCCATCGCCGCACGGACGGGTCCCGGCATCGGGGGCCTCCTGAACGTCACCTTCGGCAACGCCCCGGAGCTGATCATCGCCTTCTTCGCGCTGCTCGAGGGCCTCCAGGAGGTGGTGAAGGCGTCGATCGTCGGCTCCATCATGGGCAACGTCCTGCTCGTGCTCGGCGCCGCGATGCTGGTGGGCGGCCTGCCCCGCGAGAAGCAGACCTTCAACCGCACCGCCGCCAACGCCCAGTCGGCGATGCTGCTCCTCGCGCTCGCCGCGCTGATCTTCCCCGCCATCTTTCAGCTCATCCACGGCGGCGGCCTTCCCACCGTGGGCGACGAGCGGGTGGACTTCGGCTCCGACCTCGAGAAGCTCTCCTTCGGCGTGGCGCTCGTGCTGCTCGCGAGCTATGTGGCCGGGCTCTTCTTTTCGCTCAAGACGCACAGGCGCGTGTTCAACCCGTACGAGGAGGACGAGGAGTCGCACCGCTGGACGATCCGGCGCGCGCTGGCCTACCTGGCGGTAGCGGCGGTGCTGGTGGGGCTTATGAGCGAGTTCCTCGTGGGCTCGATCGCCGACGCCTCCGAGGACATCGGCCTGTCCGAGTTCTTCGTGGGCGTGTTCGTAGTGGCGATCGTGGGCAACGCGGCCGAGCACTGGGTCGCCGTGCTCGTGGCTGCCAAGGACAAGATGGACTTGGCGGTGAACATCGCGATCGGCTCGAGCGCGCAGATCGCCCTGTTCGTCGCGCCCGTGCTGGTGCTCCTCTCGTTCCTCCTCGGCCCCAACCCGCTCGCGCTCGTGTTCAACGGCTACGAGCTCGGCGGCCTCCTGTTCGCGGTGCTGATCGCCAACTTCCTGACCCAGGAGGGCGAGTCGAACTGGTTCGAGGGCGTGCAGCTGATCGCCCTCTACGTCGTCCTCGGGCTTGTGTTCTACTTCGCGTGATGAGCGCGCTCGCCGTCGGCTTCGGACTCGGCCTGTTCGTCGGCGCCCAGCCGGGGCCGGTATCGCTCCTGTGCGTGCGCTCCGTGCTGCGCGGTGCGCTGACCACCGGCGTCGCGATCGGCGCCGGCGCGGCGGTGATCGACGCGCTCTACGCGGCGGCGGGCCTCGCCGGCGCGGCGAGCCTGCTCGAGATCGATGCCCTGCGCGTCGCGCTCGGCGCGGTCGGCGTGCTCGTCCTGGGGCTGATCGGCGCCCGCACGCTGTGGTCGGCTTTCCGCGTCCGCCTCGGCGGCGAGGCGAACGAGGAGGTGGCAACCCCGCGGCGCGCCTTTCTCACCTCGCTCGCCGCCACAGCCTCCAACCCGCTCACGATCGCCACCTGGGCCGCGATCTTCGCCGCGGCCTCGACCGCCTCGGTGTCCGAGCCGGCGCCGCTCCTGCTGCTGGGCGTGGCCGGCGGGACGCTCACGGCGTTCAGCGCGCTGTCGGCGCTGGTCTCACTGGTGCGCGGGCGCTTCGGTCCGCGGCTGCTGGCCACGGTCGACGCGGTGGCCGGCGCGGGACTTCTCGGCTTCGCCGGCCTGCTCGGCTGGCGCGCGGCGCACGACGGCTAGCTCCCGCCGCGCCGCTCGGCCGCACGAGCGGCTACCGGCGCCCCGCGCCGGCGGGCTGCGCCTCCTCGTCCTCCGCTCCCTGACGCATCTGCTCGCGCCGCTGCTCGCGCTTCCGCTCGGCGTCCGGGTCGCGACGGTCCACCACGAGTGAGGCGACGATGCCGACCGTGAAGGCGGCGGCGATGATCGCGAAGCTCGGCAGCGGCCCGATGCTGACGAGATCCTCCGTGAGGAGCTTCACCGCCACGAGCCCGAGCACGACGGCGATCGTCTGGTCGAGATAGCGGAAGCGCGCGACCAGGCCCTCGACCAGCACGAACAGGGCCCGCAGCCCGAGCAGCGCGAAGACGTTCCCCATCCAGATCAGAAACGGATCGCGGGTGATCGCGAACGCCGCCGGGATCGAGTCGATCGCGAAGGCCAGGTCGGCGAACACGATCGCGGCGAGGGCGAGGAAGAGGGGGGTCACCCAGCGCCTGCCCTCGCGCTTCACGAACCAGCGCCCACCGTGGAACTCGCCGGTGACGGGGTAGAGCCGGCGCACGGCGCGCACCATCAGGTTCCGGTCCGGGTCGACGTTCTCCTCCACGCCGCGCGAGATCCGCACCGCGAGCACGAGCAGCGCCGCGCCCAGCAGGTAGACGACGAAGTGGAACTGCTCGATCAGGCCGATGCCGGCGAGGATGAACGCACCCCGCAGCACGAGCGCGGCGACGATCCCCCAGAAGAGGAGGCGCGGCCGGCGGTCATAGGGCACCCCGAAGTAGGCGAACAGCAGCAGGAAGACGAACAGGTTGTCGAGCGAGAGGGAGCGCTCGATCAGGTAGACCGTCGTATAGACGACGGCGTGATCGCCGTCCTCTAGGCCCAGGATGACGAGCGCCGCGAGCAGGCTGAGCACGAGCCAGCCGAGCGACCACCACACCGCCTCCTTGAAGTCCGGCTCCCGGCCCCGGGCGAAGAAGTGCAGGTCGATCCACAGGAACACGAGGAGCGCCACGACGAGGACGCCCCATGCCCAGATCGGCTCCATCCCCAGTGACGGTACTGACTAGTGTGGTGGCCATGCCGACGCACACCGCACTCGGCACCTGGAGCGGCGGGCGTTTCATGGGCTTCGGCGAGGCGATCGACGAGCCGCGGCTCGAGGCGCTGCACCGCCCCGGTGCGGGCATCGGCCCCGTGATCAGCGCCGACGTCTACGGGGTCGGGGAGGCCGATGCGCTGCTCGGCCGTGCGCTGGCGGGCGTGCCACGCCGTGACTACTCGCTAGTCGGCGTCATCGGCCACGACTTCTACGAGGGCAAGCGAGACGGGCCGCGCGGCTTCCCGCGCTTCACCGACCCCCGCATCCGCGGTCCCGAGGGCTACCGGGGCTACGTGCGCATGGCCGCCGAGCGCTCGCTCGAGCGCCTCGGCGTCGACCGGTTCGATCTCCTGCTGCTGCACAACCCCGACCGCCGCGGCTTCGAGCACCCGGCGGTGTGGGAGGCCCTCGCCGCCGTGCGCGACGACGGGCTCGCCGGCGCGCTCGGACTAGCTCCCGGGCCGGCCAACGGCTTCACGCTCGACGTGATCGGCTGCCTCGAGCGGTTCGGTACCGAGATCGACTGGGTCATGCTCATCCTGAACCCGCTCGAGCCGTGGCCGGGCGAGCTCGCGCTCGCCGCCTGCGAGCGCCACGGCGCCCAGGTGATCACCCGGGTCGTCGACTACGGCGGGCTCTTCCACGACGACGTCCTCCCCGGTCACGAGCTGGCCCCCGGCGACCACCGCGGCTTCCGCCCCGCCGGGTGGATCGAGGAGGGCCGCGCGAAGCTGGAGCGGATGCGCCCGATCGCGCGCCGCCACGGGCTGACCATGCTCCAGCTCGCCTGCTCCTGGAACCTCTCGCAGCCGGCGGTGGCGTGCGTGGCGCCGACGCTCATCCAGGAGCCGGGCGGCAGGCCGATCGAGGACAAGCGAGCCGAGCTGGCCGCTGTGCGCCGAGAACCGGTCCTGAGCGGCGACGAGGTTGGCGAGATCCGCGCGATCGGCGACAACACCGGCTCCATGTTGCTCAAGGGGGCCACGCCCGACCACGAGGGTGAGGAGCGATCCGACCGCTGGGGCGTGTCCTCGGAGCAGGCCGAGCTTGCGAGCCGCTTCGGGATCGACCCGCGGCGCGACCTACGCCAGCGCGTCCCTGCCTAGAGCGCCTCGGCCAGGAGCACCCCGACGCCGAAGATCCCCGCGGCCACGGTGATAGCGCCGACTAGCCAGACGGGCGGGCCGCCGTGGATTCCCGTCTCGTGCACCGCGGTGTGACCCTTGCCCCGTGCGATCAGCCAGCGGTTCACGGGGAAGGCGCACAGGCCGGCCACGACCAGGGCGAAGGCCAGCGAGCCCCAGAAGAGGATGTCGCCCAGCTCGGCTTCCAGGGCCCCCGGGATGACCAGGATGAGCGCGTTGTCGACGATCTCCATCGTGGCGATGCTGAGCGTGTCCGAGGCGAGCGCGATGGGGACCACCGCACCGAGCGCGAGCCCCGCACGCAACAGCGGGAGGCTGGTGAGGCCGTAGCCGAACAGGAAGGCCAGCGCCACCGCGAGGAGGATCGTCGGCAGGTTCGACAGCCCCAGGGCCGTTCCGATGGCCATCCCCAGGATCTCCCCGATGGCGCAGCCGGTGAGGCAGTGGAGCGTGGCGCTCAGCGCGAGCGAGTCGCGCGCGCCATGCTCGCTGTGGACCGAGGCTTCCACTCAGGGCTGGAGCAGCGTGGCGCAGCGCTGCAGGGCCTCGGTGTCCTGAGCCTTCGCCTTGTCCAGGCAGTTGGCGTATTCCTTGAAGTCCTTGGCGCTCGGGCCATCGCTCGAGCCTCCGCTCGACCCCCCGGACGAAGGCGGCGTCGTGGGAGTCGGCAGCCCGCCGTCGAGGACGGCCGTCCCCAGCGACTTCGTCAGGTCGGAGATCGGGCGCGCCTTCGCGGGGACCTCGATCTGCTGGTTGCCGCCCACGTCGTCGAACTCGATCGAGAAGTCGATCGTGCCGCCCTCGAGCCCGTTCACCGCGGCGCGGTCCTGCTCGGGCACCTCGAGCTCGAGGTGCGCAGAGACGCGGCGGATGGTCTTGTCCCGCTTGCCCACATAGACGTCGAACGAGGGGTCCTTCACGACCTGCGCGACCTCGTCCAGGTCCGCCCGCGAGAGCGGGCGAGGCACCTGCCCGGTGGCGGCGCCCAGGGCCTTCCCCGAGCGCTGCACGAAGCGGTTGAGGTCCTGGAGCGCGCGCGGGACGTCGAGCTTGCCCGCGACGTGCGTGGTGCTCACCCCGCCGACGTCCTCGTCGCCCTCGACCTTGGCGTTCTGGACCCAGTTACGCGCCTCCAGGCCGATGCCCTTCAGCAGCCCCCGCTTGGCCTGGTTTCGTTTGTACGAGCGTTTCGCCTGCTCGACGGTCGAGCGGGGCAACTCGTAGTAGGTGTCCTCGAATTTGACGAACGCCCGGTCGCCGGTCGACACCCGGCCGGTGTTGATCACCTGCCCGCCTCCGCCGGCGCCGACCTTGAGGTCGATGTCGAAGCTCGGATACTCGTCCCCGTTGTCCACGTAGGGTCCCGCGGCCTGGACGCGGATGGGCTTGTCGAGCCCTTGGAGCCCCTTCGCCTCGAGCGTCGCGTCGACCTTGATGTCGGCGCTCTTGATGGTGTGGTTGAAGCCATCGTCGAGCACCGTGGTCGCGTCCTCCTGACTCGCCCCACCGCCACCGCCGCAGGCGGCCACGAGCGCGGAACAGCCGAGGAGGACGGCCGCGACGGACCGTCGAAGCTGCATGGCGGGCAGACTAGCTACGGTTGCCGGCCCTTGTCTCCGGTGCCGGCACCTGGGTAGCGTCGGCATCGTGGAAGCGGCTCCGGCCCCACGGCCCGCGCCCGGCGGGCGACTGCTGCTGGCGGCTGGGCTCGGCGCGGCCGTGGCTCTCACGCTCGGCGTCTACGGGCACGTCCACGACCCCTCCCAGCAGCTCGTGTTCACGCTGTTCTTCTCCTCGACGATAGCGATGAAGGTGTGGTTCGCCACCGTCGCGCTCGGCTTTGCCGTCGTTCAGGTGGTCACCGCTCTGTGGATCTATGGCCGGCTTCCATTCTCGACGCCAGCATGGCTCGGGAGCGCGCACCGCGTGTCGGGGCGGCTCGCCTTCCTGATCTCCCTGCCCGTCGCCTATCACTGCCTCTGGTCGCTGGGCTTCCAGGACACGACCACGCGCGTGCTCGTGCACTCGCTCCTCGGCTGCACCGTGTACGGCGCCTTTGCCGCGAAGGTGACGATCGTCCGCTCGAAGGGACTCCCGGGGCTTGCTCTGCCGGTCGCCGGGGGGCTCATGTTCGCCGTGTTCGTCCTGGCCTGGATCACCAGCGCTCTGTGGTTCATCGACCATCGCGGCTTTCCGGCGTTGTGAGCGCGCTGGCGGGCATCGACCGGGTGCTGGCGCCGCTCACCTGGCTGGCCGCGGCGCTGGTGGTCGTGATGCTGCTGGTCGGTCCGGAGGTGGTCGCGGAGGACAAGGCGGAGCCGACCGGGAAAGCCGCCGGTGCGGCACCGTACGCATCCGGTGGCGGATCCGCCGACGGCAAGACGATCTTCGTCGACAGGTGCGGCTCCTGCCACACGCTCGGCAGAGCGGGGACGACCGGTGGGGTCGGGCCTTCTCTCGACGACCTGTCGCTCGAGAAGGCGGAGGTGGAGCGCATCGTGCGCGAGGGCCGGGGCGGCATGCCCGCCTTTGACGGGCAGCTTTCCCCCGCCGAGATCTCCGCCGTGGCCGCCTTCGTCGCGGGCGGCTAGGAGCGCAACTTCGAACCGGGCTCGACGTTGAACTCCGGAATGCCCCTCCACCGTCGCGGGATCCTCGCGGCGGCCTGCGCCTCAGCCGCGCTTGCGGCAGCGGCGGGGTCGGCGCACGCCTCACCGGAGATCGTGGTCGGCGCCGGGCGCGCCGTGGTCCGCGACGACCCATCGCGTCCCTCGCGGGCCTGCGCCTCGATCGGCCGCGAGCCGACCGCTGCCCCGCGGGCCTCGGCGGCAGTCGAGGCGCGAAGCAGCTCCGCTCGCGGCAGGCGGGCGGTGGCGCGCGCCCTCGGGGGCGCCCGGCGGGCGCACCGGATCAGCCGCAGCCGCTACAGCTCCTACCGGCGCATCTACGCGCGGGCGCGCTCGGTGCGGGCTCGCCTTGGCGGCCCGCGCGGCGCTCAGCTCGGCTATGTGATCGCCTCCGTGGAGGGGATCGCGCTTCGAGGGCGGCTCATACCCTCCCGCCTGCCGGCGCTGTTCCTCGAGCTGCGCCGCAACACGCAGTATTGGCCGCGCTATCGCTACCCGTCGGCGGGCAGCTTCGTCTCCTTCCACGGCAGCGAGATCGTCTTCGAGTACTACGCGGGGCGGGGCCTGCAGATTCAGCCGCTCACCACGTTCAAGAAGGCGAACACGTTGCACGGATACTGCGGGCAGCACACCGGTCCGTGCCGGCCGAAGCGGATAGAGCGCCTGCTCGACGAGATGACCGCGCTGGCCGTGCGCCGCTCGCGGCGCTTCATCGCCTGGGAGTACATGTTCGACTTCGGCGGTGGCACGCCGCCGTGGATCAGCGCGATGGCCACGTCGGTGGCCCTCCAGGCGTACGTGCGCGCGGCCAGGCTGCTCGACAGGCCGGACTTCGTGGCCACGGCGCGGCGGGCGCTCGGGGTCTTCGAGACACCGTCCCCCACGGGCGTGCGCACTCGCGGCTTCCGCGGCGGCGTCCACTACCTCCAGTACTCGTTCGCCCCGCGGCTCTACATCTTCAATGCCTTCACCCAGTCGGTGCTCGGCCTGTACGACTTCGGAAAGCTGGCGCACGACGGCCGTGCCACTCGCCTGTTCAACGACGGGGAGCCCGAGCTGGCGCGCGAGATCCCCGCCAGCGACGTCGGCGACTGGTCGCGCTACTCCTACCGCGGGCGCGAGTCCACGCCGCCATACCACGAGCTCCTGCGCGAGGTGCTCGAGAGCATGTGCATCCGCAGCCTGGGCGACGTCTACTGCAGGTACGCCAGGCGCTACCGCGACGACCAGACCAAGCCCGCCGTGCTGCGCTTCCGCGGCCCGGCGACGGCAGCCCGGCGGCGCCTGACGGCCGTGCGGTTCGGCCTCTCGAAACTCTCAGTGGTCGAGATCTCGATCTACAAGGGTGGGCGCCGGGCCTTCCACGCGCTCGGCACCTTCCGCCGGGGCCGGCACGCCTTCTACTGGAGGCCGCGCTCGCCGGGCGAGTACCGCGTGGGGCTGGGCGCCAAGGAGCTGCGAACCGGACGCTCCCTGCGCAGCCGCGCCTCTGGGCTGATCGAGGTCCAGTAGCCTGGGCGCCGCCCATGGCGCCCCGGACGATCCTCTACACGGGCAAGGGCGGGGTCGGGAAGACGAGCGTGGCCGCCGCGACGGCGCGGCGCTGCGCGGCGGCGGGCCTGCGAA
>JBKPFJ010000250.1:0-13766 GCA_046728795.1 Actinomycetota bacterium | reverse complement strand
GGAGGCCCCTCATTCCCTCTGAGACGGGAACCGGCGGCAGCGCCGCCGCGCTCTCTAGCCGCGAATCCCTCCCGCGCCGTGCGCGATCGCGCTATGCGTGGGCGGCCGCCGGGGCCCGCCCCGGCGCTCGCGGCGCCTGCGCCGGAGGAGTCCCTCTAGGCGAGCCGGCAACCCGGGAAGAGAAGCTCGCCGCCGAGCCATTCGAGTGGGTCTCGTCCCGGCGCTGGTCGAAATAGCGCTCCTGGCAGGGCGCCCCGCTCTTGCGGTCGATTCCGGCGCATTGCCACTGCGGCAACGCGAGGTCGCTCACGGGCCCGATGGTCGTGAGAGCGCCGGACGGTGGTTGGTTTTGGTTGACGGCCCGTTGTGAGCCCGTCCCCAGGGAGACGGCCTGCGGTGCGACCGGGCGACGCGGTTTTGATGACAGCGCGTGCGGCGGGGGAGTCCTCGGGAGCGCGGGTTCCCATGCGCTGAGCTCAGGGTGGCGCAGGGATCCGGCTCGAGGGCGCCGGCGGGCTCGAGGCGAGCGTATGACACCTCCGTGTTCGCACCCGCGTCGCACCTCGAACTCGTTCAGGTCGCAAGCCCAGTCGTAGAGCGGAATGCCGCGCTCCTGACTGTCGGCTTGCGGCCAGCGGGCGGCCATCTTCTACCCGCACCTGCGCGCCCCTGACCGACGCGCTCACGCATGCATCGGCGCCCTGAATGTCGGTTCCGCGTGATTTCGTTGCCGCCAGCGCTGGAAGCGCACGCCCTCGCTCCGCACGAGAAGCTCGGCTCGCTCTGCTTCGTGGCGCCGGCCGTTCAGGTTCGCCTCGACCACGCTCTCCAAGTCGTCGATGTCGTAGAGGGTGACCTCCTCGAGCTCCCCGACCGCATCGTCGATGTCCCGGGGAACCGCGATGTCGATCAGGAGTAGCGGCCGACCGGGGCGAGAGGCCATGGCCTGTGTCACCTGCGCGTGGTTCAGGATTCGGTGCGGCGCGTCGGTGGAGGAGATCACGATGTCCGCGGCGCGGAGCTCGGCTGGGAGGCGGTCGAAGCCGACGCCCCGGCCTCCGAACCGTGCCGCGACGGCGCCGGCCGTCGCGGTGGTCCGATTCGCCACGACGACCTCCGAGAGTCCGCGGCCGAGCAACGCCCGCGCGGTCGCCTCCGCGACGTCGCCTGCCCCGAGCAGCAGGGCCCGCCGGCCGATCAGACCCCCAGAGCCGGCGGCGAGCTCGACCGCCACGGAGGCAACGGAGGTGGCGCCGGCGCCGACGCGCGTCTCGCGGCGGACCCGCTTGCCGGACTCGAGCGCTTGCCGAAACATGCGCTCGAGCAGCGGTCCGAGCGTGCCTTCCTCCGAGGCGAGTTCGAGCGCGGCGCGCACCTGCCCCTGGATCTCGCTCTCGCCCAGCACCATCGAGTCGAGACCGGACGCGACCCGGAACAGATGCAGCGCGGCCGAGGTGTCGTGGTGGACGTAGAGAGCGCGGTCGAGCTGCGGGCGTTCGATGCGGCTGTGCTCCAGGAGCGCCCGCCGGAGGGACTCCTCGGCGGGGCCGAGACGGTCGGCGGCCGCATACAGCTCGGTGCGGTTGCAGGTGGACAGAGCGGCGGACTCGCGCAACCCCGGGTCGGCGCCGAGGGCTCGGAGCACCGCGCGCGCCGAGCTGGCACCGAGCGCCGCCCTCTCGCGCTGCTCGACCGGCGCGGTCTTATGCGACAGCCCGATCGAGACTATCCGTGCCAATCGTCCCGGTCCTTGCGCGGCTTCTCGAGGTCCTCGAGCTCTCGTTCCATGCGGCTGACCTTGGCTGCGATGATCGCGACGTAGGCGACCACGAGCATCGCGAAGACGACGTAGGCGCCCGCCACGTAGCGCCCCGCCTCGTCGAGCGGCAGGGCGGGCATCTCAGCCGCCACGCGGCGATGGGGCGGTCGCCGCCACCGCCGCGCCGCGGCTCCGAGGGTCAGGCGCTCCGGGCGCCGGCGCGAGCTCGGACCCGGTGCCGCTCTCGACGCTGCGGCGGAGGCGCCTGAGCTCGCGGGCGAGCTTTTTAGCCGTCAGCTCGAGCTCCCACAGCGTCGTGAACAGCAGCGCCACCGCGAGCAGCGAGACGAGGAACGTAAGCCGCATCGAACCGGGCATCTGCCCTCCCGTGATTGAGAGGACGCGCGGATGCGTGTAGGACTCGGCGAGCCGCACCGCGAGGAAGTTGAGCGGCACGAAGGCGCCAGCCGTGATCGCGAACACCGAGGCGTAGCGGGCCTGCCGCTCGGGATCCTCGATCGAGAAGCGAAGCGGCGGATAGGTGCAGTAGAGGAGGAAGACGATCAGGAACGAGACGAGCGTCGGCTCGTCCCAGACCCACCAATGACCCCACGACACCTTCGCCCAGATCACGCCGGTCAGGAGCACGCCGACGCCCAGGACCATCGAGAGGTGGATGGCGACGTAGGAGCGCATGTCCCATGAGCGGTCGCCGGAGCGAAGGTGCCCGATCGCCATTACGCCGGCCGCCACGAAGCCGCAGAGCGCGACGATCGCCATCGGCACGTGCACGTAGAAGATCTTCTGCACGAAGCCTTGGTCGGCGTCGATCGGCGCGTAGAAGAACACGAGCGATAGGGCGATTGCAACGGCCGCGGCCGAGGCGGCGGCCAGCGACCGAAGCGCCTTGCCGTAGACCACCATCGCTCCCGCGCCTAGAGGGACCTCAGGTACTGGACCAGGTCGCGCTTCTGCGCCCGCGACAGGTTGAGGCCAAAGCAGCCGTCGTAGTGGTCGACGACCGCGCGAAGCGACTTGAAGCGTCCGTCGTGGAAGAAGCCACGCTTGCGGTGGGTGAATAGCCCGCGCAGCGGGGCAGTCCTGTACTGCCCCGTGGGGGAGCGGTCCGCCTGGAAGGAGTCGATGCAGATCTCGGACGGCCTGTGGAGGTTCCACCCGGGCTCCGAGAAGGTCGGCGGCACGTGGCAGGTCGCGCACTTCGCCTCGCCCCGGAAGAGTGCCTTCCCGCGGCGAGCCGCGCGCGCGTTGAAGCTCCGCTTGGGGGGTTTCGGAATCCGCAGCCCGAGCTGGTAGAAATGCAGAGCGGGCAGCTTCGAGCTGATCAGGTCACGCGCGTGGTGGGTATGCCCGAAGCGGTTTCGCGCGGCGATCGGGAACTTGCCCGCGTCGTCGAGGCGGGGATCGAAGAAGTTGCCCTGGCCGTGCATCTCCAGGTTCGCCACGAAGGCGTTCCAGTAGGTGATCGAGCCCCAGCCCGTCCAGGTGTGCAGGTTGACGCCACGGAGCCCGAAGGCGGGCGGGATCAAGGCCGCGGCCGACCTGCCGTTCGGCTGGAAGGCCTTGCCGTCGAGGAAGAGCTCCGCGTCGAACTTGCCGGGGCCCCAGCTTGCGAGCACCCGCCTGACGGTCGCCTCGTCGGCGCCCAGGAGGTCCGTGACCGGCTTCAGGTTGGGAGCGAGCGAGACGACCGCGCCGACGTTGAGGTCGCGGTTCGGCCAGCCGTCGCGCCGCCTGCCGATCCCGCGCGCGAACGAGTTGTCCACCGTCGAGTGGCAGACCGCGCACGTCAGGCCCACCGAGCGCAGCGTGCCGCGCCGGTTGAAGAACCCCTTCACCCCCACCACCGCGTTCAGCTTGAGTAAGGCCAGCGTCGTCTTCGGGCTGTCGAGGTTGACCTTGCCCCGCCTGATCGCGCGCACGACCGAGGCGGGAAGCGCCCGCGAGTCGACCTTGAGGCCGGCGGCAAGCGCGGCCTTGGGCGAGAGCCCGGGTCCGACCCCGCCGAGCCTCCTGCCCTCGATCGCCCTGTGGAGCCGGAGGGCGCCGCCCCAGAAGCGCTGGTCACCAAAGGTGTCGAAACGGAAGATGCGCCGCCCCTGCTTGAACAGTCGCTTTTCAGCGCTGAGCGCGGTCCTGGCGCCTCCGCCCGAGCGCGACTTCGACACCGCGCTGACGTTGAACAGCACCGCTCCCAGGAGAAGCAGGGCGGCGGCGACCGGGAAGAACTTGAGGGCCCTCACCGCCGTCTGCCACAGCGCCATCTGCCAACCTCCCCTTCCTTCCGGGCCCGGCGCCGCTCCGGCAAGCTCCCGGCTGCCTTCGCCGGACCGCACGGACCCGACGGCGCTCGAAGTAGAAAGCCTCAGCCCGGATCGGGCAAGCGCGGAGGTAGCGGAGCTGACAGCCTGCCGACGCCGGTCCGCCGTTTCGGCGATGTCAAGCCCTGCCGCGGTCCAGGGAACCCGCGTGAAACGCTCTCACCCCCCGGCGCGAACGCGGCCAGGTGTTCGGAGACGTCGCCGCGCAACAGCCAGGAGCCGGCGTCGTCACGCCTTATCAGTCCCCGCTCGGCGAGCCGTCTCAGGCTCGCCGTGACGGACGGACGCTGGGCCCGGACGAGGCGGCCGAGCGCCTGATGGGTCAGTCGCAGTGGAAGCGTCACGCCCTCGGGGCCCACGTGCCCCCAGCGGTCGGCAAGTTGCCAGAAGAGCAGTATGAGACGCACCTCGACGCGCGGGTTCTCGAGGATGGCGGCGTGGAAGGAGAGCCGCTGGCCACGCCGGAACATCCGATCGAGGAGCGCGGCACCGATCTCCGGCCAGGGAGCGATCCGGCGGGCGAAGCGCTCGTCGAGGACGGCGATCTGCGCCGTTTGCAGCACGCTCCAGCTCACCTCGCGGGGCACGGACGCGTCTTCCGCGCCCTCTTCCCACGGGCGCACCAGGTCCTCCGCGCCGAGCAGCTCGATCGAGGTACGCCCGAGCACGGTGACGCTGCGCGTGAGCAGGCCGGAGAGGATCAAGAAGCCGAGGTGCCCGTCGGCTGTCCCGCCCCAGCTGCGCGGGTCGAGCCCTCCGGGGCGCACGGTGAAGACTGACGCGATGGCGTGCTGCCGGGCAGCCCCGAGCGCGGCCGCGGTGAGGCGTCCCGCCAGGTCCCGATCCGCGTCGAGGACCGAGATCGTCTTGGTCCGGCGAACTGCCATTCATCCCACTTAGCGCCGCCCCGGGACCCGCCCTTACCTTCCGTGAGTTGGAGGCGCTGCTGCCCGCGCGGCGCGGCCTGGCTCGCGGGAGGTAGCTGTGCTTACACCGTTCCTCGAAGGGACAGGACCCCGGTGGGATAGTCGCCGTGCGGTGGATCCCACCCGCAAGCGCAGGCTACGGCTGTTCGTCGCGCTCGGTGCCGCCGTCCTGCTGGCGGGCGCGCTCGTCTATACGAGCCTGGGCGCCGCAAGCGAAGCGACGACGCCAAGCCGCCTAGCGGCCTCTGCCTCCGCGGGCCGCTCCTATCAGCTGACGGGCAAGGTCATGCCGGGCTACCGCCACGAGGGCCAGGCGCTCGTCTTCCGGGTACGCGATCGCGTTGGCTCGGGCTCGGTGCCCGTCCGCTACACGGGCGTCGTGCCGGACCCGTTCCGCGCCGGCCGCGAGGTGATCGTCACCGTCCGCAAGCGGGGACGGGTCTTCATCGGCGAGAACGACTCGCTCGTTACGAAGTGCCCGTCGAAGTTCAGCTCGCAGGGCACGGACCACTCGTCCTGAAGTGCTGAACCTCGGCCGCGTCTGCCTGACCCTCGCCCTCCTGATCGCGCTCTATGGCATCGCCGCTTCGCTCTACGGAGCGCGCAGCCGCGAGCGGAAGTGGGCCGACTCGGGGCGCCGAGCGGTGTACGCGCTCGCGGGCGTGCTGACGGTTGCGTTCGCGGTGCTCGAGGCGGCGTTCCTGCGCTCCGATCTCTCGTTCACGCTCGTCGGCAGCCACTCGAGTACGACGACCCCGGGGTTCTACAGGGCGACGGCGGTGTGGTCGTCCCAGGAGGGCTCGCTGCTCCTGTGGGTCTGGCTGCTCACGCTCTGGTCGAGCCTCGTCCTGTTCGCCACCCGCCGCCGGCTGCGCGACATCGCTCCCTATGCGACGGCGGTCCTGCTCGGCTTCGCCGCCTTCTTCCTGGCGCTGGTCGTCTTCCTGGCGAACCCCTTCGAGGTGGCCAGTCCGCCGCCGGCGGAGGGCGCCGGGCTTCAGCCGCTGCTGCGTCACCCCAGCATGATGATCCACCCGCCGATGCTGTACTCGGGGTACACGCTGTTCGCGATCCCGTTCGCTTTCGCCGTCGGCGCGCTCGTCACCAGGCGTCTCGGTCCCGACTGGGTCGCCGCCACGCGCCGCTTCGCGCTCGCCGCCTGGTTCTTCCTGGGCTTCGGCATCCTCATCGGCGCGCGCTGGTCGTGGTCCGAGCTCGGCTGGGGCGGGTACTGGGCGTGGGACCCCGTCGAGAACGCCTCGCTGATGCCATGGCTGACCGGCACCGCCTTCCTGCACTCGGCGATGATCCAGGAGAGGCGGGGGATGCTGAAGGTCTGGAACGTCTCGCTCGTGCTCGCCACGGGGGTGCTCGCCGTGCTCGGCACCTTCCTCGTGCGCTCGGGCATCCTGGAGTCGATCCACGCATTCGGCGCCTCCACGCTCGGCAAGCCTTTTCTCGGCTTCATCGTCTTGCTGGTGGCGGGCTCTGTGGCGCTGGTGCTGGCCCGGCTCGACGACCTTCGCTCGGAGGGGCGCCTCGAGTCGCTGCTCTCACGCGAGTCCATCTTCCTGCTCAACAACCTCGCCCTGGTCGGCCTGTGCTTCGTGATCTTCTGGGGCACGTTCTTCCCGCTGATCTCCGAAGCCGTGACGGGACAGCGCGCGTCGGTCGGCCCGCCCTGGTTCGACCGCTACACGGTCCCGCTCGCGATCGCGCTGGTGTTCCTGTCCGGGATCGGGCCGGTGATCGCGTGGCGGCGGGCGACGCTGCGCAACGCCCGCCGCAACTTCCGCCTCCCCCTGGCCGCGGCCGCGGCGGCGGCGCTCGCGGTGATGCTGGCGCCGGGGGCGTGGGGTGAGCCGCGCGCGGCTCTGATGTTCTGTGCCGCCGCGTTCGTGTGCGCGGTCGTCCTGCAGGAGCTCTGGCGCGGCACGCGCGCGCGGCGCGCCGCATCGGGCGAGTCCCCACTGGCGGCGCTCGCCGCGCTCGTCCGCCGGAACCGCCGCCGCTACGGGGGCTACGTAGTTCACGCCGGCGTCGCCGTGCTCTTCGTCGGCGTCGCCGCCTCCTCCACCTTCCAGCACGTCCGGGACGTCCGCCTGTCCCCCGGCCAGACCGCGAGGGTCGGCAGCTACGACGTCCGCTACGTCCGGGCCACCAGCGAGCTGTCTCCCGAGAAGGTGACGCTCGGCGCGGTCCTTTCGCTGCGCAGAGACGGCCGCCACGTGGCCACCCTGACGCCGAACCGCGGCTACTACGCCTCGCGCGACCCGACCCTGGGGCCCATGGGCCGCTACTTCGACGGCGAGGCGACCAGCGAGGTCGGCCTCGACGCCGGGCTGCGACGCGATGTCTGGACTGCTGTCGAGCCGGACATCGGGTCGATGCGCCGCATGATCGACGGCGTCGACCGGCGCTTTCCGCTGGCCACCGGTGACAGCGGAATGGTTCTGCTCGGCGCGATCGCGGACCGCTACGAGGCCCTGCCACCGCCCGCGAGCTTCCGACTGATCGTTTCGCCGATGGTCGAGTGGATCTGGATCGGCGGCCTGATAGGCGTGGCGGGCGGCCTGATCGCGCTTTGGCCCGTCCCGAGCGGCGCGCGCCGCCGAGCCCGCGCCTCGCGTGCGGCACGTCTCGACCGCGCGCTCTCGCGCGCTTGAGGCGCCGATGGAGTTCGTCCTCTCCCTGGTCGTAATCGCCGCCGCAGTGGCGGTGATCGCCGCGCCGCTGCGACGCGGCCGCGGCTCGTGTCCACAGGAGGTCTCCGAGCTTGCCTCGCTGGAAGCGGCCAAGCAGGCGAAGTACCGCGAGATTCGCGACGCTGAGCTCGACTTCCAGACCGGAAAGCTCTCGCACTCCGACTACCGAGCGCTCGACCGCGCTCTGCGAGCCGAGGCGATCGAGCTCATGCGGCGGCTCGACCTGGCCCGCGAGGCCGCGTCGAAGGGGCAACCGCAAGCATGAGGCGGCGCCCGTCCGTCGCCCTGGCCGTGATCGCCGCGCTCGCGGCCCTGGTCGCGCTGCTCGCCTACGGCGTCACGAGCCGCCAGCCGAACCGCGGGATCGAAAGGGCGCTGGCCGCCGGCGAGCGAGAGCCGGCGCCTTCCATCACGCTGCCCAGGCTCAGCGGCGGCGGCAGCGAATCCCTGTCCGACTACCGCGGCGAGGTCGTGATCCTCAACTACTGGGCCTCCTGGTGCGACCCCTGCCGCGATGAGGCGCCCTTGCTTCAGCGCTGGCACAGGCGGATCGCGCCGCGAGGCGGGACCGTCCTCGGGGTTGACGCCCTCGACGTAACCTCCGACGCCCGGGCGTTCACCCGCGAGTACGGCCTCACCTACCCAATGCTCCGCGACCGCGACGGTCGCATGCAGTCGAGGTTCGGTGTCGTCGGCTACCCGGAAACGATCGTGCTCGACCGCCGCGGGCGGATCGCGGCGCTGCGCCGCGGGCCCGTGGACGAGCGGTTCCTGGCGCGGACGGTCGGGCCGCTGCTCGAGGAGCCCGCGTGAGGCGGCTGCTCGCAACCGGGTTGGCCGTGGCCTTGCTCACAGCGGTCCCCGCCGCCGGCGCGAGCTGCCCCAAGGCGACGCTGGCCGACATCGAGGACGAGGTCATGTGCCCCGTCTGCGGCGTGCCGCTCGGGCTCGCGGAGGCGCCCCAGGCGCAACGCGAACGAGCCTTCGTACGGAGACTCATTCACCGGTGCAGGTCGAAGGGAGAGATAGAGCGCGCCCTTGCGGCTGAGTACGGCCCGACCGTGCTGGCGCTACCTGAGGACCACGGCTTCGACCTGGCGGCGTACCTCGTGCCGGCGCTCGCGATCCTCGCCGCCGGCGGCGGCATCGCGCTTGCGATGGCCCGCTGGCAGCGCGACCGTCGGCGAGGCGCGAGCGGCCGCGCAGCGTTCGAGGAGCTCGCTATGCCCGACCGAGCCGACCTCGCCCGGCTCGATGCGGAGCTGGAGCGCGACGCGCGCTGATGGGCGTCGCTCCGGGCGCGAGGCCAGGATCGGCCGCCGTGCCGAGCTGGAGCGCCAACGAGCCCAGCGGCCCAGCTCGCTGCCAACGCGCGCCGCGTCTTCGACGCACCAAGGCCCAAGGAGTCCTCGTGAAGCGGGTTCCCATGCGCCGCCGCCACGGGGTGCCGAGGGGTTCGAGCGCGAGGGCGCCGGCGGGCTCGAGCGAGCGTATGACACCTCCGTGTTCGCACCCGCGTTCGCACCTCGAGCTCGAGCAAGTCGCAAGGCCAGTCGTAGAGCGGAATGTCGGGCTCCGTGACCGTCGGCTTGCGCGGACAGCGGGCGCCATTTCTACCGGCACCTGCGCGTCTGACTGGTGCGCGTGCGCATGCATCGGCGCCCCCGGTGCGCTCCCTGGCGTATTGCAGGGCGGTCTCTGGTGTGGTGTCTGCGCCTGCTCAGTCGCCGCTCTCCGCGATGCGTGATCTGACTGCCGTGCCGCCTGATCAGTGGGGAGTGGAGGGTGCGAGGGATCTCGACGTGCGGTCTGGTGGAATGACTCCCGACGTCGGGCACCACGAGGACGTCTTCATGGCCGTGCACCCGGACGTGTACTTCCAGCGTGCTCCTGGACGTCAATCAGGCGCGGGCAGCGACTCCAGCGCCCAGGCGTAGGCAGGCTCTCGAGCGGCCGCGCGCTCGAGGATGACGTCGGCGCTCTCGGGTGGGCCGGCCAGGACGTAGAGCGGCTTCTCGCCGGGAGGCTGGCGACGGATCTCCTGGAGGCAGTTGATGCACCTCCCGTGCTCGCTGCGGTCTTCCAGGCCGAGCGTGTGCCAGCACGGTGCTCCGGCAGCGACCGCTCGCACCGCGGCCACGGCCTCGGGCATCAGCCGCTTCAACCGGTCACCTGGCGGCCCATCCGGCTTCGGCGGCGGAGGGTGCGCGGCGCCTGGCGATCGGCCCGCCGCACCAAGCGGAGCGCGTGCTCGAGGGTATGCAAATCCCTGGCGCTGGGCTCTTCGAGCGCCTCGACGCGGGCGATCTCTTTCTGAGTGATGGCGCGGGCGCGGTCAGCCTCCTCACGGCCCTGGTCGGCGACCTCCTGTGATCGCTCGTGTTGCGCCGCCCACTCTTGAAAGGTCGCGACGCTCACCTCGAACGGATCGCCGAAATCGCCAGCTGCGGCCACCTCAGCTGTCTCGCGAGCAGAGCAGCCGTCGTACAAGACGGCGTAGATGCATGCCTCGCGCTGGGCGGACCTGAACTTTGGATCGTGCCTACCCATGCCCGGCGAGTCTGGCCAGCGCGGAGGACCGTGTTCGCACTTTCGTTCACACTGCTCCTCGAGCAGCGTCCGCCGAGGCTTTGGGGGCAAGGGAAACCCCGCCTGAGCGGGGCTTTCCTGAGAGCGGACGACGGGCGACCTTCGGCTTGGGAAGCCGCGCCGACGAAAACGACGCACGGCGACGGATGACGACGGGCGCGTGGCCCCTTCTCGGAGGGGTTGCGGATTCCTGAGCGATCCGCTCCGAGGACGTTTGGGCCAGGACTGGGCCACAACGAGGCGCGCCCCCCGAAGGAGGCGCGTGCCGGAATGGGTTAAGTCCACCACAAACCCGAGCGATCCGCTCCGAGGACGTTTGGGCCAGGATTGGGCCACAACGAGAAGCGCCCCCGAAGGAGGCGCGTCCCGGAATGGGTTAGGTCCACCACAAACCCGACGACGCTTTCCAGCGTACAGGGTGGCGGTGACGACGAGGCTCAACGCCGCGCATCAGCGCGATCAGGTGTCCCCGGTCCTCCTCCTCGCCCCCCTTGTCCGCGCCGCCGTCGCGGTGGCGATCTACTCGCGGCGCTCGCTTAGACCGTGCTCTCCGGAACGATCAGTCTGAGTCGATGAACTTGACGCGCTTGACGTCGGGGGTATGGGAGCGCTCAGCGAGCGACTGCTCCTCGGCGCAGCGGCTCTTGGTGATCGCCAAGCGACCGATAACCCGGACCTTGTCCCCGGCCGAGGGCTGCTCGCCCGCCTCGTAGTCGGACTGCGATGTCTTGAAGCTATCGCCGCTCAGCGAGGTCGTGTACGTCCCGCCCTTCACCTGCACGCCCTTCTTGCCGGCGTCCTGGTCGGTGAGCTCGCCTGAGTGCCGCGCGTGGCGGTTCGCGCTCTTCACCGTGATCTCGAGGTTTGTGCCGTCCCAGGACACGAGCGTGCCGGTGACGACGAAGGCCCGCGTCACCGAGGGGTGACTACAGCGGTGGTTGGAGCCCTTCTTCGCCTCGGCCGTCATGGGCAGCAGCGCCAGGACGCCGAGCGACCCCAGCGCCACGAGGATTTTTGTCATCTTCATCCAGGTCCTCCCGCTGTTTGGTATTCCGCCGTATCAACCCGTTAGCCCGGGCAAGGTTCTGGAGCTAGCCTAGCTCCGAATCTGCCTGCTGCTGCGGGGCGCGGACCCGACCCACTTCGACCGAGCTCGACGGGGGCGTCCCCCAGCGGGATGCCCCGTTTGTCTCGGTGACGCCGAGGAGGGCCGTCCGGGGAGTAGGCGAGCATCGCCTCGGGCACGGTCCCGCGCGGTGATCGGGGCGGCCCGTGGGCTACCGCTCGCCGGCGGCAGGCTCGGCCTGGTCCTTCTCGTTCGCCGCTTGCTCCTTCTGCTTGAGGCATGCGGTATGGACCAGGTTCCCGGTCTCGATGTCCATCGTGGCGTTCGCCGGATCTACGGGTCTCCCGCAGATGTCGCAGGTGCCTGAATCAACCATGGTCCTCTCGTGTCCGGAGCGTCCTGTCGTAACCCAAATGGGAAATCAATGCAAGATTGGGTCTCGGGAATTCCTGATGAAGCCCGGCTATCACGGCCTCCTGGAGTTCTGCGACGTGATCGAGGAGCCGCTCGAGCCGCACGAGAGGCGAGTAGCGGGTGCTCACTTCGGGTCCGAGGCTTCGGGCGGTTCTGCCCCGCCTCGAGGATCGCGGCTGCCACTTGCCCGGCAGGTCCTCGAAGCTCGCGGCGTCTAGCATCGCCTCAAGGAACTCGCGCCGCTGACGGTCGTCGATCTCCAGCAGCGGCGGGGACCCGACGACCTTGTCGACCACAATTACTTGGAGCGGGGTCGCGTGGGGGTCCGAACTGCAGGCGTTCCGACCGGGCGCTAGTCGGCCCACCAGTCGCGCTGACCCTCCACGTCTGCGCGCGGAGTCTCGCCGAGGTTGGGCGCGCCGACGACGATGATCTCGAGGCCCTGCGGCCCGGCCTCGTAGCCTCGCCACGTACCGGGCGGGACGCGCACCACGTCCCACTCCTTGAGCTCGACGATCTCGTCGTCGAGCTTCATCCGCCCGCTCCCGCGCACGACGACGTACACCTCCTCCTGCTTCTTGTGCGTGTGGCCGTACGGGAAGCGATAGTCGGGCGGGATGCGCTGGTAGCCGAGGCCGGACTGCTCGAGCTCGAGCGCCTGGCTTGCGAGGCGGAACTCGAGGTCCGGCGCACCGTCGAACCGCGAGCCGACGTCCTCCAGGTCCTCCTTGAGGTTCTTGAGCGTGTACGGCACGGCCGCGAATCTACTCTCCACAGAGAGCATGGTGCGCAATCTACGGGAGTCCCCCGCTTCCGCTGAAGCTAGGAGAAAAGCTAGGCCGATCCGGCTTAAAGCTAGGGGCGAGCTAGGCGCGCTCGGCAAAGATCACACCAGCCGCACCTAGCTTTGCCGTTGCGATCTTTGCCGCACGACCGGGTTATCGGTCCCGCCGGGAACTCCTGATCCCTCTCTGACCATGCGCTCCGTCTGCGTGCCTGGCCTCTCGCGTTCGACACGGCGTGTTGCCCTCTTCGTTCCCCACTGGTCGCATTGGGCGCTCTTCGGCGCTTGCCGCGAAAGCAGAAACGCCACGTTTGCAGGGGTCCTTTAGAAGCGGACGACGGGTCTCGAACCCGCGACCTTCGGCTTGGGAAGCCTATCCGGCCCCTTCGGTGGAATCCGGTGGAGCCCCCGAACTGGCGCTCCTGGAGCTAAATCCTTGCCGTCGTCGCCAGCCGACCGGACTCCAACGGATGCCGCCGAGACTGACACTGTGCTGACACCCGGCGAGCCCCGCCGCTGGGTGTGGGCAGTGCTGCCTGGCCTATGGCCAGTTCATGCCCGCCGACGGGCTTGAGGCAACCGCTGGGTCCCGAGCAGGCGTCTGCCGCGGTCGGTCTCGCAAAACGCTCGCATCCACGCGAAGGGAGCAGTCGCGTGTTCGCCCAGCATCGCCGTCGGAACCTGACCGCGTGCATAGGCAGTGCATAGGGCTGCCGTGAAGCGTGCAGCGATTCCGTTGTCGTCCATACCGAGCGTCTCGGGCCGGTCGCTGAGACGCCTGCTCGCACGCGGAAGGGGAAGCGAGGGGACCGGGCGGCCGGACTCTGTCGGTGAAGCGGAGCACGCCGAAAACCCAGAGCTCGCGACACGGGAGCCAGCCGTCCCGCGGCGCTCGGGATATACGGTTGGCGAGTGGGACACGAGCCGTCCCAGGGCGCCGAGCAGGTCCGCGCCGCGGAGGTGATCGGGGCGCTGTGCCTGGCGACCGACCTCGGCATGGGGTTCCCGTTCGAGCACGGCCTGCACACCACGTTGATCGCGATGCGACTCGCGGAAAGACTCGGGGTCGACCCCGCGATGGTGTCCGAGACCTACTACGGCTCCATGCTCTCTCATTCGGGCTGCACCACCGACGCCCACCTCACCGCGGAGATCTTCGGCGGTGCGCTCACGACCAATTTCAA
>JBKPFJ010000241.1:0-10580 GCA_046728795.1 Actinomycetota bacterium | reverse complement strand
GGCATTGCTGCCGCTCGCGCCGCTCGTCGGCGTGGCGGGCTTCGCGGTGATGGGCGCCGGGCTGGCCGGCGTTTTCCCGCTCGCGCTCGGCGCGGCGGCCAGGGAGCCGGGCACCGCGCCAGCCACCGCAATCGCGGCCGTCTCGACGAGCTCCTACGTCGGCTTCCTCGTCGGGCCGGCGACGATCGGCACGATCGCGCAGCTCGGCACGCTGCCGCTCGCGCTCGGCATCGTCCTGCCGCTCGCCGGAGCGGCCGCGCTGCTCGCGCCGGCCCTCGAGCGTCGCGGCGTTCGCGGCGGCACCCCGCCCGGATAAGCTGCGGTCCCGTATGAAGCTCGGGCTCATCGGGGCTGGGAACATGGCCTCCGCGCTCGCTCGGGGGATCCGCGAGCCGGTGTTCGTGTTCGACGTCGTCCGCGACAAGGCCGAGTCCCTCGCCGCGGCCACGGGCGGGGTGTCGGTCGGCTCCGCGGCCGAGCTGGCGGCACGCGCGGACGCCGTGGTCCTCTGCCATAAGCCGAAGCAGCTGGACGAGGTGGCGGAGCAACTCGGTGGAGGCGCGCGCGCCATCGTGTCGATCCTCGCCGCCGTGCGGACCGACACCCTCGCCGAGCGCTACCCGGACACGCCCATCTACCGCTTCATCCCGAACATCCCGGCGGAGCTCGGCAAGGGTGTGCTCTGCTACGCGCCTGGTCCGCTGGCGGGCGAGGGCCCCGCGCGCGAGGTGCTCGAGCTGTTCGGGCGAGCGGGGACGGTGCTCCGGCTCGACGAGCCCCTGATCGAGCCGGCGATGGCGCTGATGAGCTCGGGACCGGCTTTCATGGCGCTGCTCGCCGAGGCGTTCGTGGACGCGGGCGAGGCACACGGGCTGGGACGGCACGACGCCGCCCGGATGGTGGTGGAGACGATGGCCGGCACCGCGGCGTGGCTCCTCGAGCACGATCTCGACACGGCCGCGCTGCGCGCGCGCGTGGCCACGCCGGGCGGGGTCACCGAGCGGGGCCTTCACGTGATGGAGCGGGGGAGGCTGCCCGAGGTCTGCCAGTGGACGGTCGACACCGTGGTCGAGGCCACGCGGTGATGCTCATCGCCGACACCCGCGGCGACGTGGCCGACTACCTGGAGACCCTCCTTCTCGTCTACTTCATCCTGATCTTCATCCGGATCATCATCAGCTGGATCCCGCGCATGCCCTACAACCGGGTCCTCGACGCGATCCTGACCTTCGTGAAGGACGTGACCGACCCCTACCTGAACCTGTTCCGCCGCTTCATTCCCCCGCTCCGGATGGGCCCGGGAGCCCTCGATCTGAGCCCGATGGTGGGGATCATCGTCCTCTGGATCGTCGGCGGAATCATCATCGGTGTAGTCCGGGGGTAGCGCAGTGAGCCCGGCCGTCCGTGGCGCCACGCGCGCGCTCGCGACCGCCGCCATCGTCGTGGTGATCGACCAGGCCACGAAGCAGATCGTGCTGTCCTCGCTCGCGCCCGGGCACAGCGCGAGCGTCTTCTTCGGCCTCGACATCAGCAACACCCGCAACACCGGCGTGGCCTTCGGCGCCTTCCAGGGGGGCGGGCTCGTGGTCGGGGTGCTGATCGCACTCTCACTCGTGCTGCTGGTCGGCTACTTCGCGCTCAACGCTGCGTCGCCCGGGCTGTGGCTGCCCGTGGGACTGCTCGTCGGGGGCGCGCTCGGGAACCTCGCCGACCGAGCTCGGGACGGGGCGGTGATCGACTTCATCGACCCCATTGCCTGGCCGGCGTTCAACCTCGCCGACGCCTCGATCGTGCTCGGCGTGCTCCTCCTGCTGTACGCCGTGGAGAGCGGCCGGAGCCGTTCATGAGGATCGAGCTCCGCGCCGGTGACGCCGACGCGGGCATGCGGCTCGACGCGCTCCTCGCACGCCACGAGGGCGTCGCCTCCCGGGCCGTGGCCCAGCGGCTGATCGAGCAGGGCACCGTCATGGTCGACGGGCAGCGCCAACCGAAGAACCATCGCGTTCGGCCCGGGGAGACAGTTGTGGCCGAGCTTCCCGAACGAGCCGCGGAGCGGGGCGCGGCGCCCTTCGAGGTCGTGCACCGGGATCCCTGGCTGCTGGTGGTGGACAAACCCGCCGGGGTCGTGGTCCATCCGGCGCCGGGCCATCGCGGACCCACCCTGTCGGAAGCTCTCGCGGGGCTCGCGGCCGGCGGTGCGGATCCCGAGCGGGCCGGGGTCGTCCACCGCCTCGACCGCGACACGAGCGGGCTGATGCTGGTCGCCCGCAGCGAGGAGGCCTACCGGGCTTTCCAGCGCGCGATCCGCCGCCGCGAGGTCTCCCGCGAGTACCTTGCGCTGGTCGTCGGCCACCCCGACGCCGAGGAGGGCACCATCGATGCCCCCTTGGGGCGAGACCGGGTACGCCGCACGGTCCAGTCCACCCGCACCGCGCGCCCCCGCTCCGCGGTGACCCACTTCCGGGTGCGCGAGCGCCTGCCCCGCACCAGCCTGCTGGAGGTCCGCCTGGACACCGGCCGCACGCACCAGATCCGCGCGCACCTGGCGGCCATCGGACACCCCGTGTGCGGGGACCGCGACTACGGGGGCTCCCGCTGCGGCGCGCGGCTGGGGCTCGAGCGCCAGTTCCTCCACGCGTTCCGGCTTATGTTTAGCCACCCGGAGACCGGGGCATACACCGCCTGCGAGTCCAAACCACCCGCAGATCTGCGTCGCGCGCTCGACGCAGCGAAGCGGGAGCCAGTCTCCGGAGGGCCAGACGGGGACTGAAATTAGAGAACGAGGCGGTCTCCGGACCGCCTCGTCTCGTGTCTGGAGCTGTCCGCCAACGACGAACGAGGCGGCCGTCGTGTCCGCCTCGTCCCGCCACTGCGCGGGGTGTGCCCGGAGGGCTGACCCCCCAGCAGGGGCCGTCCCGCCGGAGGTAGGGAAAGGGAGGGCCGGCCCAGAAGCTGAAACGCGACGTGCGCCGAAAACTTGCGGTCACTCCAACCTCCGCGGCCGGATACTCGGCCTCTCGGCCGAGCGCCCGTCGTGGTTGCTGCGAAGGACGACCCCACTATCCTTCTCGCCGCAGAACGAACAAGCCAAGCCCCGCCGCGCGCGGGCGCGGCCCTGCCCGAGGCCACGGCCTCGGGTCCGCGCACCGGCCGGCGGGTGGAACGCACACAAAAGGGAGACCTCGTGACAGAACAGGTGAGCATCAGGGAACTGCTGGAGGCCGGAGTCCACTTCGGCCACCAGACGCGCCGCTGGAACCCCAAGATGCGCCGCTACATCTTCGGCGAGCGCGGCGGCATCCACATAATCGATCTTCAGAAGACCGAGAGGCTGCTGGCGGAGGCGCAGGAGTTCGCCGGCGAGCTCGCCGGACGGGGCGGCAAGATCCTCTTCGTCGGAACCAAGAAGCAGGCTCGCGACGCCATCACGGACGGCGCTACGAGCGCCGGGATGCCGTACGTCAACCAGCGCTGGCTGGGGGGCCTGTTGACGAACTTCCAGACCATCTCCAAGCGCATCCAGCGGCTCCACGAGCTGACCGAGTGGACCCAGGACGGGACGCTCCAGCTGCTGCCCACCCGCGAGCGCATCGCGGCCGAGGGTGAGCGCGAGAAGCTCGAGGTCAACCTCGGCGGCGTCCGGGACATGCAACGCGTGCCCGACGCGATGTTCGTGATCGACCTCAAGACCGAGGAGATCGCCGTCCGCGAGGCGGCGCGGCTCCGGATCCCGATCGTTGGCCTCGTCGACTCGAACTGCGATCCGGACCCGATCGACTACGTCGTGCCCGGCAACGACGACGCGATCCGCTCCTGCAAGGTGATCGTCGACGCGATCGCGGGCACGGCCGCCGAGCGGGCGGCCCGTTTCCGCGCCGAGGAGGAGCAGGCCCGTCGCGAGCGCGAGGAGCGCGAGCGCCGGGAAGCCGAGGAGGCCGCCCGCCGCGAGGCGGAGGAGCAGGAGCGCCGGGAAGCCGAGGAGCGCGCCCGGCGTGAGGCGGAGGAGGCGGGCTTCTCGCCCGACGAGCCGGCGGCTCCCGAGCCCGCGGAGGTGGCGCCGCGCGAGCGCCGGACGTTCGACCCGAACGAGGACCTCTGATGGCGGTCACGGCACGTGACGTCAAGGCGCTCCGCGACCGGACCGGCGCGGGGATGATGGACTGCAAGGCCGCGCTCGAGGAGGCGGGCGGGGACGTCGACAAGGCGATCGAGATCCTGCGCGTCAAGGGGCAGGCCCAGGCCGCCAAGCGAGGCGAGCGAGCCGCCTCGGAGGGCGTCGTCTCGAGCTACGTGCACGCCACGGGGAAGATCGGCGTGATCGTCGAGGTCGACTGCGAGACCGACTTCGTCGCCCGCACGGACGAGTTCCGGTCCTTCGCCCGCGACGTGGCCCTGCACGTGGCGGCCGCGGCGCCCCTCTACGTGTCCGAGGAGGACGTTCCCGAGGAGGCCCGCGAGGCCGAGCGGCGGGTGCTGAAGGAGCAGGCCGCCAGTGACGGCAAGCCCGAGCACGTGCAGGAGAAGATGGTCGAGGGCCGCCTGCGCAAGTGGCTCGAGGACGTCGTGCTCCTGAAGCAGGCGCACGTGAACTCCGACAAGCACGAAGGCAAGACGATCGAGCAGCTGCGGGCGGAGATCGCCGCGAGCACGGGCGAGAACGTGGTGATCCGGCGCTTCAGCCGCTTCGACGTCGACGAGGAGTGAGCACCGCCTTCGAGCGCATCCTGCTGAAGCTCTCCGGCGAGGCGCTGATGGGCGATCTCGCCTACGGGGCGGACCCCGAGCGCATCGCCTCGGTCGCCCACGCGATCAAGGGCGTGCGCGACCGCGACGTGCAGATCGCCGTGGTGGTGGGCGGCGGCAACATCTATCGCGGGCTCGCCGGCGCGGCGGCGGGCATGGACCGCGCGACCGGCGACTACATGGGCATGCTCGCGACGGTGCTGAACGCGCTCGCGCTCCAGGACGCGCTCGAGAAGCTCGGCGCCTACACGCGCGTGCAGTCGGCCATCACGGTCTCCGAGGTCTGCGAGCCCTATATCCAGCGCCGGGCGATCCGCCACCTGGAGAAGGGGCGCATCGTGATCTTTGCCGCCGGCACCGGCAATCCGTTCTTCACCACCGACACCGCGGCCGCGGTGCGGGCGCTCGAGATCGGCGCCGAGGGCCTCCTGATGGCAAAGAACGGGGTAGAGGGCGTCTACAGCGCGGACCCCCGCCTCGAGCCCGACGCGCGCTTCATCGCCGAGCTGACGCACCGCGAGGCGATCGAGCAGCGGCTGGGGGTGATGGACTCGACGGCGCTCTCCCTGTGCATGGACAACGGCCTGCCGATCTACGTGTTCAACATGGACGACGAGCGCAACATCGACCGGATAGTGTCCGGCGAGCGCGTGGGCACCCTGGTCACCTCATGAGCGACGGCATCATCAAGGACTTCCTCGACGAGGCCGGGGACAGGATGGCCAAGTCGGTCGAAGCCACCCGGAACGAGCTCGCCACCGTGCGCACCGGCCGCGCCTCCCCGCACCTGCTCGACCGGATCGAGGTCGACTACTACGGAACGCGCACCCCACTGCGCCAGCTGGCCCAGGTGTCCGCCACCGAGGCGCGGCTACTCACCATCACCCCGTACGACAAGAACTCGATCAAGGGGATCGAGAAATCGATCCTGGAGTCGGACGTGGGCCTCACGCCGTCCAACGACGGCTCCGTGATCCGCCTGACGATCCCCGAGCTCACGGAGGAGCGCCGCAAGGAGCTGGTGAAGGTCGTGCACGGCATCGCCGAGCAGGGCCGCGTGGGGGTGCGCAACATCCGGCGCGAGGTAATGCACGACCTGCGGGAGCTGAAGAGCGAGGGCGAGGTGGGCTCGGACGACGAGCACCGCGCCGAGACCGAGCTCCAGAAGCTCACGGACGCGCGCGTGGCCGAGATCGACGCGCTGCTCTCGGGCAAGGAAGAGGAAATCCTCGAGGTTTGAGCTCGCCGGCGTCCGCGCGGTACGTCGCCATCATCACTGACGGCAACGGTCGCTGGGCGGAGCAACGCGGGCTCCCGGTGATCGAGGGCCACCGCGCCGGGGCGGACGTGGTCAAGGAGCGGCTGCGCGACGCCGCCAGGCTCGGCGTCGCGGAGCTGACCGTCTACTCGTTCTCCACCGAGAACTGGAGCCGCCCCCGCGACGAGGTCGACGCGCTGATGGAGATGTTCGGCGAGCGGATCGACCGCGAGACGCCGGAGCTCCACGAGGAGGGCGTGCGGATGCGCTTCATCGGGCGCCGGGAGGGAATCGCGGCCGATCTCGGGGAGCGGATGGACTGGGCGGAGGCGAAGACCGCGGGGAACAGGCGCATCACCCTGTTCGTGGCGTTCAACTACGGGGGCAGGGCGGAGATCGTGGACGCGGCGCGAACCTTTAAGGGGACGAGCGAGGAGGAGTTTCGCCGCCACCTCTATGCCCCCGACATGCATGATCCCGACCTCCTCATACGCACGAGCGGCGAGCTGCGGATCTCGAACTACCTCCTCTGGCAGGTCGCCTACTCGGAGTTCGTCTTCAGGGACGAGCTCTGGCCCGACTTCTCGCGCGAGGCCTTCGAGGCGTCGCTCGAGGAGTACGCGGCCCGCCGGCGCCGCTTCGGGGCGCGCTAGGCGATGGCCTCGCGAGCCCCCCGCGAGCGGCGGGGAAGATCCGATCTCGGGGCCCGGGTGCTGGTCGCCATCCCGGCGATCGTGTTCGCGATCTTCATCGTCACCCAGGGCGGGCTCGTGTTCGCCATCGGCATCTACGTCTTGGGCGTGATCGCCCTGCACGAGCTCTACTCGCTCATGCGACGCGTCCAGCCCGTGGACATCGCCGGCTTCGTCGTACTCGCGGGGCTGCTGGCCGCGGCGCTCTACGGGGAGAAGCGCCAGGTGATCATGGTGCTCGCGGCGTCGTTCCTCGTGGTCTTCTACTTCGCGTTCTTCCGGCCACACCGGGAGAACGTCTCCTGGGCGATCGCGGCGACCCAGTTCGGGATCTTCTGGATCGGGCTCGCCATGGCGCACGCGATCTTCCTCCGCGAGGCGCCGCACGGTGACGGACTGCTGATCGACGTTCTCGTGGGCACGTTCCTCGGCGACACGGTCGCCTATTTCGGGGGCCGCATCTACGGCCGCCGACTGCTGGCCCCCGTCATCTCCCCGAACAAGACGGTCGAGGGGCTGGTGTGCGGGATAGTCGGTGGCACGCTCGCCTTCTGGTTCGCGGGCCTCTACCAGGATTGGCTCTCGGGAAGGGATGCCCTCCTGATCGGCGTGGTGGTGGCCGTCGCGGCCCCGCTGGGCGACCTCTTCGAATCGCTGATCAAGCGCGACCTCGAGGTGAAGGACACCGGGCGCTTCTTCGGCGTCCATGGCGGTGTCCTGGACCGCCTCGACGCCGTCCTCTTCTCGGTGGTGGCGGGCTACTACGCCGCGGTGGCCCTGGGCTACGCCTAACCAGCGAACGTCCCGCACTGCTCGCTATCGGCTACAGCGCGGGACGTCCGGCGCTAGAACTGGGGCGGGCCGCCGAACATCTCCGACAGCCTCGAGGCCACCTGGAGGTCGCCCTCGACCTGGAAGCGCTCCGCGAACAGGAGCTCCTGGGGGGTGGCCTCGTTCGCCACCAGGCGGGCGAAGTCCGGGATCGACAGTCGGAGCGTGACCGCGGGCGTCCCCTCCGCATCCTGGATCGCCTCCGCGCGGCCGTCCTGCACGCGCACCGTCCAGCGCTCCGGCGCGCGTGAATCCCCGTGGTGTGAGAGCTCGTAGAGGATGTCGCCCTCGAAGCCGAAGGCGAACTTGGGGTCGAACTGGCGCGCCATCCCCGCGAAGATCGCCCGCTGGGCCATGGCGTTGCCGAAGCGGCGCTCGAGCTGGTCGTCAGAGGCTCCCCGTACGGCGCGCGCGGCCAGGTCCTGCGCGCGGCGCTGCGCGGCCCGGCGGAGGTCCCGGGCCAGCTCGGCGGCGCGCTCCCGGAGCGGCGCGCCCCGAGCCCGGGCCGCTCGCTCCACCTCCGCGGGCTCGTCGACCAGGTAGCCCGGTGGCGCCTCGCGCGGCGGCGCCCTGCGCGCCAGGGCCCGCTCGATCGCGGGCGCGAGCCGCTCCGCCTTCTCTGCCTCCCGCTGCTCGCGGCCCTCGGCGAAGCGCGGCATGACCTCCTCGGCGAACAGCTCGAGGGCCTCGCAGATGTGCTCGTGCCTGTTGGGGCCGGCCTGCATCACGAACACGACCTGGTCGACGCCGACCGCCTCGTAGCGGCTCACGAGGTCGGTCACCTGCTCGGGGGTGCCGATCGCTCCCCGCAGGGACCCCAGGCCGTGCTGCATGATCTTCACCGCCAGCGGCGCTGAGTCGGGGGTCACGATGTTGCGTGCGAAGCCCTTCTCGTCGCGATTCGCCAGGAACTCCTCCCACAGGTTGGTCCGCCCCGGCCGGTGCCTGCCCATGCCGTAGTAGTGCGCGAGCGAGTAGCCGAAGAAGTGGGCGCCGTCGATGCCGCGCTCGATCGCCTCGCCCTCGTCCTCGTGCAGCATCATGGGCAAGACCACGGTCACGTTCGGGTTGACCGCAAAGCCCGCGGGGACGCACTCCTCCGACGCGATCAGGCGGTAGTACTCGTCAACCCACGTGCCGGCGTCCTCCGGCTCCACGAACGCGAAGGAGAGCGCGCCGATCCCCTTGCGGGCGGCGAAGTGGATCGTCTCCCGGCGGCTGCAGGCGACCCAGAGCGGGGGGTGGGGGCGCTGGAGCGGCTTCGGCACCACGTTCCGGGGCGGCATGCGGATGTACTTCGAGTCCCAGCCCGCGAAGGGCTCCTCGACGAACATGCGGGTGATCGCGTCCATCGCGTCCTCCCACATGGCGCGCTTTTCGAGGCGGTCGACGAGGAAGCCGCCGAGCTCGGCGCCGGAGCTCGACTCACCGGTGCCGAAGTCGACCCTTCCGTCGGAGAGGATGTCGAGCGTGGCGACCCGCTCCGCGACCCGGGCGGGATGGTTTACGGGCGGTGGGATCTGCACGATCCCGTGCCCGAGCCGGATGTTCTTCGTGCGCTGTGAGGCGGCGCCGAGGAACACCTCGGGCGCGGAGGAGTGCGAGTACTCCTCGAGGAAGTGGTGCTCGACCTCCCAGACGTAGTCGAGGCCCACGCGATCCGCGAGCTCGACCTGCTCTAGCGCGTCCTTGATGAGCTGGTGCTCGGAGCGCGCGCCCTCCCAGGGACGCGGGTTCTGGTGCTCGTAGAAGATCCCGAAGCGCACTGGCTGGACGGCCAGTCTAAGCCGGCGCCGGCGCGGGGCGTCGGTAGCCCTCGCGCACCTCCGGGCGGCACTCGAGCAGGGCCCGAGTGGCGGCAGAGCGATGGTGCCGCTCGAGCCAGTCCTCGAGGATGCTGAGCCGCTTCAGCTCGACATAAGTCGAACTGATTCGACCTGTAAGGAACTTCATTTGAACTTATGCGAGACCGGTGGCACGCTCCTTCTGCAACCGATGGAAGGGGACCCACGATGACCGAGCAGACCATCACCATCCGCATGGCTTCAGCCGCCGACGGCGCCGCGCTCGAGCGCCTCGCCGGGCTCGACAGCGCCCGGCCCCCGACGGGGGATGTGCTCCTGGCCGAGGTCGACGGCGAGCTCCGCGCCGCGCTCGGACCCGATGGCGTGGCGGTCGCGGATCCGTTCCACCGCACCGGCGACCTCGTGACGCTGCTCCGGCGACGTGCCGGGGCCGCCGGCGACCGCCCGCGCCGGGCGCGCCGCCGGCTGGGAGTCCTGCGCCGCGCCCACGCCTGAGCCGACGGGGACCGGGCCGGCGGAACTCCGCCGGCCCGTCCCTAGACTGGCTCGCATGCGCAGGATCGTCATCGTCGGCTCGACGGGGTCGATCGGTACGCAGGCGCTCGAGGTCGTCGAGCGCTCCGCGGAGCTCGAGGTCGTCGGCCTAGGCGCGGCCCGCTCGCACGAGCTGATCGTCGAGCAGGCGCGCCGGCACGCGATCGAACGGATCGCCCTGGCCGACGGGGATGCCGCTGCGCGCGCCGCGGAGCGTTGGACCCAGGGTCCGGTGCTCGCCGGCCCCGAGGGTCTCGTGGAGCTGATCACCGAGTCGGGCGCGGACCTGGTTCTCAACGCCCTGGTCGGCTCGGCCGGCCTCGGGCCCACCGTGGCGGCGCTCGGCGAGGGGATCGACCTCGCGCTCGCCAACAAGGAGAGCCTCGTCGTCGGCGGGGAGCTCGTCACGGCGCTGGCGGAGGCCACCGGCGCCCAGATCATCCCCGTGGACTCGGAGCACTCGGCGCTCTTCCAGCTGCTTGCAGGGGAGCCGCCCGGGACCGTGGAGCGGCTCGTGCTCACCGCCTCCGGCGGTCCCTTCCGCGGTCGGAGGGACCTCGACGGGGTCACCCGCGAGCAGGCGCTGGCCCACCCCACATGGGACATGGGAGGCAAGATCACGATCGACTCGGCGACGCTGATGAACAAGGGGCTCGAGCTGATCGAGGCGCACCACCTGTTCGGCACGCCCTACGAGCGCATCGACGTCGTCGTGCA
>JBKPFJ010000033.1:0-11341 GCA_046728795.1 Actinomycetota bacterium | reverse complement strand
CAGACGGAGTCCCAAGACCCCACGTCCGCGCCATGCGCCGAGACGAGCGCCGGCCCCGGCGCCGTCAGCGCAGACCGGGGCTACCGACGACAGCGGACCAGCCCTACCGAGCGCGCCGCCGACCACCGCGGAGGCGACGTCCTCAGCCCCCACTCCGGCCGCGCCGCCACCGCCGCCACCGCCGCCGAGCGCCCGGCCACAGCCGCCGCCCGAACGTCCGTCGAACGGGGAGTTCACCCCCGATCTGGGCCCCTGATGACAAGCCGTCTGAGCGGCGGCGCGCTAGGACGGGGGACGGTCGGTGGCCGGCGTGACGTTGTGGTTGCCGCGGAACAGGTTGGTCGGGTCGTAGCGAGCCTTGATCGCGGCGAGGCGGTCCCACGTGGGGCCCGGGTAGGCGTCGCGCACGCGGGCCTTGCCCTCGTCTCCGAGGAAGTTGACGTAGACCGCAGCGTCGCGGCGGAGGCCGGCCGCGAAGGCGTCGACCCAGGCCTCGTGGAGCTTCGCCTCCTCGGAGCGTTGGTAGAGCGCGGTGACGTTCGCCATCACCCGCCGCCCGCGGTGGGCGAAGGCCGTGGCCTCCGCGGGTACGCGGGCCATCGCTCCGCCCAGCACCCGGAGCTGGGCGACGGGCATCGGCGCGCTGGCGGACTGAAGGCGGTCGACGATGGTCTCCGCCTGGCGGCGATCGAGGCCGTCGAGGAACATCGAGCGACTCACGGCGAGCGGGCGGTACCCCTCATCCTCCGGCGGGTAGACGTCCGGGTAAGGCATCGCGCGGACCGTGTCGGCAATCGGCGTGGCGAGCGCCCGGAATGGCGCCATCGCCCGTCCGCCGGACTCTTCCCCGCCCGCGTAGACCAGCGTGGCCATGACCACGAGGCGTCCGTGCTGCTCCTCGGGCACGAACGGCAGCGGGGGCGCCGGCATCACGTTGGCGACCGTCGAGAGCGCCTCAGGCGCCGCCTCCGCCTCGGCCACGAAGGAGGCGATGAGCTCCGGGGTGGCCGGCAGGATCAGCATCCCGCCGACGATCGACCCGAGCTCGTGGAGCCGGAACTGGAACCTGGTGGCGACGCCGAAGTTGCCGCCGCCGCCGCGGATCGCCCAGAACAGGTCGGGGTAGGCGTCGGCGTCCACGCGCCGGAGGCGGCCGTCTGCCGTCACGATCTCGGCCGCGAGCAGGTTGTCGATCGTGAGGCCGTGCTTTCGCACGAGGTATCCCACCCCGCCCCCGAGCGTGATCCCGCCGATGCCGACCGAGCCGCTGTCGCCGAAGCCGGTGGCGACCCCGTGGGCAGCCGCCGCGGCCGTGTACCCGCCGGCGGTCAGCCCGGTCTCCGCCCACGCGGTGCGCGTCTGGGGATCGATCTCGAGCCTCCGCATGTCCGAGAGGTCGAGCACGATGCCGCCGTCCGAGACGCCGTGGCCGGCGGTGCTGTGGCCGCCGCTGCGAACGGCGAGCTCCAGGCCCGTGTCCCGCGCCAGCGAGACGACCCGCGCGGCATCGGCGGCATCGGCGGGCCGCGCGATCAACTCCGGACGGCGGTCGAAAGCGGCGAAGAACACGCGCCGAGCCTTGTCGTAGTCGGGATCGCGCGGCGCGATCACCCGTCCGGTGAGCTCGCCGCCGATGGTCGGGATTGAGGCGTCGGTGAGTTCCATGCCGGCAGCGTCGCGGGGGGCGCCCCTGGCCCCAATGCGGCTGCCTGGCGTCTTCGCGTGCGGTTATCCGTACGTCAGGGCTTTGCCACGGGGGCCTCGCCCTTGCGCTTCGCCTGGATGTCCGCCAGCTGGTCGTCCACCCAGTCGCCGGGATCGCGCGCGGTCACGATCCGCTTCAGCCCCTGCGCCCGCCAGGAGCGCTCCTCGGCCGACATCGTCAGCGCGCGGTGGATGGCGTCGGCCTGCTCCTGGACGTCGAACGGGTTGACGGACAGGGCGAAGTCCGCGAGCTCCTCGTGCGCGCCGGTGTTCTCGCTTAGGAGGGAGACCCCGTTGCGCTCGTTTACGAGCGGCCCCTCCTTGGCGATCAGGTTCATCCCGTCGAACATCGCGTTGACCATCAGCAGGTCGTAGTGCTTGTAGGCCGCGATGGCCTCCTCCAGGTTCTCGCGCAGGCGCAGCTCGATCGGCATCCAGTCGGTGGTCCCGTGGCGGTGGTTCACCACCGCCACGAGCGCCTCGATCCTCTCGAGGTACTCGACGTACTCGGGCACGTCCTGGCGCGAGGGGATCAGGTGGGCGATGAAGGTCACCTGCTCGCGGAACTCGGGGTGCTGCTCGAGGAACAGGTCGAAGGCGGTGAAGCCGCGGAGCACGTTCTTCGAGAGGTCGGCCCGGTCCACGCGCAGGATCAGGTGCTCACGCCGGCGGCGCAGGATGTCCCGCTCGAACTCGTGGACGGCCTCCCGCTGGGCATTGCGCTCGAAGGTCTCCGCCGAGATCGGCAGCGGATAGGAGCGGACCCAGACCTCGCGTCCGTCGAAGTGCACGACCCCGTTCTCCTCGTCGACCTCGAGGTCGAACAGCTCGCGGCAGCAGAGCAGGAAGTTGCGCCGGTAGGAGCGAGTGTGGAAGGCGATGATGTCGTTCGAGAGGATGCCCTCGTAGAGGTCCTCGCGGATGTCGGCGGGCAGCACCCGCCAGGCGTCCGGCTGCGTCCAGGGGATGTGCACGAAGTGGTGGAGGAAGAGGTCGGGCCGCTGCCGACGGATGTACTTGGGCGCGACGTAGAGGTGGTAGTCGTGCAGCATCACGACCGCCGACTCCTCCTGCTCGACCTCCTCGAGCACCGCGCCGGCGAGGTCCTGGTTCACGACGCAATAGCCCTCCTCGTAGGCCTGGACCTCCGCGTTGCGGATGTCCGGGGCGTTCGAGAGGTCCCAGAGGTAGTGCTGGATGAACCACAGCATCGGGTTCGCCACCACGTTGTAGAAGCCGTCGTAGGCCTCCGCGTCCGACGAGACGAGCCGCACGGTGTAGCTCACTCCGTCGACCTCGCAGTCGAAGCTGCGCCCCGCGTGGCGCTCGGACATCTCGGCGTCCTCCGGTCCCATTGCCGAGGCCACCCAGACCGCGTCGCGGTGGTGCACGAGCCCGGTGAGCGCTGTGACGAGCCCGCCCCCGCCGCGCCTGGCCCGCAGCTCCCCGGACTCCGCGCGCGCGAACGTCGCGGGCCCGCGATTCGAGACGAGCACGAGTGGCGTGTCGCCGATCATTCGCGGTCGCTGAAGATCCGGAGCCAGTCGCGGAGCAGCCGAGGGGTGAGGAAATGCTTGCGGACGTGCTCCTTGCCGGAACGCCCGAGCCGCTTGCCGAGCTCGGGCTCGCGCAGGATCCGCAGCGCCCGGTCGGCGCACTCCTCGGGGGAGGAGACGAGGTAGCCGGTCTCGCCGTCCTGGACCTGTAGCGGAATGCCGCCGACGTGCCCGCCGATGAAGGGGCGCGCCTTCCAGAGCGCCTCCGTGACGGTGAGGCCGAAGCCCTCACGGGTCGACTTCTGAATCATCACATCGGCCTGTGACTGGAACGCGTTCACCTCGATCGCCCCGACGTTATTGAGATTGTTCAGGATGAACACGTCCGGGTCGCCGTCCGCGTAGGCCATGGTCGAATTGAAGAACTCCCAGCCCTCGGGGTCGTCGGTGGCCATCGAGCCGACGAGCGCGAGCTGCACCTCGGACAACTCCTCCGTCACACACCGGTAGGCGTCGATGACTCCCTTCGGATCCTTCCACGGGTCGAAGCGGGACACCTGGCACATGAGCGGCCGGTCCACGTCGATGCCGAACTGATCGCACACGAACGCCGCGTCCTCCGGAGAGAGGGCCATGTTCTTGGGGGAAAGCGGGTCGATGGCCGGGGGGCAGATGTGGACGCGGCCGTCAAGGCCGTCCATGTCGTTCGGGACGTACGCCTCGATGTGGAAGACCGCGGCGTCGTAGGCGCTGATCAGCGGGACCATGCGCGCGATGGCCTCGCGGTTGGGCGCAGAGAGGTCGATGTGGCAGCGCCAGACCCAGAGGCCCGCCTTCTCCGGCACGTGCTCGCGGACGGCGGCGGGCTGGGGATCGTGGACGATGATCACGTCCCAGCCGCCCGTGATCTCGGTCGCGTTGAGCGCGTTGTAGCGCTCGTAGATCTTCCACTCCTCCTCGGCCAGCGAGTCGGGGCTTCCCTGGAGGGCGTTGTGGAGGCGCTTTGTGACGTTGTAGAACTCCTCGCGGCCGAGCATTACCTGCCACTCCGCCTCGATCCCCACGTCGCGCATCAGCGGGATGAGGGTGTAGAGGATCTCCGACACGCCGCCGCCGAAGGCGGTCGCCGACAGGTGGAGGACCTTGAGCCCGTCGAGCGGCTCGGCCAGTTCGCGGATCTCCTGGATGAGCGGTCGTCCGGCGAGGTGCGTGTAGTCGGCGAGGCTCTTGTGGCCTACCGCGATGGGCTGCAGCACAGCGGCGGACCCTACTCGGCGAGGTCCTTGACGAGGAGGGTCCGGCCGGGCTCGAAACTGCACTCGTCGACCGTGGCGTCGATGATCGCCCGGCCGAGCTCCTGCTCCATCGCGGAGACGTCTACGGCAGGCCCGTCCAGCTCCATCAGGAGCCGGTCCTCGAGCAGCTTGAACTCAAAATGGAGTTGCCCTTCTTCGGCGTCCGGCGGCGAGTCCTCGACGAAGTCGTTTGCGGCCTCGGTGATGGCCAGCTTGAGATCGGCCACCTCCTCGGGGGATAGCGGCGTCAGCCGGCAGACCGCGGAAAGGGCGAGCCGCGCGAGCACCAGGTAGTCCGGGCGCGCGGGGATGGTCAGAGAGACGTCCCGGCTCTCAGTTTGAGCTTTGGGCCCCTCCGTCACCGCGCTTGGACACTACCCGGAACGCGGCGGATGCCAGCATCGACGGCCTCGAGGAGCCGTCGGTGCAACCCCTGGTTCGCGGCCGCGACGACGGACATCTGGAACTCCGAGCCGGAGCCGAGCAGCGGCCGGTCGGCGAGGGAGCGCCCACGGGCGTCCGTGACGACCGCCCCGGCCTCCTCCAGGACCAGGGTGGCCGCGGCCAGGTCGTAGGGCGAGTTGTTCAGGACCGAGCCGCCGCCGACGCGCTCGAACTCGGCGCGCATCCCCGGAACCTCATCGACGAGCAGCGGTCCCGGCTCGACGTAGGCGTCGAGCTGGCCGGTCACGATGCGTGTCATGTCGAACGCCGCCGAGCCGAGTTCGAAGGCCGCCCCGCGCACCGACGAGGCGTCGATCAGGTCCCCGATCACCTCGACCGTGGGTCGGGCGGGCCGGCCCCGGAGGCCGTAGGTCCAGAACATGCGGCGAAGCGACTCGTTGCGCGACAGGCGGACCGGCGGCCCCTCGAGGAGCCCCGCACCCCGCTCGGAGAGGAAGACCGTCCCCGACGGGATCTCCACCACGCAGGCGAGGTGCACGTCGCCCATGCTCGGGTCCGGAAGGGGGGCGGCCGCCACCGAGACGCAGCACGACTCGAGCCCCGCCAGCGCCGGCCGTGTGCCGTCGATCGGATCCACCACCAGCACGGTCGCCGCGCTGTCGGCCCCCACGAGGCCGCGGTCCTCCGAGTAGAAGGCGAGCTCCGGGGCCCGTTCGGCGACGAAGCGCTCGAGGGTGAGCTCCGCCGCGCGGTCGATCGCGAAGGTCAGGTCCCCCCCGGCGCCCGCCTCGTCCTCATGAGCGCGGCCGGCGTGCGAGCCGAGCTGAGGGAGCACCTGCTCGCGCAGGGTGAGCGCGAGCTCCCGGACGAGCACTAGGGCTCGCGCGGTCGGGCCGGGCGCTTCGCCAGCTTCACCTTGACCGTCCGGCGGTCCTCGCCGCGCAGCACCCGGAGCTCAACCTCCTCACCCGCACTCTTCGCCGAGATCGCGTCGGCGAGGTCCTGGTGGCGGGTGAGCGGCTTCCCGTCCACGGCGAGGATCACGTCCCCGCCCTTCGGGATGTTCTGCTGGCCCTGGAAGTCGATCGTGTCGTCTCCCGCCTCGAGTCCCGCCTCGTCGGCGGGGCTGCCGCTCTCGACGTTCACGATCAGGGCGCCCGCGTCGGGGTCGATGCCGAGCCGATCGGCGAGCTGCGGGTAGAGCGTCTGCGAGGTCACCCCGAGGAAGCCGTAGTCCACCTGTCCCTTGTCGCGCAGCTCCCGCAGCGAGCGCTTGACGGCGTCCACGGGGACGGCGAAGCCGACCCCCTCGCCACCCCCCGACTGCGACTTGATCTGGGCGTTGATCCCGATTACCCGGCCCTTGCTGTCCAGCAGCGGGCCACCCGAGTTTCCGGGGTTGATCGCGGCGTCGGTCTGCACCGCGTCCCCGATCTGGAAGCGGGTGAGCGACTTGATGTTGCGGTCGAGCGCGGAGATCACCCCGACCGAGAGCGACTGGCGCTCCCCGAAGGGGCTGCCGATCGCCGCGACCGGCTCGCCAACCCGGAGCCGTCCCGAGGAGCCGAGCTTGAGCGGGGTGAGGCGGAGCCCGGCCGTGTCGATCTTGAGCAGCGCCACGTCCGCGTTCGGGTCGTCGCCCACGACCCGCGCGGGCACGCGGTTGCCGTCCGTGAACTCGACGTAGACCTGGTCCGCGCGCTTCGTGCTCGGCGGCTCCCCGCTCGTCACCACGTGCGCGTTCGTGGCGATGTAGCCCTCGCCGTCCACCACGAAGCCGGACCCCTGGCCACCCTCGCCACCGTCCTCGCCCAGGAGTGGGCTGCCGCCGAAGAGGGAGATGACGGTCACGACGCCGGGGGAGAGCTCGCGGTAGATCGCCTGCGGATCGAAGCCGCCCTTGCTTCCTATCCCCTCGACGACCTCCACGCGCGTGGTTTCGACCTTGGACGGACGCTCCGAGGAGCCGCCCCCGCCGCAGCCGGCGAGCAGGATGAGCGCCGCGGCGATGGCGTAGCGCCTCACGCGCCGTCGTCCGATGGCAGCTGGAGCGTGAAGCGCGTGCCCCCCGGCCCGTCCCCCAGGGTAAGGCGCCCGTCCATGCGCTCGGCCAGCTCGCGGGCGATGGCCAGGCCGAGCCCCGCGCCCCGGGCGGCGTCCCCGGTGTAGAAGCGCTCGAATACGTGCGTGGCCGCCCCGTCGGGAAGCCCCGGGCCCTCGTCGGCCACCGTAAGCTCGGCGGCCCCGTTCTGACGGTCGGCGCTCACGGTGACCTGCGTCCCCTCCGGCGTGTGCCGGAGCGCGTTGTCGAGCAGGATACGCATGATCTGAGCGACTCGTTCACGGTCGCAGAGGGCCTCGAGGCCGTCATCCGGGAGTCGTACCCGGAGCTCGGTGGCGTGCTGAGCCAGCGCGGGCGTGAACTCGCTGACCACCGAGCGGGCGATCTCGGAGAGGTCGGTCGGCTCCGACTCGAGCTCGACGGAGCCCGCGTCCAGCCGTGAGAGGTCGAGCAGGTCCACGGACAGCTTCTGGAGCCGCGCCACCTGCTCACCCATGGTGTCGAGGAACTCGCGGCGGGTCTCCTCGTCGAGCTCCTCGTCCTGGAGCAACTCCACGAAACCGGCCAGCGAGAAGATCGGCGTGCGGAGCTCGTGCGAGGCGGTGGCGACGAACTCCTTGCGCGCCACGTCCACCTGACGCAGCTTGAGCTGCATGTCGTTGAAGGCGCGCGTCAGCTGGCCCAGCTCGTCCGAGGAGTCCACCGGCAGCGGCTCCACGTAGTTGCCCGCGGCCACCTGGCGCGCGCCGAGCTCGACCCGGCGGACCCGGCGGGCGAGCGCCTGCGCGACGAGGTAGCCCCCTATCAGCGCCAGCACCAGCGCGATGGCGCTGGCCACGAGCACGCGGTTGCGGATGAACGACACGGTCTCCGCGATGTCCTCGTACGAGCGCGAGTAGACGATGACCCGGGCCGGCTCGCCTCGGTCCTTCAGGGGCACGGCGATCTGCCCGAGCTTTGCGCCGTGGAACTCCGTCGAGCCGGTGACGACGTGCCGCTGCGTGACCGCGCGGCGCACGAGGCCGTCGTTCGCCGGGTAGTCGAGCTCCGCGGCGGAGTCGGTGATCGCGTAGAAGCGCAGCTCCTGGCCCCCGCCCTGCGGACCCGTGAGCGACTCCTGGAAGTCGAACAGCGTCACGCGGGCGTCGGTGGCGTCGGCGATCGAGCGCACGCGGTTGTCGATGTCCGGCGCCGGCACGTCGCGCTTGATGAGGAAGGGAAGCCGGGCCCTGGCGGCCTTCACCGAGGTCCGCAGGTCCTTCAGCTGCCGGTGCTCCAGGTTCGACTGCAGCTGCGGCACGACGATGAAGTAGATGACCGAGAACGCCGCCGCCGTGATGGCGAAGAAGACGAGCGCCAGCTTGTTCCGGAGGCTCATCGGTCCCGAAAGCGGTACCCGACGCCCCGGACCGTGAAGATCAGCTCCGGGTGCTTCGGGTCACTCTCGAGCTTCTCGCGCAGGTGGCGGATGTGCACGTCCACCGTGCGCGGGTCGCGGTAGGAGGCGTCGCCCCAGACCCGCTCGAGCAGCTGGGTGCGGCTGAACACCCGTCCCGGCGCGCGTGCCAGGGCGGCGAGGATCTCGAACTCGACGTAGGTCAGCCGGACGGGCTCGCCGCGCACCCCGACGACCCGCTTCTCGAAGTCGACTCGCAGCTCGCCCTGCTCGATCGGCTCCTCGCTCAGCTCGTCCGCGCGCACCAGCTCGGCGCGGCGCAGCACGGCCTTCACCCGGCTGCGGAACTCGCGCACCGAGAAGGGCTTCGTGATGTAGTCGTCGGCGCCCAGCTCGAGACCGAGCACCTTGTCGATCTCCTCGGTCTTGGCGGTGAGCATGATGATCGGAACGGTGCTGCGGGCGCGCACCTGACGGCAGACCTCGAAACCGTCGAGCTTCGGCAACATGACGTCGAGCACGACGAGGTCGAAGGCGCCGTCGCGCAACCGATCTAGCGCCTCACGCCCGTCGAGCGCCGAAATCACCTCGTAGCCCTCCTTGCGCAGCGGGTAGGCGAGCAGCTTCTGCACCGAATGCTCGTCGTCTACGAGAAGAATGCGGGGTGGAGAACCCGACACGCTCGAAATTGTAGGTTGGGGCCAGTGCTGGAGCCGCGCCTCTACCGCGCCGCGTTCGTTCCGGCTCTGCTCGCCGTGGTGCTGGCCATGTTCTCGCTCGAGTCGCGCCCGGGACCCGTCCGGCAGGGCTTGGCCGCGGACGTGCTCTTCGACGGTGACCTCGCCGCGAACGAGGCGCGCGCGATCGCTGAGGCGAACCCCGACCGCCGTGCGGGCAGCGTGGGGGACCGGGCCACGGCGCGGCGCGTGCGGGACACGCTCGCACGCCGGAACTTCCGCACCCAGGTCGACCGCTTCCAGGGCGCGGGCAAGGACCTGGTGAACGTGATCGGCCGTCGGGCCGGCCGCCTGCGCCGTCAGATCGTGGTGGTGGCCGAGCGCGACGCCGGGGCCGTACCGGACGTCCCGGGCAGTGCCGCAGATACGGCCGCGCTGCTCGAGTTCGCGCGCGTCTTCGAGGGCCGGCCCACCGAGAAGACGCTCGTGCTCGCCTCGGTCGACGGCTCGACCCTCGGGCAGCTCGGCGCCAGCCGGCTGGCTCGCTCGCTTGGAGATCCCTCGCTCGTGGACGCCGTGTTGGTCGTCTCGGACCTCGGAGCGAAGCCCCGGCAGGGGTCCTTCATCCAGGCCTGGTCGAACGACTCGAGCCGTGCCGGCATCGGGCTTCAGCGCACTGTCGCCGACTCGATCCGCCTCGAGCTCGACGAGCCGGTCCGCTCGACCGGAACATTCGGACAGCTGGCGCGCCTCGCCTTCCCAGTCGGCATCGGCAGCCAGGGCGTGCTGCTGGAGGACGGATACGAGGCGGTCCGCATCTCGGGGAGCGGGGAGCTACCAGCGAACGGCGACGGGCCGCCCGAGGCGCTCGACGAGGACCACCTGGGTGGGCTCGGCCGGGCCACGCTGCGCACGGTCACCGCCCTCGACCAGGGCCCGCGCCCCGGGCACGGGCCGGGCGCGTATGTGACCGCGGTGAGCCAGGTGTTGCCCGGCTGGGTCCTGTCGCTGCTTGCGCTCACGCTGCTCGTGCCGGCCGTGGTGGGCTCTGTCGACGCCTTCGCGCGCGCCCGGCGCCGCCACCACCCGGTGGCCGCGTGGCTGCGCTGGGTGGCCGTCGGCACGGCGCCCTTCGCGGCGGGCCTCGCGCTCGCGGAGCTCTTGGCGCTCGCGGGCGCCACGCCCGAACCACCGCCCGCGCCGGCTGCTCCCGCGGACTATCCCCTGGATGCCGGGGCGGCGGTCGTGCTCGCGGTGGTCGCCGCCGTGATCGCCCTCCTGTGGTACGCGTTGCGGGTGCTCCTCGTCCGCGGCCGCGCCGCCGTGGCCGACCCGGCCGACCCAGGGGCGGGCTGCGCCGTCGCGCTCGTTCTGAGCGGGGCCGCCCTGCTCCTGTGGGCCGTCAACCCCTACGCGGCGCTGCTCCTCGTGCCGGCGGTTCACCTGTGGGTCCTCGTCGTGCTCACAGACCCGGCGCCGCCGCGACGCGCGCGCTTCGCGATGCTCGGCGCCGGCCTCCTACCCGCGGCGCTCGTGGCGCTCTACTACCTAGTGAGCCTGTCGCTCGACCCGCTCAGCGCCGCCTGGTACCTGTTCCTGCTCGTCACGGGGCACAGCGTCGGGCTGGTCACGGCTCTGCTCGGCTGCGTCCTGCTGGGCGCCTTCTTCTCGACCGTGGCAGTGGTCCGGGCCGAGCACGACGAGCCTCCCGCCGCCCCGGCCGACCGGCCTCCCGTGTACGGCCCCGGCGCCTACGCCGGCCCCGGCTCGCTCGGCGGCACGGAGTCGGCGCTGCGTCGCTAGAGCCGTCCAGGCGCGGCAGCCGCTTCCTCCGGCCCGCCCTCCTCGCCGCCAATAGGGGAGTCGCATGGCTCGCGGGGCCGTCACACGAGGACTGGCGATCCTGGTTGCGCGCGGCGACTAGGTCGTCGAGGCGGACGAGGTCGCGGAGGCGATGCTCCGGCGCGGGCACCCCTCAGGGATGCTCGAATCCGCGCAGTCCCACGGCCTCGGATCCGTCTGCCCTGCGGAGGACGAGCTGACCCGCGGGGGCGCTCCCGACGCGGCCTAGCCAGGTCAGCCCGAGGCCCGCGGCCCGCTCGAGCGCCTCCCGTCGCTCCTCCGCGGCCGTCACGAGCAGCTCGTAGTCGTCGCCCCCGCTTGCGGCAAGCTCCAGCGGGTCGCGCCCGGCGGCCGCCGCCACGGCCTCCACCCCCTCGGCCAGCGGGACGGCCGCCAGTTCGAGCTCGACGCTCACGCCGCTGCGCGCGGCCACGTGCCGGGCGTCCGTGGCCAACCCGTCGCTC
>JBKPFJ010000039.1:0-11770 GCA_046728795.1 Actinomycetota bacterium | reverse complement strand
GCGGTGGGATAGCCGACGACCTTTTCTACCCGCCCACTGAGCTCGTCCACCTGGCTCGGTCCCGCGCGGTGATCGGGGGCGGCCGTGGGCTAGCGCTCGGCGCTGGCCGGCTCGGCTTGGTCCTTCTCGTTCGCCGCTTGCGCCTTCTGCTTGAGGCACGCGGCATGGACCAGGTTCCCGGTCTCCATGTCCATCGTGGCGGTGTCCGGACCGAGGGGTTTCCCGCAGATGTCGCAGGTGCCTGAATCAACCATGGTCCTCTGGTGTCCGGAGCGTCCTGTCATAACCCAAATGGGAAATCAAATGCAAGATTGGGTCTCGGGGAATGATGGTCCGGCTGTCGCTAGTCGCAAGTGACCAGGCGGAGCTTCGGCCGGTTCCGTTCCGCCTCGAGAATCGCTGCCTGCCACTTTCCTGGGAGATCCTCGAAGCATTCGGCGTCGAGCAGCGCCTCGTGGACCTCGCGGCGTTGACGGTCGTCCGTCTCCACGAGGGGCGGGTAGCGGACGACCTTCTCGACGCGGCGGCTTAGGTCGGCGCTCGCCATTGGCGCGGCGGTAGGACGAGTCAGCGGCGCAGTCGCTCGCGCGCCTTCATCGCGAGCCGCTGGGCGGTAGCGCCGGCCTTCTCGACGGGCGAGCCCGCCTTCGGCACCATGCCGATCTGCCGGCCCACGTCCATCATGTCGAAGACGATCCGCAGCCGGCAGACGCGCCCCTCGCGATACTCGTGGAAGTCGGCCCCCTCGAACTCGACGCGCTTGCCGGTCGGCGCAAATCCCGGCGGGTCGAGCGGTCCGGTATGGGTACCGCTGCCCTTCCAGTAGAAGGCGGCCTTGGGTTGCCCGGGCACGATGTACGGTCCCTCGACCCACTCGAAGCTCAGGTCGGGGAACGCGCGCCAGGCGAACTCGAGAAAGGTGGCCACGTCGCCGTGGCCGCGCATCGTCGTGGGCCAGGCAGAGTCGTCGTACACGATGTCGTCGGACATGAGCTCGAGCACCCGCGCCTGCTGGTGCGAGTTCCAGGCGGCCTCCCAGCGCTTGACGAAGTCCTCCACCCAGGCCTGGTCGAGCTCTGCGCCCTGCGTCGCCATTTCCGCCATGGATCCTCCTCTCAACGCGCGTCCCTGCGACGACCGTAGCGTTTCGCCTGGCCCCCGGTCAATCGGGCCTCCGCGACTCAGGTGAGCTCCGCTGCCGATTCGGGAACTGGACGCAGCGATTCGGCCATTTGGCAGAGCCTACGGCGAAGCGGGTACTGGGCGGGCGATGTCGCAGGAGAACACGGAGTCACCGACCCTTGCTCGGCGGTGCGGCGGGCCGTTAGGGTCGCCATACGGCAATTATTCGTCTCTGGAGGACCGATATGCCCGTGGCCATCGAGATGGATTTCCCCGGTGCGACGCTCGAGCAGTACGACCAGGTCATCGAGAAGATGGGCCTCGAGCCGGGCGGGGACACCCCGCCAGGCGCCATTTTCCATTGGGTCGCGCAGACGCCTGACGGGCTGCACGTCATCGATGTCTGGGAGACACAGGAGGCATTCGACAAGTTCGCCGAGGAGCAGATCGGCCCGATTACCGCCGAGGTCGGCATGGACGCACCGCCGCAGACAACGGTCCATCAGGTGCACAACCACCTGAAGGCGAGCTAGCCGCCACTGAACCGGCCCGGGGCGCAGCGCCGACAACTGCTGGAGCACAAGACAGCCCTCGAAGCTGCCGGGCTGCGGGAGTAAGCACCGTTCGCCGCAGAATGCGGTGGAGGCGGTGTCCGGGGCCGCCTTCCGCGCGGCGCGGACGGTGCGCATCGCGCAGGCCCTCTTGCAGAACCGCCCCCAGCCGCGCTCACGATCACGGGCTCGAGCCCGGAACGGCTTCCCGCACCCCTCGCACTCGACGGTGACGAACTCGCCGCATCCAGGTCGACCGCAGAGCCTCTGGGGGCCGAACGTCTTCGTGTACGGCTCCCCACACCGCTCGCAGGTCGCCTCGCGGGGGAGCAGGCGGACCTTCGGCTTCGGGGGCGGCGAGTGCCGCTCGCCCTTCCTCGAGCGCCGGCTGTACGCCGTCTTGGTCGAGCAGTCGTCGCAGTAGAGCCGAGACCGTCCACGCGGGTTCGGGATGAACGTGTTGGAGCAGGCGTCGTCCGCGCACACCACGGTGGGCAGTGTCGGCTAGATGTAATACATCGGCTGCGCGGCGGCGTCCGACTCCCGCTCCGCCACGTCGGCGATCGTGCTGCTTCGCAGGACCGACTTGACGGAGTCGACGAGCTCGGTCCAGGGTGGCCCTGCGGCGTCCGGGCCGAGCTCTCCCTCGAGCAGCTCGACTACCTCCAGGACGCTGATCTCGGCGGGTGGGCGGGCGAAGGTGTAGCCGCCCTTGACACCGCGTTGGCTCTGCAGGATCCCGGCCCGGCGGAGAGTGGCGAACAGGCCCTCGAGGAACTGCACGGGGATGCCGCGCGCCCGCGCGATCTCGCCGATCGGGACCGGGGCGCTCGATCCCCGGCGCGCCAACTCGGTCAGCGCCCGCACCGCGTAGGGCGACTTGGAGGTGATGACGAGCACGCCAGCTGACTCTACGGTATGGGGGTGACACCGCTGCGCCGACTCGATCCGTGGCTGCCGCCGCTGGCCCTGATGGGGGTCATCTTCTTCTTCTCCGCGCAACCGGACTTGAGCTCGGGGCTCGGCACCGTCGACGTGGTGCTCCGCAAGTGCGTCCACTTCGCCGAGTACGCGCTGCTCTGCTTCCTCTGGTGGCGCGTCTTTCGGGGCGGCGCGAGCCCCGGCCGCGCGGCGATCCTGGCCCTTCTCATCACGTCGGCATACGCGGCGACCGACGAGGGGCACCAGTCCTTCGTGAGCGGGCGGCACGCGAGCCCTGTCGACTGGGCGATCGACACCGCCGGGGCGAGTCTCGTGGCAGCGCGGCTCGGCGCCCGGGAGAAGGCGCGGGCCTGATGCCGCGGCGGCTGCCGATCGAGTCAACCCAGCCCGTCCTGCTCCTGGCGGCCGTGCGGCTGGGGCTGTCGGTGGGCTCGCTCATCCTGACCGTCGCCCTCGGCTTCCCCTACGGCGGACAGCTCGCCCTCGTGCTGGCCGTGGTCGCGGTGCCCTGGGCGGTCGGGCTACTCGTGCTCGCGGTCCGCCTTCCCGAGGCCGGCTTTCACCCGCTCGTGGCGGCGGGGGACGTGGTGGTACTCGTGATCGTGGAGCTCGTCGTACCGGAGACCTTTGGAGCGGTCCGGGTCGTCGCCCTCTTCTTCTTCGCGGTGCACGCGCACTTCCAGGGCGAGGCGCGCGGCGTGGCTATCGCCGCGGGCGGTGTTGCCGCCCTCGTGCTGGCCACGGCGCTGCGCGGAGGAACCCCGGTGTCGGGGGACCTGCTCGCGTTCTATGAGGCCGCCTTCGCCGTGGCGTCGCTCGGCGTGGCGCTGATCGTCGGGCGCCTGCGGACCGCGGAGTCGGCCTCCCGCCTCAGAGCGCGGGACCTCACGCGCCGAACAATCGAAGCCGAGCGGGAGATCAGGCGACGCGTGGCGGAGTCCCTGCACGACGGGCCGGTGCAGGAGCTGATCGGCCTCGACATGATCCTGGCGGCCGCTCGCCAGGCCGCCGAGCGAGGTGAGGCACAGCGCCTCGATGCGCTGATAGCGGATGCCCGCGAGCTCCTATCCCGGAACGTCCAGTCTCTGCGGGACGAGATTTTCGACCTCGGGCCCTACGCCTTCAGCGAGCTCACGTACGAGCTCGCGGTGCAGAACTGCGTGCCCGTGTGGGAGCGGCGCTACGGGCTCGAGCTGAGGCTCCAGCTCGAGCGCCTCGACCTCTCGCCGGGGGTGGCCGGTGACCTCTTCAGCATCACCCAGGAGGCGGTGGTCAACGCCGGCCGCCACGCGCACGCCGACTCGGTGACGATCGACCTCCGCTCCTATGCCGGCTTCCTCGAGCTGCGAGTGATGGACGACGGCGAGGGGTTCGGCTCCGTCGATCCGCTCGGCGCGAGCGAGCCTGGCCACGTCGGGCTCGCGAGCATCCGGGAGCGCGCCGAGCTGCTCGACGGGAAGCTCACGATCGAGAGCTCCGGGCGCGGCACGAAGGTGCTGGTGCGCGCCCCCCTCCCTGGTTCCCGCTCGCGGAGCGACGACCGCCGGCCGCACCGGGCGAGCGTGCGGGAGGCTCGGGCCTCGTGACCTGAGTCGGAAGCTCGGGATCTGCTTCCCGAGTCGCTGGGTGCGGCTGACGACGCGCGCGGGATGAGCCGATGCCGAAGTGTCGGCGATTCCCCGGGTGGCGTCAGGCGGGCCGAGACGGCGGGAAGGTGCGCCCGAGCCGCGACTCAGTCACTAGATCCAGCCGCGCTCGGTGGCGATCAGGACCGCCTGAGCGCGGTCCACGGCGCGGAGCTTCGCGTAGGTGTCGTGCAGGTGCGTGCGCACGGTGCTGGTGGACAGCTCGAGCTCGTGCGCGATCTGCTTGTAGACCTTGCCCTCGGCGAGCCGCTTCAGCACATCGACCTCGCGGCTCGACAGCGGGGAGGGATCGACGTTGCGCTTCCCGTTGCCCGAGCCCTGCGGGAGCTCGTACATGACCGCGCGGAGCTGCTCGGTCGAGAGGCCCACCAGCCGCGCGGCCTCGAGCAGCGCACGCGGATCGACGTGCTGGGCGTGGCCGTAGTGGGCCAGCATGTCGGCCAGCCGCACGAGGGCGGCGTCGCCCTCCGCGTCGTCGGCGTGGTGGCGCTCGATCGCCGAGGCCAGACGGTTGGGCAGGCCCCAGCGGCGAGCGAGCACCCCACCCACGAGGGCGTGGTCGACCCCCAGCTCGAGGCGCTCGCGGTGCACCCGCTCCTCGGGGGTGCGCGCCGCGCCGTGGATCTGCGCCGGATACGCCGGGTAGGCGTGGGTCAGAACGAGCTTGCCGACGTCGTGGAGGAGCGCCGAGCAGAGCAGCTCGTCGCTCCCGTCGTAGCCGATCTCGCGCGCCAGCCGGTCAGCGGCGGCCTGAGTGGCCACGGCGTGGAGGCGGAAGCGCTCCGGCGCCTGCTCCCAGCCCGGGGTGCGCTCGAAGAAGTCGAAGGTGGCCGTGCGGGACACGAGCGCCTCCACACCCTCGGGCGTGAGCATGTCGACGGCCTCGGGGATGCTGGCGAGCTTGCCCTTCTTGCGACCCGCCGCGCGGTTCGCGATCCGCAGCACGGTGATGACGAGCGCCACGTCGGACTCCACAGCCGCCACGACCTCGCCGACCGAGGAGCGACCCTCGCGCACCACGCGCAGCACGCGGTTGCGCGACTCGGCGAGCGCCGGGAAAGCCTCGAGGGCCTCGAAGGCCGCGGTGAGTCGACGGCCGTGTCCCTCGTTGTGCCTGCGGGAGACCGAGTCGGGCGCTGGCACGGGCGTCTTTGGCATCGTCACTGCCACTTCTCTCGCCGTATCGGCAATTCGACGTGCATGGTTTACCCCTCTGCCCGGAGGAGGGCGTCGTCGATGCGCGAGAGCGTCTCCTCGCGCCCGAGAGCCGCCACGGACTCGAAGATCCCAGGCGAGACCGTGGTCCCGCTGATCGCTACGCGCACGGGCTGGAACACGTCCTTCGGCTTGACGCCGAGCCTCTCGACGACGCCCCGCAGCGCCCTCTCGACCGCCTGCTGGTCGAAGCCGTCCGCCTGCGCCAGGGCCTCGCGCGCCTCGCGCAGGCGACCGGGGGCCCCGTCGCCCATCACCGTCTGCCACGCCTGCTCGTCGTAGGGGCGGCGCTCGACCAGGAAGCCCGCGAGCGGCATGAAGTCGGCCAGCGTCTGCATCTTCTCCTGGGCCACCGCCGCCGCCACCGGGGGGATCTCGCGGCCGAGCAGCTCCTCGAGCCGGCGACGCAGGTCCTCGGGGTCGAGCCCGCGCAGATAGCGCCCGTTCATCCAGCGGAGCTTCTGCTCGTCGAACACCGCCGGGTTCCTCGACACCCGCTGGAGCGAGAAGTCCCGGACGAGCTCGTCCGTGGTCATGAAGGTGGTGGTCTCGTCGAGCCCCCAGCCGAGCAACGCGATGTAGTTGCGCACCGCCTCCGGGAGGTAGCCGGCGTCGCGGAGCTCCTGCACCGAGGCGGCTCCGTGGCGCTTCGAGAGCTTCTTCCCGTCGGTGCCGAGCAGCAGCGGCAGGTGCGCGTAGATGGGCGGGTCCGCCCCGAGGGCGCTCAGGATCATCACCTGCCGGGGCGTGTTCGAGAGGTGGTCCTCGCCGCGCACGACGTGGGTGATGCCCATCTCGAGGTCGTCCACGGCGACCGCCAGGTTGTACAGAGGGCTCCCGTCCGAGCGGGCGATCACGAAGTCGTCGATGGCGGAGTGCCGGAAGGCGATCTCGCCGCGGATCAGGTCCGATACCCGGGTCTCCCCCTCGTCGGGGACGCTCAGCCGCACCGCGCCCTCGTCGAGGTAGCCGCGTCCCGAGCCGAGGATGCGTGCGATCGCGTCCTCGTGGCGCGGGCGCCGCTCGGCCTGCGAGAACGGCCCCTCGTCCCAGTCGAGCTCGAGCCAGCGCAGCCCGTCGAGGATCTGCTCGACGTTCTCGGGGGTCGAGCGCTCGCGGTCGGTGTCCTCGATGCGCAGGACGAACGTCCCGCCCGAGCCCCGGGCCAGGAGCCAGTTGTACAGTGCCGTCCTCGCGCCGCCGATGTGCAGCATCCCCGTCGGTGACGGCGCGAAGCGGACTCTTGGCCCGCGAGACGTGATGTCGGGAGATGTCATCGGGACGCGGGGCCGGGATGCCCCGCGGAGGTAATGATTGATGCTAATCGGCGCTCACGTCTCCACGGCGGGCGGGCTCGTGCAAGCGCACAAGCGCGCCGTAGAGCGTGGCTGCCAGGCGATGCAGGTGTTCAACCAGTCGCCCCGCCAGTGGCGACCCACGCGCTGGAAGGACGACGACGTCGCCGAGTTCCGCGAGCTGATGAAGGACGGACCGGTGAGGTCCGTGGTGATCCACGCCGTCTACCTCCTCAACCCGGCCTCCCAAGATCGCGAGGTCAGGAAGAAGTCCATCGCCTCGCTCGTCCACTCCCTGCGGATGGGCGACGCCATCGGCGCGGAGGGCGTGGTACTGCATCCGGGGTCGGCGCTCAAGCAGCCCAAGGAGGAGGCGCTGAAGCGGGCCGGCGAGGCCCTCCGCGAGGCGCTCTCCGAATCGGGCCGGTGCCGCCTGCTGCTGGAGGACACAGCCGGCGGCGGGGCCACGCTCGGCCGCAGCTTCTCTGAGCTCGCCGAGCTCGTGGACCTGGCCGGCGGCGGCAAGCGGGTGGGCCTCTGCCTCGACTGCTGCCACATGTTCGCGAGCGGGTTCGACATCACGACCGCCGACAAGCTGACGCGCGTGATCGACGAGTGCGTCGACGTCGTGGGCATCGAGCGGGTGCGCTGCCTGCACGTCAACGACTCGAAGACGAAGCTCGGCTCGAACAGCGATCGGCACGCGCCGCTCGGCACCGGCGAGCTCGGCGCACGCGGCTGCGCCGCGTTCCTCTCGGAGCCCCGCTTCGACGGGCTCCCCGCGCTGTTCGAGGGGCCCGGCTTTGAGGGCAGGGCGCCGGAGAAGGAGGACGTCGACAGGATGAAGGAGCTACGCCGCAGCGGGATGCGCTCGCGCAGCCGGCGCGCCGGTTAGCCTGGCGCAAGGATGTCCGACGCGATCCCGGTCTACGTTCATCTGCTGCGAGCGAAGGACCTCATCGACCGGCACTACGCGCGTTCGCTCGACGTGCCGGCCTTGGCGCGCGCGGCCCACGCGTCCACCGCCCACTTCAGCCGCAGCTTCAAGCGGGCGTTCGGCGAGACGCCATACCAGTACTTGCGTCGCCGCCGGATCGAGCGCGCCAAGGACCTGTTGCGGGAGACGGAGCTGTCGGTGACCGATGTGAGCCTCGAGGTGGGCTTCCAAAGCCTCGGCTCCTTCAGCAGCGCGTTCCGCGAGGTGGTCGGCGTGCCCGCCAGCGACTACGCGCAGCGATGGCGCGAGGGAGGCCCGCCGTCGATCCCGGGCTGCTTCACGCTGATGTACACCCGGCCGGTCGAATCGAGCAGTTTTCGAGAAGCGGAAGACCTTCGCGCGGGCTAGCTTGCCCGCATGATCACACAGCTCTCCCACACAACCATCTGGGTCCTCGACCAGGACGAGGCGCTCGACTTCTACACCCGCAAGCTCGGCTTCGAGGTCCGCACCGACCAGACGATGGACGACTTCCGCTGGCTCACGGTAAGTCCGCCGAGCCAGCCGGACCACGAGCTGATCTTGCTCGTGCCCGGCCCGCCGATGATGGACGAGGAGACCGCCGAGCAGGTGAAAACGCTCGTCGCCAAGGGTGTCCTCGGACCCGGCGCGTTCGAGACCGACGACTGCAGGGGCACCTACTCGCAGCTCAACGAGCGCGGGGTGAACTTCCTGTCGGAGCCGGCCGAGCGCTTCTACGGCATCGAGGCGACGCTACGTGACAACTCCGGCAACTGGTACAGCATGATTCAGAGGAGCCGCCAGCCGTCCACCGCGATGTAGGCGCTCGTGTTGCCGTTCGGGTGCACGAGGATGACCGGCGCGAGGCAAGTGTCGGGCACGTCGAAGGAAGTGTCGTGGATGCGCGCGTTCCCCTTCCGCGAGATCGGCACCGCCTGCGTCGTGTCCGCCGCGTCCGTCTCCGAGTCCGCGCCGCAGTAGAGGGAGGCGCTCACGGTGGTCACGCCGCCTGGCGTGCCCATCGCCGGGATCACGAGGCCCTTCACGCGCAGGTTCAGCTTGTCGTTCCGCTTGATCCGCACCTGGCCGCGCTTCAGCTCCCACGGCGCGCCGCCGGGCGAGACGCCATGGAACGGCGGGTCGGTGGTCAGCGACGGCGCGAGCGATTCCTTCACGAGCGGCTTGCCGTGCCCGCCCGACTTGCCGACCGCACCCACGGCGACGGCGAGCGAGAGGGCCGCGGCCGCGGCGCCGAGCACGGCGACGAGGGCTCGCTTAGAGATCCACATGGTGGGCACCCCTTCCTTCCGATGTCACTACGTGAACACGGGCCGGAGCCCGATGTCACGGTCTAGAGGGCGTCGCGTAGGTCGAAGTCCTCGACCTCGGGCTTGACGAAGAAGCCCGGGTTGACGCACTCGAACGGCTCGCCGTAGCCGTCGTAGGCGCGCTCCACCGTGCAGCGGCACTGGGGCAGGGGCATGCCAGTCATCTTCACCCCGCCGAACCCGTGCCTCGTGCGCTCCGCCTGGTGGAACAGCTCGAGGTCGATCTCGCCCTTGAAGACCTTGTTCATGCAGCCCATGTAGCGGCGGCCGGTGTCCTCGTCGTCGTAGAGGTAGAGGAAGCGGCAGCCCGAGGAGATGCAGCCCGAGGGGTGAACCATGCGGTCGCAGAAGGCGCAGCACTGGCGACATTCGTGGGCCTCCGCGATGCGCGCTGGTACGTGCACGCGGCAAGTGTAGCCCTGCTCGGGTCAGGTCCGGTCAGCGCCGAATGCGCAGTCGGCGTGCTGAGCTTCGGGCGTGGCGGTAACCCTGGGCGCGAAGGACGGCGCGCAGGCGGTAGCGGCCGGGAGCCAGCCGCAGCCTCAGCTCGACTCGGCCGCGCCGCGCGCGACGCGCCCGGAGCACTCGGACCTGACGGTACCGGCAACGATCACCGCGGCACACGCGCTTCGAGACGCGCAGCCTGTACGCACGCGCCGGCAACAGGGTGGGCAGCATGCGGCCCCTCACCCGTACGCGACTTCCGCGCGTGCGGATGCTCCTGATCGAGATGCGCGCGCTCGCATCGCACACGTCGCCCCGCCCGTCGCCATCCCAGTCCCGCTGCGCAGGGTTCGCCTCGCTCGGGCAGTTGTCACTGCCGTTCGCGACGCCGTCACCGTCGGCGTCGTCGGAGGCGATCTCGAGCGTGTAGGGGCCGGAGCCGGAGATCGCGCGCACGTCGATGAAGTAGGTGCCGCTCGCAGGAGGCCTGTAGTGGATCTCCTCGTTCCCGCCGGGGTGCTCCGAGAACGCGACCGGGCCGGTATCCACGCTCGCGGACCCGGGCGGTAGCAACCTCAGGTCGTAATCGGCCGCGGCGCGGAGGCGGATCACGACTGGACCTCCGCTCGTCAGCTGCACGCGGTAGACGTCGTGGGTGTCACTGCCTGCGGAAAGTCGCCCGTCCGCGTGGCCGGGCACGGCAAGCGGGGTGGCGCTAGACGGTGTGTCGTCAAGGTGCTCCACGTCGAGCAGCCCTCGCGCGCCGAGCACCGCCTTGAGCGTTCCCGAGTGACTGCCCGCGTAGAGGGCAGCATCGGCGGACAGCAGCGCCCGCGAGGCCTGGTCGAAGCTCGCGGTAGCCGTCAGGCTGAAATGCGACTGGATCACGAGCCGATCCGCCGTGGTGCCGCCTATCGCGTTTCGGATCGTCCACAGGCCTCCGGACCAGACCTCGCCCTCGCAATGGATCTCCGGTCCCGGGAAGAACGGATCGTTGGGGCAGTCGGCCTGCGCGTCGGCGACCGTCTTTCCGGTGTCCACGCGGCGCAGGCAGTCCCCGCCGTTGAAGCCGAGCTGGTCCCACTCCGCGACGCAGGCATCGAAGCTCGGGTTAGGGACGAAGGTCCGGGCGATCGCGGCGGCGAGGTAGTCGCCGAAGCCCTCGCCCATGGCGCCAGATTGGTTCGAGTTGCCGAAGCCCGCGACCTGGTCGTCCTGGACGGCGTGCCCGTACTCGTGGGCGATCACCTCCCCATCCTCGCCGTCGTCGACTCCCCCTCTGCCCAGGTTGATCGTCCGATCGAGCGGGTCATAGAAGGAGTTGTCTTCCGAGAAGGCGTTGGCGATCACGGGCTGGCGACGTGCATTGACGCTGGTGAACCCCAGGGAGCGGATGTACTGCTGGGCGCGATCGACGTGGAAGTAGGCCATGACCGCCTCGAACGCGCTCTGGCTGCGGTCAACTGTCGCGCTGACCGAGCACACGTCCCCGGAGGGAAGCGTCGCCTCGACCCACTGTCCATTGAGGCAGACGGGCGTGCCGGCATCGAGACGATTGAGCGTCACCGGGCTGTAGACGAAGTCGGGGCTGTTGTTGTCGTTGCCGGCCTCCTGCTCCAGGCCGACGCGGGTGCCCTTGTCGACAACAGCGTTCGTGTCGAAAACCCGCGTGTTGAGCGTCGCCCGCCGGAGGAGGTCGCGCACCCGCAGGGGCGCCCCGGTCCGAGCGTCCACCAGGACCTCGAAGCTCGCTAGCGGTCGCCTGGAAGGCAGCTCGACTCGCCACACGAGCCTGGAGCGCGACCCGTCCGGGAGCACCGCGAGCTCCGGGGCCGGCCGGCCGCGGAGCCGCTCGACCCCAGCCGCTCGCCGAGCGGCCGCGATAGCGCGCGAGCGAGGGACCCGAGCCTTACCTGGCGCGCGCACCCCGCCGTGCGTGCCATCGAGCAGGAGGTCGCCACGTGCGCCTCGCGTGTCCGTGACGACGGCCTCCGCCGCGAGCACGGGCAGTCCGCCGACCTCTTGGCGGTAGCGGATGAAGCGACTGCCGTGGCTGCGTTTCACCTCGACCCGCTTCAGCTGCGCCGCCGGCGCCTGCGCCGCCGACTTCAGTTGCCGAGCGGCACGCGGTGAGGCGAGCGCCGGCCCGGCCGCCAGTAGGAAGCCGGCCCCCGCCACCGCAAACGCGACGCTGGAGGTCGGGCTGCGCATTCGGCCAGGGTAGAGGTCCGTCGGGGGACCATTCGGGAGCTGCTGATACGTCCAGGGG
>JBKPFJ010000166.1:0-7160 GCA_046728795.1 Actinomycetota bacterium | reverse complement strand
CCCTTTCTCAGCTCGCCCCGTTCGCGTACTGCTCGCCGGCGTAGGCCAAGAGCCCGCGTCGCTCGAGACGCTCCACCGGCGCCCGGAAGGTCACCTGGACCACGCCGGGGTGGCGGCCGATCTCGATCGCGCCCGAGATCGTGGCCCTGTTCTTGACCTCGGGCACGGACAGCTCGAGCAGCTCGGCCGCCCGGGCCAGGCCGTTGTCGGTGGCGCTGTTCAGGTCCGGGGCCCGTCGGCCGCGCCAGGAACCCACCGACCAGCTCGCGCTAAGAGCCCTCCGCGGCGCCCGGGAGCTCGGCCCCGAGCTGCGGGCGGATCTGTCCGTGGTGGGCTTCGACGACATCCCCGAGACCGCTCGCTCGCGGCGGCCGCTAACCACGGTCCGCCAGCCGCTTGTGAGCAAGGGAATGCTCGCCGGGGAGCGCCTCTTCGCGCTCCTCGAGGGGAACCCGGCCCCGGACGCCGTGCTTCCGGTCGTGCTCGTCGTGCGGAGATCGAGCGGGCCTGCGCCCGACTCACCCGCTCCGGAAGGTCCGGACGCCGACGTCCCCCCCGCGGCGACGCCCTGACCCCTAGCGGCACGGGAGGAGGGCCAAGGCCGACCCTCCCCTCCCCCTGCTGTCGATCCCGGTGGAGATCGCGCCGTGGCACTCTTCACGAACAGCGGGGCAGGCGCCCCGCGGTGAGAGTGAAGGAGCGAAGCGGTGCAGCTGCTGTTCCAGACGCTGGTTAACGGGCTGCTCGTCGGCGGGCTGTACGTCACGATCAGCATCGGCTTCTCGCTCGCCTTCGGCGTACTCGACGTCGTCGACTTCGCCGTCGGCGAATGGGTCATGCTGGGGGCGTTCGCCGGCGTGAGCGCGAGGGCGTGGTTCGACATCGACCCGTTCGCGGCGCTGCCGGTGGTCTTCGTGGTCTTCGCCACCGCAGGCTGGCTGCTCGCGCCCCTGATCTACCGCGTTCGCACCAGCCGGTACGCGCGGCCGGCGCTCATGGCGCTGGCGTTCACGTTCGGGATCGCCACGCTGGCCCGGGGGACGATGCTGACGACGGTGGGCTTCGACCCACGCACGGTGCACACCGGCTTCGCCACCGGCACGCTCAGCGTCGTCGGACTGGACGTCCCGTGGCTGCGGCTGGCCGGCTTCATCTTCGCGATCGTCGCCACAGGGCTGTTCATCGGCTTCCTGTACCTCACCCGCACGGGCCTGGCGGTGCGGGCGACCGCCCAGAACAAGGAGAACGCCGGGCTGATGGGCGTGAACGTCAAGCGCATCAGCGCCCTGGTGTACTCGGCCTACGTTGGCCTTACCGGGATGGCGGGCGTCCTCATCGGGGCGATCTACGCCGTCACCGCCCAGGTCGGGCCGCAGTACGCGCTGCTGGCCTTCTTCGTGGTCGTGCTTGCCGGGCTGGGCTCCGTGCTCGGGGTTCTCGTGGCCGGCCTCTTCCTTGGCGTGCTGCAGGCGATCGTGACCGTCTACATCGGGGCGAGCTATACGCTGGCGATCGTCTTCGGCGTGCTGTTCCTCACCCTGCTCGTCTCGCCGAGGGGCATCCTGCGCCGGGGGATCGCGGTATGAGGGGCTCCATAACGCTGCCGCGCGTGCTCGCCTTCGTCGTCGTCGCCGTCGTCGTCTTCACGCTGCCGGCCTGGGTCGGCGACTACTGGACGCGGATCTTCACCGGCGTCTGGATGTGGGCGGGACTCGCACTGGCCTGGAACATCATCGGCGGCTATGCGGGCTACGTCAGCTTTGGCCACGCCGCGTTCTTCGGCCTGGGCGCCTACACCACGGCCCTGCTCATGCAGCCCGAGCGCCACTGGAACTTCTTCCTGACGCTGCCGGTCGCTGCCGCGGTCGCCGCGGTGGTCGCGGCGATCGTCGGCTGGCCGACGCTGAAGCTACGCGGTGCCTACTTCGCCATCGCCACATGGGCGCTGGCTGCGGCGGTCGCCGAGCTAGTCAACGTCGCGGACTTCACCGGCGGCTCCTTCGGGCTCACGCTGCCCGTTCAGCCGAGCACCTCCTACTTCTTCTACGTGATGCTGATCGCAGCGATCGTCGCCTACGTCGTCGCCTACGTGCTGCTCGAGCGCTCCCGCTTCGGCTACAAGGTCAAGGCGGTCCGGGACAACGAGGCTGCCGCGGAGAGCGTCGGGATCAACACGACGCTGGTGAAGAACGAGGCGTTCGTGCTCAGCGCAGTGATCCCAGCCGTATTCGGCGGCATCAACGCCTACTGGATCACATTCATCAACCCGCCGAGCGTCCTGAGCACCGAGATCACGGACCAGATGGTGGTGATGGCCCTGATTGGCGGGCTCGGCCACCCCTGGGGCCCGGCACTGGGCGCCGCCGTGCTGTACATCGTCAACCGCCAATTCCTGGCCGCGTTCGGAGACACGACGAGCTACATCGCGATGGTCGGCGCGCTGGTGGCCCTCGTCGTCGTGTTCCTCCCGGATGGTCTGGCGAGCCTGTGGCCGGCCACACGCCGGCTGCGCCTCGTGCGCCAGCTGATTCCGGTCGGGCGAGATGAGCGTCCTCGAGGTGCATGACCTCCGCCGCGACTTCGGCGGCGTCCAGGCGGTCGCCGGGGTCAGCTTTACGGTCGAGCGCCAGGAGATCGTGGGCATCATCGGTCCCAACGGCAGCGGCAAGAGCACGGTGTTCAACCTCGTGACCGGCCTCCACGCGCCCACCGCGGGCACCATCCGCCTGCTCGGACGCGACGTCACCGGCTGGACGTCGCACCGGATCGCCCGCGTCGGGCTGGGGCGGACCTTCCAGATCCCGGGCCTGTTCACCAACATGACCGTGCGCCAGAACCTGCTGACAGCCACGGTCCAGGGCAGCTGGAAGGATGCGCCCCAGCGGGCCGAGCAGGTAATCGACGCGCTCGACCTCGTCCGCGTGGCCGACGACCTCGCCGCGACGCTCTCCGGCGGCCAGCAACGCCTGCTCGAGTTCGGCCGCGTGCTCATGCACGACCCCGACCTGATCCTGCTCGACGAGGTCACGGCGGGCGTGCACCCGCGCCTCCGCGAGATCATCCTCGCCGAGGTCGGGCGCCTGCGCGAGCAGGGCCGGACGTTCGTCGTGATCGAGCACGACATGGAGCTCGTCCGCACGATCTGCGAGCGGGTGATCGTGATGGATGCCGGCGAGATCGTGGCCCAGGGACCATTCGAGGAGGTGGCGCGCGACCAGCAGGTGGTCGAGGCGTACCTCGGGAGGTCGGTGGAGTGACGCGACTGCGCGCCGAGGGAGTCGTCGCCGGATATGGCACCGTCCAGATCCTGCACGGGGTGTCGGTGGAGGCCGGTGCCGGCGAGATCACCTGCATCTTCGGTCCCAACGGGTCCGGCAAGAGCACGCTGCTCAAGGCGATCGCGGGTGCGATCGACACCTGGGACGGCCGCGTGATGCTCGACGGCGACGACATCACCGGGCTGCCGTCGCATGAGGTGCTCGCGCGCGGCCTCGCGCTGATGCCACAGGGCGGCGGGGTGTTCCCGCGGCTCTCGGTGCGCGACAACCTGCGCATGGGCGGTTACACGCTGGACTCCCGGCGCGAGCTGGACGAGCGGATCGCCCAGCTGCTCGAGGAGTACCCCCGGCTGGGCGAGCGCCTGTCGGTCGACGGCGGTAACCTCAGCGGCGGTGAGCAGATGATGCTGGCGATCGCGCGCGCCCTGATCGCCCGCCCGCGGTTCATGGTCTTCGACGAGCCCTCCGCGGGCCTGTCACCACGGCTGGCAACGGAGGCGCTTCACCGCGTCTCGGCGCTCGCCGAGCGCGGGGTCGGCGTGCTGGTCGTTGAGCAAAACATCCGCGAGGCGATGCGCATTGCCGACCGCCTCTACGTGCTCGTCGGAGGGCGCAACCGCTTTGAGGGCCGTCCGGCCGACATCGAGGACGACCGGCAGCTCATGAACCTCTACCTCGGCGCGCCCGGCTGAGCGCCCCGACGGAGGTTGAAGGGAGGAGTCATGACCGACAACGTCACACGACGGCAGTTCCTGATCCGCTCCGGTGCGCTCGCCGGCGGCGTCGCAATCGGGCCCGGGCTACTCTCGGCCTGCGGCGGCGACAACGGCGGCGGCGGCGGCGCGGGCACGTTCAAGGTGGGCGCCGTGCTCGAGCTGTCCGGGGCAGACGCTTCCGGCGGCCAGCTGGCGCGCCGCGGTTACGAGTTCTGGGTCGACACCGTCAACAAGCGGGGCGGGATCGACGTCGGCGGCAAGAAGTACCGCATCGATCTCGCCGTGGAGGACTGCAAGAGCCAGCCGGACGTCGGCGCCGACGCGGTCACCCGCCTGGCCGAGCAGGAGAACGTCGACGCGATCTTCGGCTCGTACACGAGCGGGGTGCAGCTGGCGATGAACCCGATCTGCGCCAAGTACCAGGTGCCGTGCATCGCCGGCTCGGCTGAGTCGCCCGGCAACTGGAAGCCGCAGCCACAGTTCACCTACGGGATCATCCCCTCGGTCGATCTGACCGCGGACAAGGCGCTGAAGTTCATCGTCGATTCGGCGAGCCCCAAGCCGGCATCGGCCGTCGTCCTCGGCGCCAACGAACCGTTCTCGGAGGACGCGGCTGCGGGGTTCGCGAAGGGTGCCGAGGAAGCCGGGCTCGACGTCATGCAGAACTCGCAGTTCCCGCCAGATGCGGACCTAACGCCGATCCTGAGCGGGGTCGCCTCCAAGAACCCGGACATCCTGGGGATCGGCGGCCACGACACCGTGCTCATCGACGCCGTCAAGGCGGCGAAGTCGCTCAACTTCACGCCGAAGGCGATGATCATGCACTACGGCGTCACCGAGCCGTCGTTCGCGGACGAGCTCAAGAAGGACGCGGACGGCGTCCTTGGCCTGGTCGACTGGACCCCGGAGTTCCCCTACCGGGACGACGTCTTCGGCACGGCGAAGGAATACGCGAGCAAGTACGAGACCAAGTACAGGAGCGCGCCGGACTACACCGCCGCGGCCTGCTCGGTGTCCGGCGAGGTTCTCCAGCTGGCGCTGAAGGAGCTCGGCAAGGAGCCCCACCTCGCCCAGGAGGACCGGACGAAGCTCAACGAGATCATCGGGAAGACGGACATCAAGACGTTCTACGGGCCGATCAAGTTCGACTCCAGCGGCGACCACTTCCACGACAACACCTTGCCGGCGCCCATCCTCGTCCAGATCAAGAAGGGCGAGATCGTGGCGGTGGCGCCGAGCGACGTGAAGAAGGCCTCCCTGCAGTACCCGCTCCCCTCGTTCAAGGGGCGATGAGCCGGGCGGCAGCCGCCGCGCGCAGCCTGTGGCTTCAAGAGGCGCTCGATCCGGCCGAGGAACAGCCGCCGCTGAACGGCGACCTGCGGGCCGACGTCTGCATCGTCGGCGGCGGGCTGACCGGCCTGTGGACCGCCCTCGCCCTCAAGGAGCGCGAGCCCGGGCTTGACGTCGCCCTGCTGGAGGCCGACGTCTGCGGCGCCGGTGCGAGCGGGCGCAACGGCGGCTTCGTCCTCTCGCTGTGGGCGAAGTTTCAGGCGCTCGAGCGAGTGTGCGGAGCGGCCGAGGCGCTGCGCCTGGCGCGCGCCTCGGCGGCCGCGGTCACCGAGATCGGGGCATTCTGCCGCGAGCACGACATCGATGCCCACTTTCGCGAGGACGGCTGGCTCTGGGCCGCCACCAACCGCAGCCAGCTGGGCGCGTGGGGCTCGACGCTTGCGGCGATCGAGCGCCACGGCGAGCAGCCGTTCATCCGGCTGGAGCCCGAGGAAGTGGCCCGTCGCGCCGGCTCCCCCTCGCACCTCGCCGGCATCTTCGAGCCCACCGCGGCGACGGTGCATCCGGCGCGGTTGACGCGAGGACTGCGGCGCGCGGCACTCGAGCGTGGGGTGCGGATCTTCGAGCGCTCGCCGATGAGGGCGCTGCAGCGGGAGCGACCGCCCCGGGTGCGCACCCCTGGCGGCATTGTGACCGCGGGGCGCGTTGTGCTGGCGATGAACGCGTGGGCGACGCGGCTACGCGAGGTGCGCGGCGCCGTCGTGGTGGTCGCCAGCGATGTGATCGCCTCCGCCCCGATCCCCGACCGGCTGAGGGAGATCGGCTGGACCAGCGGGATGTGCATCGACGACTCCCGCCTGCTCGTGAACTACTACCGGACGACGCTCGATGGTCGCCTCGTCTTTGGCCAGGGCGGCGGAAAGCTCGCCTACGGCGGCCGCGTCGGAACGCGGTTCGACGGCCCATCCCCGCGCGCGGACGAGGTTCGGCGCGGCCTGCGCTTCATCTTCCCGGCGCTTGCGGACGCGCCGATAACGCACACCTGGATGGGCCCCATCGACCGTACGCTGGTCGGCCTTCCGTTCTTCTGGCGCCTCGGCGGCCGGGAAGACCTGCTCTGCGGCGCGGGCTACTCGGGCAACGGCGTCGGGCCGTCGCGGCTGGGTGGCCGCATCCTGGCGTCGCTGGCGCTCGGCCTCGGCGACGAGTGGGCATCCTGCGGGCTCGCTCGCAAGCCCACCGGCGGCTGGCTGCCGCCAGAGCCCCTCCGCTACGTCGGCGGGAGGCTCGTGCGCGCGGCGGTGGCGCGCAAGGAACGCGCGGAGGACGCCGGCCGGCGCCCATCGCGGCCGACACTCGCGATCGCGCGCCTGGCGCCGGCGGGCCTCGTCCCGATCAACGACTGACCACCGGAGCCCGGCGGCGGTCAGGGGCCGGGCCAAGCCCGGCCCCTGTGTCGCTTTCTCAGCTCGCGCCGCTCGCGTACTGCTCCCGGGCATAGGCCAACGGCATGGAAGCCGCGGCTTCCGAGTCCCGGGAGCAAGCGTCTCTGGTGCTCATCGCGGGCGGCGGCGTGGCGGCCCTGACAGGCGATGCTGGCCTGGAGAGGGCGGCTTCCTGGCGGGCCGGAAGCTTCTAGACTCGTGCGAGCGCAGAGGGAGGGGAGTCGATGGCCAAGAAGTCGCCGAAGGTGGGCAAGAAGCAGGCGGAGAGGGCCGCAGCGGGCGCTGGATCGTCGGACGGACAGCGAGCGAACGCCCCGACCACGCCGAAGAAGCTGTCTCGCAAGGAGTTCGACAAGGAGCTTCAGAAGCTTCAGCGCGAGCTCGTGATCATGCAGGAGTACGTCAAGGCCAAGGGGCTGAAGATCGTCGTG
>JBKPFJ010000007.1:0-8122 GCA_046728795.1 Actinomycetota bacterium | reverse complement strand
ACGCTCGCGCACCACGTCGCGAGCGGGCTTGTCCTCGCGCAGGCCGAGGTAGCGCGGATGGCGAAGGCGCCCGTCGCGCGTCCACTCTGTGAAGCCGATCTGGGCAACGAGATCGGGCCTCGTCCAGCGCGTGCCCTTCGGGATGGGGTGGACGTCCGCGAAGGGCGGATCGTCGACCTCCCGCTCGCGCATCGCCGCTCCCAGCTCGCGCAGCGTCTCGCGGTCGAAGCCGGTGCCCACCTTCCCCGCGTAGCGGAGCGTGCCGTCCTCGTAGTAGCCCACGAGCAGAGCGCCGAACTCGGTGCGCGATCCACGCGGCTCCGTGAAGCCGCCGATCACGAGCTCCTGCTCGGCCGAGCACTTGAGCTTGAGCCAGTCGCGCGAGCGGCTCGTCACGTACGGCGAGTCGGCGCGCTTGGCGATGAGGCCCTCCCAGCCCTTGCGGCAGGCCTCGCGAAAGTAGGCCTCGCCGTCGCGGTTGCGGTGCCGGGTGAAGCGCACACGGCCGTGGAACGACAGGGCCGACCGCAGCAGTCGCTTGCGCGTGCGCAGCGGGAGCCGCGTCACGTCGTAGCCGTCGAAATGCAGGACGTCGAAGACGTAGAGGAACACCGGCACGTGCTCACGGCGCGCGCGCTGCAGCTTGGCGAAGCTGGTCTGGGACCCCTCGAAGGCGACCACCTCGCCGTCGACCACGAAGTCGCGCGCCTCCTCGGCGAGCAGGGCCTCGTGCAGCGCGGGGTAGACGAGCTCCTGACCGCCGCGGGAGAGCAGGTGCAGCCGGTTGCCCGAGCGGAAGGCGCCGCAGCGGACGCCGTCGAGCTTGCGCTCGAAGATCCAGCCCTCGTCCGAGAAGCGCTTGTCGGTCAGGACAGCCTTCATTGGCTCGAACGAGCGCGGCTGGGACGCCCTTCGGACGAGCGCCCGCTCCTCGTCCAACAGCTTCACCCGAGGTCCTCGATCGTGCGGCCCGAGAGCGCCGACTCGGGACGATCGGCGAGCAGGTCGTGCTCGCGGTCGGCGTGCTCGTCGGCGGCCTTGATCAGGAGCCAGCGGTCTTCGGCGACGCGCTGGAGCGCCCAGCGCCCGCGGAGCTTGTGGCCCTGGAGCTCGAAGACCGCGTGGCCCTCGGCCAGCGCGTCGGCAATCGGTCGCCGGCCCGCGTTCTCGTAGTCGCCGGCGTCCCACACGATCACGGAGCCGGCGCCGTAGCCCTCGCCGATCACGCCCTCGAAGTCCGCGTACTCGAGCGAGTGGTCCTCCACCGGCACCGCGAGCCGCTTGTCGGCCGGGTTCGTGGACGGCCCCCTCGGCACCGCCCACGAGCGCAGCACGTCGTCCACCTCCAGGCGGAAGTCGTAGTGCAGGCGGCTCGCGTCGTGTTTCTGGACCACGAAGATCGGCATCGGACCCCAATAGACTGCCCGCCGCGATGAGCCTCGACACCAGCGCGAAGGGAAAGGCCTACCCGCCCTACGAGTACGAGGTGGGGAAGGAGAAGATCCGCGAGTACGCGCAGGCCGTGGGCGAGGACAATCCCGTCTACTTCGATCGCGAGGCGGCCAGGGCGGCCGGCTTCCGCGACATCCCCGCTCCGCCCATGTTCGCCGTGGTCTACTCCGCGGGATCGGTCGGCCCCGCCGTGCTCGACCCCGAGGTGGGCATCAACTTCGCGATGATGGTGCACGGGGGTCAGGAGTTCGAGTGGGGCGAGCCGGTCTGCTCGGGGGACGTCGTCACGACCACGACCCGGGTCCGGGACATCCGCGAGGCGGGCGGCATGGGGTTCTACGAGTTCGAGTCGGTCTCCACGAACGAGGCCGGCGAGGAGGTCGTGCGCGGCACGTGGACCAACATAGTCAGGGGGGTGTGACGTGGACGTGGAGCTCAAGGTGACGCCGGACAGGTACCTCCCGCACCGCTATGCCGGCGCCTCCGGTGACTTCAACCCCATCCACATAGACCCCGAGTTCGCCAAGCAGGTGGGGCTGCCGAGCAACATCCTGCACGGGCTCTACTCCATGGCCCAGGTGGCGCGGGCGTGCACTCAGGCCGTGGGGTCTGACCCGCGTTCGCTGAGGCGGCTGTCCGTCCAGTTCCGCGGCATGGGCCTGCCCGAGCAGGAGATCACGGTGACCGGCACGGTCCAGGAGGAGGACGACGGCCGGATCGTGATCGCCTCCGAGGCCGAGCAGGGCGGGAAGAAGATCATCAAGAACGCCCGGGCCGAGCTCCAGCGGCCCTAGTACCTTCAAGGCGTGGAGATCAACACGCGGCAGAGCTTCATCCTGCGCAAGGTGGTCGAGGCCCACGTCGAGCGCGAGCAGCCCGTCGGGTCTAAGTGGATCGCCGAGCTGGAGGACGTGCCCTGGGGACCGTCGACGGTCCGGTCCGAGCTCGCCCGCCTCGAGGAGGCCGGCCTGCTGCAACATCCCCACACGAGCGCGGGGCGCATCCCCACCGACCGCGGCTACCGCCTCTACGTGGACGAGCTGATGCAGGCGGGGGGACTGCCGGCACCGCGCCCGGGTGTGGAGCTGTCCGACATGCGCCGCGAGGTGGACGAAGCGATGCGCTCGACCACCGAGCAGCTCTCCCAGGTCACGAACCTACTTGCCCTCGTCACGGCCCCGCCGATCGAGACCGCCACGATCCGCCGGGTGGAGGTGCTGCTCCTCCAGCCGCAGGTGGCCATGGTCGTGGTCATAACCTCCACGGGGGGCGTGACCAAGCGCGTCGTCTCCTACGACGACCCCGTGGACGCCGGGCTCTTGGACTGGGCCGGCAGCTACCTGAACGAGGCCCTCGGCGGTATGGACGTGGGGGCCCGGCTGCTGCTCGCCAAGCTCGTCGATCCGGGGCTGTCCCAGGCCGAGCGCGAGTTCCTCGCCACGCTGGCGCCTGCCTTCACCGAGCTCGAGGACACGGCCGGGGAGACGCTCTTCGTGGACGGCGCCGCTCGGCTCCTCTCAGAGCACCGCTTCCAGGAGCTGCCGCAGCTGGCCGGCCTGCTCGGGGTGCTCGAGCACCGGGTGGCGCTGCTCGCGGTGCTGCGCGAGTCCCTCTCGGAGCCCAGCGTCTACCTGCGCATCGGCGAGGAGAATCGCGCCCCCGCCCTGAAGTCGCTCTCGATGGTCGCGGCCAACTACGGGCTGGCGCGCCGTAACCTGGGCGCCGTCTCGGTGATCGGCCCGTTGCGCATGAACTACCCGCGGGCGATCACGGCCGTGCGCCAGGCGGCGGCAGAGCTATCGCGCTTCGTCGGGGAGGTGTACGACGAGTGAGGCGCGACCCGTACGAGGTGCTCGGCGTCTCGCGCCAGGCCGACGAGCGTGAAGTGAAGAAAGCGTTCCGCGTGCTCGCGCGGGAGCTGCACCCGGACGTGAACAGCCACGACCCGGAGGCGGAGGAGAAGGTCAAGGAGGCGGCCGTGGCCTTCGAGATCCTCTCCGACTCCGAGCGGCGCGCCGTATACGCCCGCTACGGCTTCGACGGCCTCGACTCGCGCGGCTACGCGCCGACCGGCCACGGGTTCGGCTCGTTCGCCGACATCTTCGACGCCTTCTTCGGGGGCGACCCGTTCGGCGGCTTTGGGGGCGCGTTCGGCGGGCGGGGGCCCGGTCCCGTGCACGGGGGCGACATCGCCGTCGAGGCCGAGATCACGCTCGAGGAGGCCGCCCGCGGCGCCTCCGTGGAGGTGGCCTACGAGCTCGTGGACACCTGCGAGCACTGCCGCGGCAACGGCGCCGAGCCCGGCACGCCCATCGAGATCTGTCCGGGCTGCGAGGGAACGGGCCAGATCCGGAGCGTGTCGCGGACCGCCTTCGGGCAGCTCGTGCGCGCGCATCCCTGCGACGTCTGCGGCGGGGAGGGCCGGGTGGCGAGGGAGCCCTGCCGCGAGTGCGGCGGGCGCGGCCGCCGGGCCATCCGCAAGGCGCTCCAGGTGGACGTCCCGGCCGGAATCGCCGACGAGCAGCGGATCCGGCTCAGCGGGCGCGGCCACGCCGGCGAGCGCGGCGGCCCGCCGGGAGACCTCTATGTCCTGGTGCGCGTGCGCGAGGACGAGCGCTTCCTGCGCGACGGCAACGACCTGGTCACGGCCGTCGACGTGGCGGCGCCCGCCGCGGCGCTGGGGACCACCCTGACCGTGCCGACGCTCGACGGCGAGGAGGAGATCGAGGTGCCGCCCGGGACCCAGCCCGGCACCGTGATCAGCCTGAGGGGCAAGGGCATGCCCTCGGTCGGACGCGGGCGCCGGGGCGACCAGCGGGTGGTGCTGAACGTGGTGATCCCCCGCAACCTGAGCGCCCGCCAGCAGGAGCTGCTCGAGGAGCTGGGCGGCTCGCTCGGCCCGGAGAACCTGCGCGCGCCTGAGGAGGAGTCGCTGTTCGCGAAGGTGAAGCGCGCGTTCCGCTGATCCGGCTCGCGGTCCGCGCCCCCGCGGACGCCGCCGAGCGGGTGCTGGCCGAGCTCCTCGAGCTGTCTCCCGCCGGCCTCGAGCAGGTGGATGGCAACGGCTTCGTCGAGTTCGCGCTCTACGGCGCGCCGGGCGAGCTGCCCGCGCTCGGCGAGGGGGATGCCGAGGTGGCAGGCGTGCGCGTGACCGTGCGGGGCAGCGAGGTGCCGGACGACTGGGCCGAGCGCTGGAAGCGCTTCCACGCGCCGGTGCTCGTAGGCGGGCGAATCTGGGTGCGTCCGCCATGGGAGGCGCCCGCCATACGACCGGGCGTGGTCGACCTCGTGATCGACCCCGGGCGCGCCTTCGGGACCGGCGCCCACCCCACCACCCGGCTGTGCCTGGAGCTGCTGCTCGGGGTCGAGCCGCGGGCCTCCTTCGCCGACCTCGGCTGCGGCTCGGGAGTGCTGGCGATCGCCGCCGCCCGGCTCGGCTTCTCGCCCGTCGTGGCTCTCGACTCCGACCGGCTGGCGATCGAGGCCACGACCGCGAACGCGCGCGACAACGGCGTGGCGCTCGAACGGGTGGCGCGCGTCAACCTGCGGGCGGAGCCCGCCCCGGCCACGGACGTGGTTGCCGCGAACCTGATGCGGCCGCTGCTCCTCCGGGTGGCCGAGCTGATGGAGGCCCGACCGCGCGTGCTGCTGGCCTCCGGCTTGCTCCCGGGGGAGGCGGACGAGGTAGCGCCCGCCTTCGCTCCCATGCGGGAGGAGCGCCGGCTGACCGAGCGCGGCTGGAGCGCGCTGCTCCTGGTGAGCGCTTAGCGCGCGCCTGCGGGCCGCCGGTTGGGAGCTAGAGGGACGCTTTTTGGTCGCACCACGACCCAAATGCGTCCCTGCAGCGTTCGACCCCAGGGGCGGCGCGCGGCCGGGCGCCATTACCGGGCCGCGCGCTGCGATACGGCGCCGGCCACCTCCTGCCACCAGGCGCGGGCCTGCTCGCTCTGGGCGCGGACGATCCGGTCGCGGCAGTAGCGGAACAGCTGGCGGGGCCCGCCGATCGCAACCACCCCCTCGCCCGTGACCGCGTAGCGCCCGTCCTCGACCTGAACCAGCGCGCCTGGCTCGCCGCGGCGGGTGCGGAGCGTCCGCACCACGCGGAGCCCGTCGAGCCGCTGCGGGGAGCCGGGGTCCCCGGCGTCTTCCTTCCACGGCTGGACGCTGAAGATCGCCGCGCGCCCGAGGACCGGCACGACCACCTCCTCCGGCTCGGTGAGCGGGCCGTCGCGCCAGCGCTCGAAGAGGCCCTCCACCTCGCCCCGCTGCGTCCCGCGCACGAGGATGTGGAGACGATCGCCGGCGGATATCTCGGTGGAGCCGCGCGGCAGGAGCGCCTGCTCGCCGCGGACCACGACCGACACGAGCGCCTCGCGGGGCAGCCCCAGCTCGTTGACCATGCGGCCCGCCACGGCGTCGCCCTCCCGCACGGGGAACTCCACCACCTCGGCGCCGAGGCGGCGGATCGTCCCGACCTCTACGAGCGGCCGGGGCACCGCCGGCTCCTCGGTCGTAAGCCCCAACCAGCGGGCCAGCGGGTTGAAGGTCGCGCCCTGGACGAGCGTCGAGGTGAGCACCACGAAGAAGACGATGTTGAAGAAGGGCTCCGCCTTCGGCACGTTCTCGATTACGGGGAAGGTGGCGAGCACGATCGGCACCGCGCCGCGCAGGCCGGCCCAGCCGAGCAGCAGTGACTGGCGTGGAGGAAATCGCCAAGGCGACACCGACAGGCCGGCCGCGAGCGGCCGAGCGACGAACATCAGCACCGCCGCGATCAGGAGCGACTCGCCGATGATGTCGCCGAACTGGCTCGGGAAGACGAGCAGCCCGAGGGTCAGGAAGACGGCGATCTGGCTGACCCATGCAAGTCCCTCGTGGAAGTCCGCGACCGTGCGGCGGGCGGGAATCCGCGCGCTGCCGAGCGCCAGCCCCGTGAGGTAGACGGCGAGGAATCCGGAGCCGTGGAGTTGATCGGCGATCCCGAAGGCGAGCGCCGCGCCGGCCACCGACGCCACGGGGTAGAGGCCCGGCGTGGCGAAGCGGACGCGGCGGAAGCCCTCGGCCGCGAGCCACCCGGCCCCGAGCCCCACGGCGGCCCCGATCGCCAGCTGGCGGATGCAGAGCCACACCATGTCGAGCGGACCGAAGCCCGTCTCCGTGATCGCGTCGATGAAGCCGAGCACCAAGACGATCGCCACCGGGTCGTTGAAGCCGGACTCGCCCTCGAGCACCCGCGCCAGCCGGCGCGGAATGCTCGAGCCGCGAAGCACGGAGAACACCGCCGCGCCGTCGGTCGACGCCACGATCGACCCCAGCAGCAGCCCCTCGAGCGTGCTCAGGTCGAGCAGCCAGGCGGCGGCGAGCCCGACCACGGCCGCGGTCACGACCGTGCCCGCGAACGCAAGCGAGAGGCTCGGGCCGAGCACGGGGCGGATCTCGCCCCACCCGGCCGCCAGTCCGCCCTCGAACAGGATCAGGGCCAGGGCGATCACGCCGATCGTGCGGGCGAGCTCCACGTCGTCGAAGTCGAGCCAGCCGAGCCCATCGGAGCCGATGGCCATCCCGAGGCCGAGGAACAGCACGAGGCCGGGCACCCGCAGGCGACCGGCCACCAGCGTGGCGGCGATGCCGAGCGCCAGCAGCGAGCCGGCGAGCAGAATCAGCGTTCCGTCGCTCACGGGCCCGCGAGTGTAGGGTCGGGCCGGTGCGCCTGGTCGACCTGTCCGCGCCGATCGAGCCGAGCCCGCCCGAGCTGCCGGAGCCCCTTCGGACGGAGATCGTCTTCCACGACCACGCCCACGGCGCAGCCGAGATCGAGGCGCTATTCGGCCTGCCGGCCCGGCTGCTGCGCGACCGCGAGGGCTGGGCCACCGACGAGTTCACGCGGCTCGGGACGCACAACACGACGCACGTGGACGCGCCCTGGCACTACAACTCGACGATCGGCGGCGAGCCCGCGCCGAGCATCGAGGAGCTGCCGCTCGACTGGTTCTACGGGGACGGCGTCATGCTCGACGCCTCTGCCAAGGGGGACGGCGACCCCGTCGACGTCCCCGATTTCGAGGCCGAGCTCGAGCGGATCGGCCACGTCTTCGGGGAGCGCGACATCGTGCTCCTGCGCACCGGGCGCGACGAGTTCTACGACCGGCCCGAGTACCTGGCGCTAGGTCCCCGCGTCACCGCCGAGGCCACGTGCTGGCTGTACGAGCGGGGGGTTCGGGTGATGGGGATCGACGCCTGGGGCTGGGACGGGCCACTGCACCTCCAGGCCGAGGAAGCCAGGCGGCGCGACGAGCCCGGCGTCTTCTGGGCCGCCCACCAAGCCGACCTCGTCTACGCGCAGATCGAGCGGCTCGTGAACCTCGCCTCGCTGCCGCCGAGCGGCTTCACCGTGGCCTGCTTCCCGCTCAAGCTCGTAGGCGGCAGCGCGGCGCCGGCCCGCGTGGTGGGAATCGTCCCCTAGCTGAGCAGCTCGGCGAGCCCCCACAGGTCGCGCCACTCGTGGTCGGGCACCTCGTCTCCAGGCCGTGGCTCGCCCTTGCGGTTGACCCACGCCGTGCGCATCCCCAAGCGCTGCGCCGGCCCGATGTCGTACTTGAACCCGAAGGCCACGTGCAGGATCTGCTCCGGGGGCAGGCCGAGCTGTCCCAACGCGACCGTGAAGGGCTCC